>JBGPDK010000006.1:0-37185 GCA_041482235.1 Thermoanaerobaculia bacterium | reverse complement strand
CGCAGAACCTGCCGTGGGCGCCGGTGATCGTGGGGGTGTTCCTCGCGTTCATGGCGCAGATGGCGGGCGCGCACGCGCTTTCGTGGGCCGTCGGCGCGTACCTGCCGCTCTCGACCACTTTCCCGATCTGGATCGGCGGCATGATGAAGGGGCTCGCCGAGAAGCTCTCGCACAAGAAGCAGGAGAGCGAGCTGTCCTCGGGAATGCTCTACGCGACGGGCCTCGTGGCGGGCGGTTCCCTCGGAGGCGTCCTCATCGCGCTCGTCGCGTTCTTCGGGGACTCCATCCTCCACATGGAGAAGCCGACGCTCCTCGAGACGCTCGACCTCGGCGAGAAGTTCTACGGCGGCTTCAAGAATGGAATCACGGGCGACGTCCTGTGCGCGCTCGTGTTCGCGGGGCTGTGCTTCCTCCTCGTGAGCAACGCCCGAAAGGACCTGGAGGTCTAGAGCCCTCTCTTTGCCTCGTTTGTCTCGGCCGATGTCACGGTGGTTACGCCTCGCCGCATTTCGGTCGGTGTCCCTTTTCGGCGGCACCAAAACGTGCACCGGTGGGCGGCATCACGGGTTTTTCAGGGTTTTCGTGGGCCTCTCGTTTGCAATGGACAGGGTGTCCCGAGAGAATCTCCGGGGCAGAAAGAGAGGCCGATCATGAAATCCCTGATGCGCACCCTGACGCTGTCCGCCGCGGCCCTCGCGGTCCTGGTGGTGGCAGCTCCGCCGTCCAATGCCCAGGTCCGGCGCGGCGAGGCGCGCGCGACGCGCCCGTCCCGCGGCGAGACTTTCCGCGGAGGCGAGTCCCGTGGACGCGGCTTCCGCGGCGGCGAATTCCGCGGGAACGAGTTTCGTGGACGCGAGTTCCGTGGAGGCGAATCCCGGGGACGCGAGTTCCGCGGCAGCGAGTTCCGCGGAGGCCGTGAATTCCGCGGAAACGAGTTTCGCGGGCGCGCGTTTTCCCGCCCACCGGCGTTCTTTTCCGGCCGGGGGCACATCGCTCCGTTCCGGTTCTTCGCCGGCAGCCGCTTCTTCTCTTACTGTCCGGGCCCCGGCTACATCTACATCGACGACCTTGGCTGGGTCTTCCCGCCCTTCGTCGGTGCCTTGTGGGTCCCGCGCTTCGACCCGTTCGGCGTCCGGATCGGCGGCTTCTGGCGGTAAGGCCGCGCCGCGCTCACGCCTTCCGGAACAGCGGCAGCAGGGTGGTCTCGAGGCGACAGTACAGCGCGGCCGTCGCCTCGACGTCTTTTCGGCAGTAGTCGGCGATCTCCCGGACGCGCCCCTCGCGGTAGAGGTCGCCGACGGCATAGCCGTGGACCTCTTCCGTCTTCTGCGAGGGGATTCCGAACGCGACGCAGGCGGCGTGGAGAGAGGGAACCTGATCGCGGGACACGGCGCCCTGAAACGTGAGGATCTCCAGGAGGTCGACGTGAGTGTCCATCGAGTACCGATAGCCGAGGAGGTTCTTCGAAGGTGATATTCCATGGACGGCGCTGCGCACGGAGAGGAACGGCCCGTCGAACGTGCGGCCGTTGAACGTGACGCAGCGGTCGAACCTCGCGACCTTCTCCCAGAACTCGGCGAGCATCGTCTTCTCGTCGCAACCGATGTACTCGAAAAGGCCGTCCGCCGAGGGGCCGCTCGTGCGCTCGCCGGACGCTTCGAACCAGACGACGCCTTTCGCGCTTTCGGGATTCTGCATGCCGATCACGACGACCCTGCCGGCATACGGCGAAAGCGATCCGCCCTTCTTCCTTCTAAGAAAATCCTCGTGGTCCTCCGCGTAGCGCGTGAGCTTCTCGCGGAGCATCGGGTCGACCTCGAGCCAGGGCAGCGACACCGTCTCGATGTCGAAGACGACCGTCGTCATCGGGCGGAGCTTACTTCGCGGGAGGCGGGGCCGGCGCGGGCGGCGGGACGCCGAGGCGCTCGGCGAGCCAGGCGAGCGTGGCCCGCTTCGCCTCGGGATGCTCGCGGAGGACGGCGAGGTTATGGGCGCCGCCCGGGAAGAGGAGCATCCGCTTCGGCTCCGCGGAGGCCGCGAGGAGCTTGTGCGCCGACTCCGACCGGCCCGGATCGGCCTCGCAGGCGAGAAGCAGGGCGGCGCGAGGCGTGACCTGTCTCCCGCCGGCGAGCGGGCGAACCCGCGGCTCGTTCACTGAGATCGCGACGGCGGCGTCCACCTGCCGGTCCGACGATGCGAGGAGCGCGAGATATCCGCCGACCGAGACGCCGAGCGCGGCGATCCGGGGCGACTTCGTCCTCAGCCACGCCGAAGCGGCTTCGACGTCGCGGGGGAAGCCGTTCCGGTCCCTCAGGAGCGAGGGAGAGATCCTGAGCGCCGCACCGGCCTTCTTCGTCGATTCGCCGTGGGCGCGCAGGTCGAAGGACAGCGTCGCGAAGCCGAGGGCGCGGAGCTCTTCAGCGAAAGGCCCCCACTCGCGGCGCTCCCGCGAGAAGTCGTGGATGAGGAGGACGCCGGGCGCGCTCGGGTTGCCCGGGGCGGGACGGTACGAGGCCGCGAGGGTGACGCCGTCGGCCGTCGGGATCGTGACGCGGTAAGGGTCCTCGGGACGCGGGACGGCGGTGGGCTCGGGCGTGCGCTTCTTCTTCTTTTTCTTCGCGGCCGCCGAGGCCTCTGGCGACAGGCCGACGAGCAGAACCAGCACCGTGGCGATGGCGAGTCGGAAATGTCTTTGAAGCAAGGCGCCTTGGGACTGCTACCGGGGGGAGAATCCGCTCTCCCCCCGGACCCCCCTTCGGGTGCTGCCGAGCGCGAAGAGCACGTGGTCGTGCACGTAGTGTGTGAGGAGGAACGAGAGCACGACGGCGTAGTAGCTGGGCTCGGCCGGCAGGCGCAGCACGACGGTGAGGAGCAGGATGACGAGAGTGGCCCCGGTCGTGAGCAGGAGATTCCAGGCGTAGTAGCGGAAGAACTTCCCGGGCTGCGCCATCTTCCGGACGAAGGCGGCCCCCGCGGCCTGGTTGTCCTGCCGGAGGATGAGGTACGTGAGGCCGAGGTACTGGAACGAGTGCCACGCGTTGAAGCCCTGGAACGAGACCGAGAGCTCGGGCAGGCGCGGGACGAGGAGAGCCACGCCGATCGTGAGCGCCATGAAGAAGGCGTAGGGCCCGGCGAGCTCGCGGCGGCGGACCTGGTTCACGGTGAGGACCACCCACGCGGCGATGAGGGCTGCCGTGGCGACGGCAAAGGAGTCGGCGAACCAGGCGTGCTTGAGGAACGCCGGGAACCAGAGCGTCGTCTCGCCGATGCGGAACGTGCCTGCGACGTGCCGGTACATCGCATAGCTGTACAGCGACATGATCACGACGGAGAAGTCGAGCAGACGCTGCCACGGGCGGGCGGCGCCCCCCTTCTCGCGGTAGAGATAGCCGATGTACGAGGCCTGATCACACACGTGGATGGAGGCCCACGTGAAAAAGAAGGTGAGGAGCCAGCCGAAAGCGTAGACGGCGCCGAGGGTGACGCCGATCGGAACGATCACGACGGGCGCCCACGTGAGCGCCGGGTGGATCTGCCGGAAGCGCGGCTCGAAGACCGTCTTCAGGAACGTGGCGTACATGTGCGGGCCGCCGATGAGAAGCGTGATGAGGAGGTCCACTCCGCCGGCCGTGGTCTTGCCGAGCGAGTGAACGAGCGGCGGAACAGCGACGATGGCCGCCGAGAGAGTCAGGCAAACGAGGTCCCAGCGCGGATTTGCGATCCACTGCGACGGCTGGGACGGGGCCAGAACCCTCACTTGGGCGCTCATGGAGATTCGCGGGCCTGAGAGGGGCCGGCCCGGTCGCGCGAGTGTAGCAAAGGGAGGGCCGCCCCCCGGAGCCGGGCGGTAAGATCCCGCGCATGAGCGCGCTTCCGCTCGCCCGACCCGCGCCCCTGGACCCGTCGCTCGACCTCGAGGCCGCGATCCGCCGCCTCAAGAGGGAGCAAAACGCGGTCGTTCTGGCGCACTACTACCAGGAGTCCGAGATCCAGGATCTCGCCGACTTCGTGGGCGACTCGCTCGAGCTGGCGCGCCGGGGGACGCAGGTGACGGAGCGGGTCATCGCATTCGCGGGCGTGCACTTCATGGCGGAGACCTCGAAGATCCTCACGCCGGAGAAGACGGTCGTCGTGCCGGACCTCGAGGCGGGCTGCTCGCTCGCCGACGGCTGCCCGGCGCCGCTCTTCGGCGAGTGGTTGCGGAACTATCCGGGACACACCGTCGTCAGCTACATCAACTGCTCGGCGGGCGTGAAGGCGCTCTCGGACGTCGTCGTGACGTCGTCCTCGGCCGAGGTCATCCTTCGGCAGATCCCCGATCCGGTCGTCTTCGCGCCGGACCGCAACCTCGCCGCGTGGCTCGAGAAGAAGCTGAACCGCAAGTTCGTCGTGTGGCCGGGCACCTGCATCGTTCACGAGACGTTCTCGGAGAAGAAGCTCGTCGACCTCATGACGCGCCATCCCGAGGCGGAGGTCATCGCGCATCCGGAGTGCGAGGAGAGGATCCTGCGCCACGCGGCCCTCGTGGCCTCCACATCGGGTCTCCTGAAGCACGTCGCCACGTCGCCGAAGGAGGCGTTCATCGTGGCGACCGAGGAAGGGATCCTCCACCAGATGCGCCGCGCCGCGCCGGGCAAGACGCTCATTCCCGCGCCGCCGGACGCGGACTGCGCGTGCAACACCTGCCCGCACATGAAGCGCAACACGCTCGAGAAGCTGTATCTCTGCCTGCGCGACCTCGCGCCGGTTCTCGAGGTTCCCGAAGCGGTGCGGGTGAAGGCGAAGCGCGCGATCGACCGCATGCTCGAGATGACGGCGGGGCTCGTGCTGACCCCCGTCGGCTCGCGCTCTTGAGCGCCCCGCGCGTTCCTCTCGCCGCGCTCGGCGCCGGGCTCGTCCTCCTCGCGGCCGGGCTCTTCGCCGCTTTCCGGGTTCTTCCGGAGTGGCGCCCGGCGCCGCCGCGCCCCGCGGACGCCGTGGAAAAGGCTCGCAGGATCGTCACGGCGGCGGGCGGCTCGTTCTCCCATGCGTCGCTCGGCCTCGAGGCGCGGCCGAGCCTCGGGAGCTCGTTCGAGCGCGCGTACCGCCGCCTCCGCTCGGAAGCCCGCTCCTATCTCGACGCGACGGGCGGCGCGGTGGCCTGGACCGTGTCCGGGACTCTCGCCGTCCCGGGGGCGGGCTCGGGGCCCGCGCGCCTCGCGTTTTTCCCGGACGGCACGCTCGAGGCGCTGGAATGGAATCCGGCCGGCTCGGTCTTCCAGACCTCGGACCCGAAGACCCAGAGCGCCAGGCGCGCCTTCTTCGACCGCATCGAGGAGGTGCTCGCGGCGGGCCGGCCGAGGGCCCAGGGGGAGTTCACGTTCGACGCGTCGAACACGTTCATCAGGGTTCGTCCGCTCGCACCCGCGCCCGGCAGGCCGGCCGAAGGGCTCGTTCTCTCGGAGCGCGCAAACCTGAGCTTTTCCGTGGGACGCGAGCTTTCCGATCCCGAAGCGCCGCATCGCTTCAACGCGCAAGGCATCACGAGGCAGATCTACAAGCTCCTGCCCTCCATGCTCCTCTTCCTCCTGGTCGTCGTTTCGTTCGGAATCCTGCTCTACAAGCGCCGCCTGGGCTACAGGGTCGGGATCGTGCTCGTCCTTCTGGCGGCGGTCTACGAGATCGCCGGAGGCTTTTCCGCCGAGGACGCGAGCGCGGGCGGCCTCATCGGGTTCGTCATCGGCGTCCGTCTCTTCTCGCTCCTCTATCTGCTCGGCCTGTGGACGGTGGCCGAGTCGCTCCTGCGCGACACGGTGCCCGGCTTCACGACGAGTCTCGACTCGTTTGCGGCCGGGCGCCTCGGGCCGCGCGGCGGCCGGGCGATTCTCGCGGGCCTCGGCGCGGGCGCCGCGCTCGTGGGAGTCTCGCTGCTCGCGTTCTCGTCGGCCGCCCTCGCGGCGGCGCAGGGTGCGTGGCCGTCGTCGCCGTCGTTTCCGTATCCTCTTTTTCAACCGCAGAAAGGCCCTTTCTTCGAGGGCGCGTTCGACACGGCGCTCTTCATCCTGCTCATCGCGCTCCTGCGCTTCGTCCTGCCACGCCGGTTTGCCAGCGTCGCGGCGGCCGTCCTCTACGCCCTCTATCTCTCGATCGCCATGCCGCTCCACCCGTGGGGCGCGGCTTTCGCGCTCCCGCTCGCGCTCGCGACGGTGCTTCTCCTGGCGTTCGACCGGTATGGGCTCGCGGCGCTCCTCGTGGCGGCCGTCTCTTCCGCGCTCCTGCGCGACGCCCTGGTCGCGTGCCTCCATTTCGACGGGAACCTCTTCCCGGCGCTCCTCACGGTGGTGCCGCTCCTCGCGATCGCCGCCGCGGGAGCCGCCGGGCTCGCGCGAAAGGAGCGCGACGAGGAGGGCCGTCTCGACGCGCCCCACTACGTGAGGCGCCTCGAGTCCGAGCGCCGGGTCAAGTACGAGATGGACCTCCTGTCGCGGATGCAGCTCTCGCTGCTGCCGGAAAAGCCGCCGGCCGTGCCCGGCCTCGAGCTTTCGGTGAAGACGATCCTCGCGACGGAGGCGGGCGGCGACCTGTACGACTTCGTGCGGGACGAGTCGGGGGCGCTGTGGATCGCGGCAGGCGATGTGTCCGGGCACGGCTATTCGTGCGGCATCCAGCAGGCGATGGTCATGGCCGCGCTCGCGAGCCTCGTGAAGGCGGGGCGCACGCCTTCGGAGATCCTCGTCGAGATCGACCGCGTCCTGCGCATGGGGCGAACCGCCCGGCTCTTCACCTCGGTCGCGCTCCTGCGTCTCGACCCGGCGACGGGAGCCGGCGTCCTTGCCAACGCAGGCCATCCGTTCCCGATCCTGCTGAACGAGGGCAGGACCTCCGAGATCGCCGGCTCGGGCCTCCCGCTCGGCCAGGGCCCGAATCGAACGTACACGGACCTCCCGTTCGAAATCCCCAGGGGGGGCGTTCTCGTCATCGCTTCGGACGGGCTCTTCGAGGGGCCCGACCGCTTCGACGAGCCGTACGGATTCGACCGGCCGCGGACGGTCCTCGAATCCACGAGCCTCTGGCGCCGGCCGGCCGATTCGATCGTCGAAGCTCTTTTCGCGGACTGGCGCCTGCACGTGGGCGAGGGAACACCCTCCGACGACACGACGATCCTCGTCGTGAAGCGCCCGCTGTTCTGATCGGCGGGCTGTAAGCTGTCGGCAACTTGACCCTCGCGCCCGGTACCCGACTCGGCCCCTACGAGATCCTTTCGCCGCTCGGCGCGGGCGGGATGGGTGAGGTCTACCGGGCGAAGGACGCGCGGCTCGGGAGAGACATCGCGATCAAGGTCCTGGCCGAGGAGTTCTTCGAGGACAAAGACCGCGTGGCCCGTTTCGAGAGAGAAGCAAAATCTCTGGCGGCGCTCAACCACCCCGGAATCGCTGCCATCTACTCCTTCGAAGAAGTTTCCGGGCGCCACCTCCTCGTCATGGAGCTCGTCGAAGGCGACGACCTCGCCGGGCGGAATTCCTCCGGGCCTCTTCCACTCGAGGAAGCTCTTTCGTACGCGGAGCAGATTGCCGGGGCGCTCGAGGCCGCGCACGAGAAGGGTATTGTCCACCGCGACCTCAAGCCCGCAAACGTCAAGGTCACACCCGACGGCAAGGTGAAGCTGCTGGACTTCGGCCTCGCGAAGATCTTCGAGGGAGATCCTTCGAAGCCGGGGTCCGCAGCGGGCGGAACCGAGTCCCCGACCCTCACGGCGCGGGGAACCGCGGCGGGGATGATTCTCGGGACCGCCGCCTACATGAGCCCCGAGCAGGCGCGAGGCAAGGCCCTCGACAAGAGGACGGACGTCTGGGCGTTCGGGTGCGTGCTCTACGAGATGCTCGTGGGCCGCCGGGCTTTCGAAGGAGAAACGGTTTCCGACACTCTGGCCGCAATTCTTCGAGGTGACGCGGACTTCTCGCTTCTCCCACCCGGCACGCCGCCGCGCGTGATCTCCCTCCTTCGAAGGTCTCTCAAGAAAGACCCCCGTCAGCGCCTCCACGACATCGCGGATGCGAGACTCGAACTCGAAGAGCTGAGCACAGCTGCGGTTCCAGATCCCGCTGCAGGTCGGAGCGGTCCGGCGTCGTCCGTGCGGGGGAGCGGAAGATCGCTCGCTATTTCCTGGGCCGTAGCGGCCGCCCTTGCGGCCGCGGCGCTGGCCGCACTCGCGACGTGGAAGGTCACGGTGCGTCGCACGGTGCCCGGTGGCCCCGTCGCCGTGAAGCTCGCTCGCCTCACGCGAGACGGAGCCACCTCCGAGTGGCCGGCCTGGTCGCCCGACGGCAGTCTCCTTGCCTACGCTTCCAACCGCAGCGGCAACTTCGAGATCTACGTTCGACGCGTCGGAGGAGACGAGGACGTCAACGTCACGAAGGATGCCGCGCAGGACGTGCAGCCGGCATTCTCTCCAGACGGAAGCGCGATCGCTTTCATTTCGACCCGCTCTTCACAGACGGGTCTCGTGAAGATCGGAGGCACATACGGCTGGAATGTCCGTACCTACGGCGGAGATCTCTGGGTCGTCCCGACCCTGGGAGGCGCGGCGCGGCGCCTGGCCTTCAACGCCAACTTCCCGGTGTGGCGCCCGGACGGCTCGGCGATCCTGTATGTCAGCGGACCCGAGAACGCGCGGTCGATCCTCGAGGTATCCGCGGGAGGAGGCCCGGCGCGCGTCGTGCTGCCGACCGAGAAGTCTACATGGGAAATCACACGGATCGCCTGCTCGCCGGATGGAAGATGGATCAGCATCGAGGTTGAGCCGGACGGAATTCGGCTGATTCCGACCTCGGACGGCGAAGCGCATTTCCTTCCCGACGGCTTCGGACACGCCTGGGACGCCTCTTCCAATCGCCTCTACTTCTGCGTGCGCGATTCCCGGGGCGGCAGCCGCATTCAGTTCGTCGAGGTCACGGCCGCCGGCCCGGCCGCGACGGGTCCGACGACCGTCAACCTGATGACGACGAACTTTCTCTCGCTCGCCATTTCGCGCCATGCCTTGCAGATCGTTCTGGTGGAGCTGGAGTCCTCGCGCAACCTCGTGCGGCTGCCGCTGGCCCCGGGCGGCGGGGCGCCTGCCGGACCGGAAGAGCCCCTCTCGAGCGGCCAGGTCACCGACAGCTATCCGAGCGTCTCGCCGGATGGTCGCCGGGTCGCCCTCGTGAGTGACCTGCTCGGGCACCTGGAAGTGAGGGTTTTCGATCTTGAGAGCCGTCACAACGCGAGGGTTCCGCTCCCCGGAGAGGACTTCGGGCAGGTCAGTCCCGTCTGGATGCCCGACGGGAAGCAACTGCTGATCAGCCGCAGTCAGGCCGCGGGTCGAACCTCAAATTGGATGGTTGCGCTGGACGGCAGTTACGCGGAGGAACTCTTCCCGCGGCAGGCACAGGGGGCGACCAGTATCAATCCCTCGCCGGACGGTAAGAAGATCGTGTATGTCGACTTCGCCGGCGACGTGCAACAGGTCTTTTCCTTCGACCTCGCGACGCGCAAGAGAAGCCCGCTCACCGACTCGTCCGGCCAGAAGTTCGACAGCCTATATTCGCCGGATGGAAAGTGGATCGCCGTCGTGGCGGCGAAGGACGGCGTCAACCAGCTCTTCCGCGTGCCGGCCTCGGGCGGCCCCATGCAGCAGCTCACGACCGGCTACGAGCGGATGCGGCACCCGTTCTTCTCGCCCGACGGCAAGTGGATCTACATCCAGCCGAGCCACCGCAACATCTGCAGGGTTCCGGCAGCCGGCGGACCGCTCGAGCAGGTCACCCATTTTCCGGAGGCGGGCCTGTTCCTTGAGGAGCCGACGATTTCGCCCGACGGGCGCTATCTCTATTACTGCCGCGGCAACGGAGGCTCCTCTCTCTGGCTCATGACGCTCGAGGATTCGGGGCGGCGCCGATGACATGGGCCTCTGGTTCCAAGCTCGGCCCCTACGAGATCCTCGAGCCTCTCGGGGCGGGAGGAATGGGGGAGGTGTATCGGGCGCGGGACACGAAGCTCGACCGCGACGTGGCCGTCAAGGTCCTCCCCGAGGATTTCCTGGAAGGTAAAGAGTCCAGGGCTCGATTCGAGCGGGAAGCGAAGGCGCTCGCCGCGATGAGCCACCCCAACATCGCGGCCGTCTATTCATTCGAAGAAATCCCCGGTCCGGCTCCCTCCTCGACTCGCCACCTCCTCGTCACGGAGCTCCTCGAAGGCGAGACTCTGCGCGCGCGCCTCGAGCAGGGAGCGCTTCCCGCCCGCAAGGCCGTCGATCTCGCCGTGCAGATGGCCGAGGGGCTGGCCGCGGCCCATGAGAAAAAGATCGTTCACCGCGACCTGAAGCCGGAGAACGTCTTCGTGACAGGCGAGGGGCGCGTGAAGCTGCTCGACTTCGGCCTCGCGAAGCAGACGAGCCCGGGCGGCGAAGCGGACTCGCGCCTGCAGACGCTCGAGCGGCACACCGAGCCCGGCACGGTGATGGGTACCGTCGGGTACATGTCGCCCGAGCAGGTGCGGGGCGAAGCGGCGGATCACCGCTCGGACATCTTCTCGTTCGGCGCCGTGCTGTACGAGATGCTCACGGGGCGGCAGGCGTTCAGGCGCGAGACGGCGGCGGAAAGCATGGCGGCGATCCTGAAGGAGGACCCGCCGGAGATCGCTGCGAGTGTCTCCGGGCCGTCGCCCGAGCTGCAGCGCATCGTTCAGCACTGCCTGGAGAAGAAACCGGGGGAGCGCTTCCAGTCCGCGCGGGATATTGCCTTCGACCTTCAGACGTTTTCCGAGTCAGCCGTCGCGCGCGGGTCATCGGTCGCTGTCGCGCGCAGGGGCTCGCGTCTGTGGCTCACTGTCATTGCCTTCGCGGCCGCGTTGGGTGTCGCCGCCGTCGCGTCGTACCGAACGGGTCAAAAGACGGAGCGACGTTCGGCTGCAGGGATCACGTTCCGACAGATGAGCTTCCGTCCGCAGGCGATCTTCCAGGCCGCCTTCGCGCCGGACGGCGAAACGGTCGTCTACAGCGCGGCGCTCGAGGGTAACGTCCCGGAGCTGTTCACGATCCGCCCAGAGTATCCCGAGCCACGCCCCTACGGTCTCGAGCGTACGCACCTCCTGTCGATCTCTTCCAAGGGGGAGCTGGCCGTCCTGACCAACGCCCGCTTCATCAATCACCGGCTGTTCACGGGCACTCTCGCCAGGGTCTCGTTCGGAAGCACCGCCCCCCGGGAGATCCTCGACGAGGTTCATCAAGCCGACTGGTCGCCGGACGGTTCCGACCTGGCCATCCTGCGTACCGCGGAGGGGAAGGATCGGTTGGAGTTCCCGATCGGCAAGGTTCTCTACGAGACCGCGGGCTACCTGAGTGACATCCGTGTCTCGCCCCGAGGCGACCCGATCGCCCTCTTCGAGCACCCCTCCCCGGGGAACAAACGCGGGTCAGTCATCCTCGTGGACCGGGCGGGAAACCACACGCTCCTCTCCAGCGACTACTGGGGAGAAGAAGGCCTCGCCTGGTCTCCGGCAGGCGACGAGATTCTCTTTACCGCCAGCAAGAAAGGCGGAGGCTACACCCTCTACGGGATCGATCTCTCCGGACATCGGCGAGTCGCGCTTGGCAGCGCTGGGGGGTTGACGATGCACGACGTTTCCCGCACTGGACACTGGCTCGTGACACAAGACGACCGTCGGAACGAGATCTCCGTCCTGGCACCCGGTGCAAGCGCCGAGCGCGATCTCTCCTGGCTCGATTACTCTTTCGGCCCGTTTTTCTCGCGGGATGGACAAATGCTGCTCTTCGGCGACGCGTCCTCCGCCGCCGGCCCGAATTATGCGGTCTGCCTTCGGAAAACCGATGGCGGCCCCGTCGTACGCCTCGGAGAGGGCTATCCCTGCGGCCTCTCACCGGACGGGAAGTCGGCTCTGGCCATCGTCTACGCGCCGCCGCAGCTGGTCGTTCACCCAACCGGTTCTGGAGAGACTCGGCGCCTCCCACGAGGTGACCTGGAGGCCTACCAATCGGCCAGCTGGTTTCCGGATGGCAAGAGCGTCCTGGTCTGTGGCAACGAAGTTGGCAAGGCGTCCCGGTGCTATGAGCAGGACCTCTCGGGTGGCCTGCCGCGGCCGATCACACCAGAGGCAACGACAAACGGCAAGGTATCTCCGGATGGTCTGAAAGTCCTTTGCTCGAAACCGAACGGGACCTACTTTGTTCAGCGCATCCGGGATGGTTTCGCTCAGCCCGTGGCAGGGCTGACCAGTGACGACCAAATCATCCGATGGAGCGAGGATGGCCATGCCCTCTACCTTTTCCGTGCTGCCAGTCTGCCGTACCGGCTCGAGAGGCTGGACCTGGTCTCTGGCCGCCGCGCCCTGATTCGGGAGGTCTCCCCCACCGACAGGACTGGTGTCCTGAATGCTCTGGGGGCCGCGTTGACAGATGACAACAAGACCTACGCGTTCAGGTATGGTCGGATGACATCGCGCCTGTTCGTCGTGGAGGGCGCGCGGTGACTCTGCAACGCTGATGAATGACGCCGCCGGCACGCCACGGGACCCTCGCGCATGAGAAGCGAACGCCGCCCGCCGCTCGAAGGCGTCGTCGTTCTCGACCTGTCGCGCGTCCTGGCGGGGCCGGTCGCGACGATGGTGCTAGCGGACCTCGGGGCGCGCGTCGTCAAGGTCGAGGACCCGCGCGGCGGCGACTTTTCGCGTGGCTGGAAACCACCCACGCTCGACGGTGAGGCGGCCTACTACCTCTCGGTGAATCGGCGAAAAGAATCGGCTGCCGTGGATCTCGGGACGGAGGCGGGCGCCGAATTCGTGCGGCGCTGGGCCGCGAAGGCGGACGTTCTCGTCGAGAACTTCCTTCCGGGCGCGCTCGAGAGGCGTGGTCTCGGGGTCGAGTCGCTCCGCGCGCTGAATCCGCGCCTCGTCGCTTGCTCGATCTCGGGCGCGGGAGACGTGGGGCCGGAAGCCGGCGAGCCGGGGTTCGACCTCCTCGCGCAGGGGGCGACGGGGCTCATGTCGATCACGGGGCTGGAGGACGGGGCTCCTCAAAAGGTGGGCGTCGCGGTCGTCGACGTCCTGGCCGGCTGGTCCGCGGTGACGGCGATCCTCGGCGCGCTCCATGCGCGCGAACGCGACGGTACCGGGTCGCACGTGAAGACGAATCTCGTCTCGACCGGACTCGCCGCGCTCGTCAACGTCGCTCTCTCGGCTCTCGTGACGGGCCGGGAGGCCACGCGCCACGGCAATTCCCATGCGACGATCGAGCCGTATCGCGCCTTCGAAGCGTCGGACGGAGGATTCCTTCTCGCCGTCGGGACGGACCGGCAGTTCGAGGCCCTGTGCGGAAGAGTCCTCGGGCGGGAGGACATCGCGCGGGACGCGCGCTTCTCGACGAATGCCGCGCGCGTCGTCAACCGGGGAGCGCTCGTCCCCGTCCTCGCGTCCCTCTTCGCGAAAGAGACGCGCGCGACCTGGCTCGAGCGCTTCAAATCCGCCGGGATTCCGGCCGGGCCCGTCGCGGGCGTGCTCGAGGCGATTCGCTCGCCTCAGGCGACGGCGCTGGGATCGGTCCTTGAGGCGACACGAGGCGGGCGGACCGTGCCCACGATCCGGCCGCCTTTTTTCCTCGACGGCTTCGCCGACCCCGCGCCGGTCGCGCCGCCGCGCCTCGGCGAGGACACGGAGAGGCTGTTCGCGGAAGTCGGGCTCCCGCCACCCGGCTGAGAACCTGCACGCGCGCACGCTGATATTCTCCGGAGCGGAATGAAGGTCGCGTTCATCGGCACTCACGGCGTCGGGAAGACCACGCTTTGCTACGACCTCGCGGCGGCCCTGAAGAAAAGGGACCTGTCCGTGGAGCTCGTCCGCGAGGTGGCGCGCGAATGCCCTCTGCCCATCAACCGCGAGACGACGGTCAAGGCGCAGTCGTGGATCCTGCACACCCAGATCGCCTGGGAGCTGCAGGCCGAGGCGAAGGCGGACGCCGTGCTCTGCGACCGCGCGGTCCTCGACAACTTCTGCTACATGCGGCGCGCGTTCACGGGCGCCCCTTCCGAGGCGGTCCTCGAGGAGCTCGTGAGGAGCTGGACGAGGACGTACGACGCGCTCTTCAAGGTTCCGATCGTCGGCGACCCGCGCTTCGACGGCGTGCGCGACACCGACCACGCGTTCCAGCGCGAGATCGACGAGTCCATCGAGCAGACGCTCGCGGTGTGGGGCGTGCCTCACGTCGCGCTCGATCCGGCCCGCCGCGGCGACTGGGGAGCGCTCGTCCTCGACGCGCTCTTGTCGCGCCTCAAACCACAGGAGCTGCTCTTCCCGGAGCCGGGAGAGCGCCTCGCCATCACGGGAGCACCCGATGCCTGAACCGACGTCCCTCAGCGTGAACGAACGCGCCCGCCACCTCGAAACGCTCGCGGCCACGCCCGCCGCCCTGAAGGAAGCGCTCCACGGCGTGCCCAAAAAGGTCCTCCTCTTCACGCCGGCGCCGGGCAAGTGGTCGATCCTCGAGATCCTGTGCCACATGCGCGACATGGAGCGCGAGGGGTATCTCGAAAGGTACACGCGCATTCTCGCCGAGCCCGAGCCGCGGCTCCCCGACCTGAACGGCGATGCCCTCGCGATCGAGCGCGACTACCGGGCCCAGAAGGCCGGAGACGTCCTCAGAGACTGGATGCGCCTGCGCCGCGAGAGCCTCCGGCTCCTGAAGAAGTCGAAGCCCGAGCAATGGCGGCGCGCGGGAATCCACGAGACCGCGGGCCGGCTCACGATCGACGACCTGGTCGTGCGGCACGCGGTCGGGAACGACGCGGCGCACCTCTCGCAGATCGACGCGATCAAGCGTCGGGCCGCCCTTCTCGATCGGCTGTCGGCCGCTCCTGCCGCGCTCGCCGCCGCCCTGAAGGGCGTGACGGACGAAGCGCTGCGGCGCCGTCCCCCCTCCGGGAAATGGTCGATGATCGAGAACGCCGCGCATGTGCGCGACATCGAACGCGTCTATCAGGGGCGCTTTACGGGCATGGCGTTCGGGGAGCGCCCGGCGTTCTGGATGCTCGACAACGACCGGGCCGCGTCGAGCCTGAAGTACGCCGAATCGGATCCTTCGGCCGTCGCGAAGGAGTTCCGGCGGCTCAGGGAGGACACGCTGGTGCTCCTGCGTGCGCTCCCACAGGCGGCGTGGCGGCGCACGGGCCTCCACCCGAAGCGTGGGGAGCTCACGCTCGAGCAGCTCGCCGAGGTCCTCGCGGGCCACGACGACAGCCACCTCGAGAAGATCCGGGCGCTGCGGGGTTAGCGGAGCGCGGCGATGGCGGAGCGCGGGCCGGTGTGCCTCCCGACGCCCGCGCGTGCGCGACCTTCGGGCCGGTATGCCCCCCTCCTTCGCGCGTGAACTCGCTTCGCTCAGACAGCACGCGCGTGCGTCGGAGGGCACACCGCCCCTCGGCCTACCCGTTCCAGTCCCTTGACAAATCAATTTCCGTTGATATATTGAGGGAGGAGATAAGCATCAAGGATTCTTGATCTCAGGAGGTCCCCATGTCGGAAACGAGCCTGAAAGACATCGTCAAGGAGAAGTACGGGGAGGCCGCGCGGCGCGCGGCGACGGGCGGCAGCGCGTGCTGCGGCGGAGCGTCGGCGATCGCGGGCGCGAAAGACCCCATCACATCGAATCTCTACGAAGGCGCGCAGACGCTCGGCCTGCCTTCCGCGGCGGTTTCGGCGTCGCTGGGCTGCGGCAACCCGACGGCCCTTGCCGAGCTTCACGAAGGGGAGACCGTCCTCGACCTCGGTTCGGGCGGCGGCATCGACGTCCTCCTCTCGTCGCGCCGGGTCGGGCCGTCGGGGAAGGTCTACGGCCTCGACATGACGGACGACATGCTCGCCCTCGCGAGGGAGAACCAGCGCGTGGCGGGCGTCACGAACGTGGAGTTCCTGAAGGGCGAGCTCGAGAACATCCCTCTGCCTTCCGCGAGCGTCGACGTCATCATCTCGAACTGCGTCGTCAACCTCTCGGCCGACAAGGAGCGCGCGCTCGCCGAGGCGTTCCGCGTGCTGAGGCCGGGCGGCCGGTTCGCGGTGTCGGACGTCGTCGTGCGCGGCGAGGTGCCGGCCGACGTGCGGAAGAACGTCGAGCTGTGGATCGGCTGCCTCGCGGGCGCCCTCGAGGAAAAGGACTTCGAGGCGAAGCTGAAGAAGGCCGGCTTCTCGGACATCTCGATCACCCCGACGCGGATCTACACGATCGAGGACGCGCGCGACTTCCTCTCGGCGGCGGGCATCGACGCGGACGCGATGGGACCCCTCGTCGACGGGAAGTTCATGAGCGCCTTCGTGAGGGCGACGAAGGCCGCGAAGGGCTGAGGGGCGGGGGCAGAACTCACGACTTCTCCGGCTCGCCGAAGGATTCGGCGGTGAAGCGGCGCAGGCGGGTCCCCCGCACCCACTGGTTCGGCAGCCCGGCCTTCCGCCTGAGGGAATACAGAAACTCGCGGGGTTCCGGGAGCTGCTCCCACATCTTGGGGATGAAGACAGCCCGCCGCTCCAGCGCCGACAGCTCGATGCCGTCGACCCCCGGCCTCATCTTTCGCAGCGCGTCTTCCTCGTCGCTCACCTCGAGCGGCTCGAGCTCCGACAGCACGGAGACCTCGATGTGGAGCGAGCCCAGCTCCGCTGGCGTCACCGGCGACATCCGCGGGTCGTCGAAGGCGGCCGCCCTGGCGTTGTGGGTGACGTCGTCGAAGAGCCTGCGGTGGGCCTGAATGCTGCCGATGCAACCCCGCAGCTCGCCCTGCGGGTCGCGCAGGGTGACGAAGACCGCGCCAGGCTGGTCGAGGAAGCCGCTCTTCGGAGGCTTCACAACCTTCGGGCCTCCAAAGCACTCGGCGATCGCCTCGCGCGCCAGCTCGAGCAGCACGTTGCCTTCGTCGGCGTTCATCGCGTCGTCGCCCGCCTCAGGCCAGGAGGCGGAAGGCGACGGCGGCCACGAGCGCCGCGACGGGCAGGGTGATGACCCACGCGAGGAGCATCTCGCGCACCGTCTTCCAGTTGGGGCCCGGGCCCTTCGACCCGGCCGCGATGCCGAGGATCGCTCCCGAGGAGACGTGCGTCGTCGAAACCGGGAGCCCCCACAGGGACGCCGCGCACACGAACCCTGAGGTCGTGAGGTTCGCAAGGAGGCCGTCGTCGTGCGAGATCCGTGTGACTTTCTTCGCGAGCGTCTCGGTCACGCGAAAGCCGCCGACGATGCTGCCGAGGCCCATGGCCGAAGCGACGAGCGCGTAGAACGCGGGGCCGGAGATCCCGACTCCGGCCGTCGCCGCGACGCCGAGCGCGAGAATCTTGGGCGTGTCGTTGAGGCCGCGGAAGAAGCTCGTCGCGCCGGCGGAGGTCCAGTGCAGCGAGTCGAGGAGTCCCACGCGGACGAGCGTCTCCTGCGGACAGTCGGACGCCGCGACGAGCTCCAGCGCGGGAAGGGGAGCGGCGAGCGCCGCGCCCGCCGCGGCGGGCAGCGTTTCGCGCCGCTCGACGCAGACGCAGAAACGATGCGCGCGGCGGAAGACCGGCACGACGACGGGCGCGAGAATCAGCATGAGCCCGAGGGAAAGCAGGGGCGAGAGCGCGAGCGGCAGGGCCACCTTTTTCGCGACGCCCGTCCAGGCGACGCCGGAGGCGCCCGCCGCCATGACCCCCGCGCCGCAGAGCGCCCCGGCGAGCGCGTGCGTCGTGGAGACCGGCAGGCCCGTCGCGTTCGCGAACAGGAGCCATCCAATCGCGCCGCACGCCACGGAGAGGAGGAACGCGCTCCCCGTAGGCGGATTCACGAGCAGCCCCTTGCCGGTGAACGTCGCGACGAGCCCCTGCGACGCGACGGCGGCGGCGAGCGCGCCGGCGACCGTCCAGGCCGTGCCCCAGAGGACGGCGGCGCGGTACTTCGTCGTGCCCGAGCCGACGAGCGTCGCGATGCCCTTCGAGACGTCGTTCGCCCCGTTCGCGAACGCGAGGCCGAGCGTCAGTAGGACGAGGACGATGCCCATCAGCAGCACACCGTCCCGTCGGCGCCGGGCGCGCTGCACGCGTAGCCGGCGCGCTCCTCACCCGGCTCGAGGATCGCGAAGAAACCCTTGTACGGCGGATGCGAGAGCTTCGCGACCGTGTCGGTGCACACTTCGTAGGCCTCGTTGCGCGGGAACTGGTGGCCCTCCTCGTCGACGAAGGCCTTGCCCGGCCCGAGGTAGACCGCCCGGTGGCCCTTGAAGACGCAGCCCGAGGTCTTCTCGAACTTGAAGCCGCGCACCGTCACGGAAAAGAACGGGTACCCCTCGACGTCCTTCCAGTAGCTCTTCTTCAGGATCTCGAGGCCGTGGAAGCCGGCGCGCTCGAGGCCGGCCAGGAAGCCCTCCTGCGTGAGCGCGCCGACGAGGCACTCGCCCCAGAGCCGCGGGTTCGTCCTGAGACGCGGCGGGACCTCCGTCTCCGAGACGATGTCCGAGATCACGATGCGTCCGTGGTCCTTCAACACGCGCCAGATCTCCTCGAAGACGCGCGCCTTGTCGGGCGAGAGGTTCACGACGCAGTTCGACGTGACGAGATCGACCGTCTTCGACTCCACCGGAATCTGCTCGAGAAACCCTTCGCGGAACTCGACGACGTCGTAGCCGAGCGCCACGGCGACCTTCGGCTTGTTCTCGAGCGCCACCGACAGCATCCGCTGCGTCATGTCGACGCCGATGGCCCTGCCGGCCTTCCCGACGAACTTCGCCGCGATGAAGACGTCGATTCCGGCGCCCGAGCCGAGGTCGACGACGGTCTCGCCTTCGCGGATGCCCGCGGTCGTCATGGGCGAGCCGCACCCGTAGAAGCGGTCGATCACGTCCCGCGGGATGTGGGAGACGGCGGAATCGTCGTACTTCGTGGGACAGCACAGCTCGGCGAGGGGCGTCTCGGCGGCCGCGCCGTAGAACTCGCGCACCTTCGCGCGCGGCTTGTCGACGTCGAAGGAAAGCACGCAGTTGGAATGAAGCGTGAGGACGGGCTCCTCGGCGAGGGCGCCGTCCGCCGTGCCGCAGGCGATCGCGCCCTCGCCCATCGCATGGAGGACGAGCGGCGCGCTGTAGCCGGAGCGCCCGTTCCTGCGCGCGCTCTTCTCGCGGCCGAGCGTCGTCATGACGCGTTTCGTGAGCGCGACCGAGAGCGGGTAGTACGGGTCGGCGCCGAGGAAATCGCCGCCCGAGAAGCACCACGCGTGCTCGAGGTCCCCGCCGCCCGTGAAGAAGCGGAACGGGTCGGCGCCCACTGACGGCTTCTTCGCGAGCGTCGCGGCCCGGAGAGCCCTGACGACGGGCGACGTTTCGAGGATGTCCGCGAGGTCCTGCCGCGTCACGTCGCCGCAGACGAGCGCGGGCTCGTTCGCGAGGGCCGCCGTCGGATAGACCTTTCCGTCGGCGTAGACGCAGATCGAGTCCCAGCCCCCGTTTCCGAGGTCGTACTTGATGCCCGGCACGCCGTTCACGCGCCGTTTGATCGCCTCCAGATTGTCGAGCGTCGTCCCCTCGCGCGCCGCCTCGTCGACGACGGCGAGAACGGCCTTGAGAAGCGGGACATTCTCCGGGAAGAATCCGTTCTGGCTCTCGATCGCGCGGCCGCGCTTGTGGCTCCACATGAGGTGCTGGCTCTTCGCCCCGACGCGCTTGACGAGAGCGGGGATCTCCGTGAGCTCTGCGAGGTTCTCCTCGGTCGTGACCGTCGTCAGCGAGACGTCGAAGCCCATGTCCGCGAGGAGCTTCGCGCCGTCGAGCGCCCTGGCAAATGTGCCGGCGCCGCGAATCGGGTCGTTCGTTTCGGGGCTTGCCCCGTCGATCGACACCTGGAACTTCACTTTCGCGCGGTTCAGCGTCTCGAGGCCTTTCTTCACGGCGCCCGAAAAGACGGTGGCGTTCGTGAGGACGATCATCTCGGCGCCGTGGGATTCCGTCGCGCGTTTCGCGAGATCGAAAATGTCTTTTCGGAGGAACGGCTCGCCGCCCGTGACGTAGAGGCGCTCCATTCCGAGCTGCTTCGCCCGGTCGACGAGCCGCACGAGGGCCGCGGGGTCGATGCCCGGAGCGCCGCCGGGGCCCGACGAGACGAGGCAGTGCGTGCACGCGAGGTTGCAGGCATTGTTGATCTGCAGCCAGAGCTCGCGGAGCCCGGCCGGCTTGATGAGCGCCGCGCGGCCGGGGTAGGGCTCGCGGACGAACGGCGCGTCCGCCAGCATGCCGGCGCGGTCGACGGCGCGCAGGAAGTCGTGGACCTCCAGCCAGGCTTTCCCGGCCTCGAGCTGATGGTCGGCGGCCCACCTCGCGACGAGGGATCCGAACGCAATCGGCGCCCCCGTCTCCTCGGCCGTCCGGATCGCGCGCAGCAGCCGTCCGCCCCGCGCGTCCGCGGCGATCCAGTTCGGCGCCTCGGAGTCGACGGCGTACGAGACGTCGTCTTCCGCGAACGTGTGAAGCGCGGGGACGTGGAGCGGAGTCCGCTCGGCGAGAACAGTCATCGCCAACCTCCTGAATGTGAGAGTGGTCCCGGGCCGCGAGAGAGAGCTTCAGGCGGCGAGCTGGGCGGGAGGCGCGCGGGCGGGCGCGACGGGACGGAAACGGCTCCTCAGCGTCGGGCGAACGCGCGCGGAACGGGCAGGGCCGGACCTCAGGGAGCGGAGGAGCGCCGCGAGGGCGGGGTCGAGACGCGGCTCCGACGCGAGCGCGGCGAGGTCGGACGGGCGATCGACGTCGAGGAGGGCGTCCAGAACAGCCGCGCCGGGCGACTGGCGGACGAGAGCCGGGAAAACCCCGGCCGTCAACCACGGAACGCTTCCGAAGAAATCTGAAAGAGCGGCCGTTCCGGGGCGCAGTCCGATGAGCCACACGCCGCCGTCCGGCGACGGACCGAGGACGGTGTGCCGGGTTTCGAGCGCCCGGAATGCGGCGTCGAGATGCGCGGCGGAGATCCCGGGCACGTCTCCGGGAACGGCGACGATCTCGGCGTAGCCGGCCGCACGCGCGTCCTCGAAGGCGTTCCTCAGGCGCTCGCCGAAACCGCGGCCACGCTGCGGCAGCCCGCGGGTCCCCTTCGGAGCCGGACCGTCGCCGGCGAGGATCAGGTCGACCCGGTCCAGGGCTCGCGTCGCAAGGGCCACGCGCCGGGCCGAAAACGCGAAGAGCCGGCCTCGGCCGGGCATGCGCTTCACGGCCCCTTCCCTGCGTGGCGATCTCGAGAACAGGAGGACGCACCGCTTCGCGCTCACATGTCTACTCTTCTTTTGGATGCTATTACGGCCGTCCCGCATTCCCGGTTCACGAGGGCGCTCCGTCGCCCGTCGCCTACGCCCGTGCCTTCGGTCCCCGCCCCGCCTCCACGTCCTTCAGGAACCCGATGAGGGCGCGGAAATAGTCCTCCTGGTCGTCCCACATCGCGAGGTGGCTGCCATTCGGGCAGATGTGGACGCGCGAGCGGGGGATGAGGCTGCCTTCCTTCCGGATGTCGTCGACGCTCATCGTGTCGTATTTCGCGCCGATGAGAAGAGTCGGGACCGTGATCCCCGGCAGATCCTTCCAGCGATCCCAGTCCTTGAACGTGCCGTTGACGACGAACTCGTTCGGGCCTTGCAGGGTCTCGTAGACCTTCGCGTTGAGGTGCTTGAACGTGCGTTCCACGGGCTCGGGCCACGGATCGAGACGGCAGAGATGCTGTCTGTAGAGCGTCTCGAAGACGGCCTTCTCGTACTCGGGCGCGTGGAACTCGCCCTTCGCCTCGTACCTCGCGAGGATGTCGAGCGTTTCCTTCGGAAAGCGGCTCCTCAGGACGTTCGCGTAGGCCATGTAGGAGGGGATCGACGCCGTCATGTTCGAGATGACGAGGCCCTTGAGGTGCTTCTGGTACTTCAGCGCGTACTCGATGCCGAGCATCCCGCCCCACGACTGCCCGAACAGGTAGAAGTTCGTCAGAGAGAGCGCCGCGCGCACCTGCTCGACCTCGTCCCGGAAGCGGTCGACGGTCCAGAGACTCGCGTCGTCCGGCTGGTCCGAGAAACCCGAGCCGAGCTGGTCGTAGTACCAGAACGTGACCCCCGCCTGCGGGAGAAAATCCTCGAAGCACTCGAAGTACTCGTGCGTGACGCCGGGGCCGCCGTGAAGCGTGAGCACGTGAATGGGCCCCGAACCGACCTTCTTGACCCAGACCTTGTACTTCCCTCCGTCGATCGGGACGGCCTGCGCGCCTCCGGTCTTGACGATCCACGGGCCGGCCGCCTTCTGCTTCGGGGTGCCGGAAGCGAGCGCGGCGAAGGGCGCGGCCAGGGCGCCGGCGGCGGCGGCCTGGGCGGCAAGGAACGACCGGCGGGAAATCGTCATCGGAGCGGCTGCGATTCTGAAACTTTTTCGGGCGGAAAGCGTCTTCTTTCTCAGAAGAGGCCCGGGGGGCGGAAAAGGTGAAAGAGGAAATCATGGAATCGGCGGCGGATCTTCACGAGGCGAGAGTCCTGAGGGCGCGGATCGAGGTACGAGAGGCGGAACTGGCGTGGCTGTCCGTCCATCCCGGCGAAGCTGCCCCGGCCGAAATCGCGATGATCGCCGAGGAGATCGCCCGCCTGAAGAACGACTTCCGGCGCGTTCTCGCGCTCCAGGCCGACCGGGATTATCGCCGCCGCCGGGCCGAATGGCGCGCCGAGCAAGGCGAGGGCCAGACGGCCCGCCGCGCCGGAAGCGCCTGCGCCTGACGCGTCACTTCTTCCAGATCTCGAAGCTGACCTTGACCGTCCTGGCGACCTTGTAGTCGTTCGTCTGCATCTTCACGAAGAACGTGTTCGTGTCGTCGCTCTTGTCCTTGTCGAGCGTGGCCGTCCGGTCGTTCTCGCCGAAGGGCTTGCCGTCCTTGCCGCCGGGAATGGTGACGACGTATTTGCACTTGTAGTCTTTGTCGCGGTCCCGGTTCGAGTATCGAAACTCCACCACCATCGTGTGCGTGTCTTTCGGGTCCTTCTCGGCCTTGCTGAAGTCGTCCGAGTCCGGCCAATGCCGGATGCGGAAAGAGTCGATCGTGACGTCGCCGACCTTGATTCCGACCTTGAAGTCCTTGTCGCCCACGAAGGGATAGCTGCGCTCGAATTTTTCCTTTTGAGCGAAAGCCGGCGAGCACGCGAGGAGCGCCGCGGCGAGAAAAGCGAGGCGAATCCGGTTCATGAGAGGACCTCCGTTCGCGCGGATCTTAGCGTCCGCCGCCGAGCGATTCGTAGACGGTGAGGAGGGCCTGGGTGCCGTCCTCGGCGCGGCCCTGGGCCTCGAGCGCGACCAGGAGCTGGTGGACGAGCGCCGTGCCGGGCAGGGGAATCCCCCGTTCGCGCGCGGTCTTCAGCACGATCGCGAGGTCCTTCTGCTGGTGCTTCACGGCGAACGCGGGCTTGAAGTCGCGGTCGATCATCTTCTTTCCGAGGACCTCGAGGGCCCACGAGTTCGCGGCGCCCGCCGTGAGCGCCTCGTGGAGCGGCGCGAGCGGAAGGCCCGCCCGCGCGGCGAACGCGAGCGCCTCGGCGACGCCCATGAGGTTGTTCGCGACGAGGATCTGGTTCGCCGCCTTTCCGAGCTGGCCGGAGCCCGAGGGCCCGAGCGGCGTGAGGCGGCGGCCCATCGCGCCGAAGACGGGACGCGCCCTCTCGAGCGCGGCGGCTTCCCCGCCGATGAAGAACGTGAGCGTGCCCTCGGCGGCGCCCTTCTGCCCGCCCGACACCGGCGCGTCGAGGAAGTCGAGGCCCTTTTCCAGGAGCCGCGCGGCGATCCCGCGCGCCGCCTCGGCGGCGATCGTCGAGCAGTCGATCACGACCGCGCCGCGGCGCGCGCCGGCGGCCGTTCCTTTCGCGCCGAGGTGGACGGCCTCGACCTCGGGCGCGTCCGGGACGCACGAGACGACGACATCCGCGCCTTCCGCGGCGGCCGCGGGCGTCGCCGCGGCGCGCGCGTCGCGGCCTTCCGCCTTCAGCGCGCCCGCGAACGCCTCCGCCTTTCCGGGGGTGCGGGTGGCGACGGTGAGCGCGAAGCCCGCCTTCGCGAGATTCCGAGCCATGCCCTGGCCCATCGTGCCGAGTCCGATGAAGGCGACGCGCAGCGGAGGGGTGTCACTCATGGTGAAGCGAGTTTAGTTCCTGCTACCATTTCACCGTGAAGCCGGGAACCAACGCGACTCGAGCGGCCGGGGCGGCCGCGGTCCTCGCGATGGTGTCGCTCTCCTACCTCCCCGCGGCCCGATTCCTGCACTACCTCTCGTTCTCGGGCGATGTGAACGTGAGCCGCCTCGCGTGGTTCGCGCCGGCCGCGGTTCTCGGCGCCTTCCTCTTCGAACGCGTCGTGCGCGGCACCTTCTACGGCTGGCTCCGGACGGTGCTGCCGGCCGGCATGGCCGCGCCCGCGGTCGCCGCGATGGGCGCGGTTCCCGTCGCCGCCGCGCGCCTGTCTCTGGCGCCGCGGTTCGAGGCCCAGCCGGCCATCGCGATCGCGCACGCCTACCTCGTCGCGTGCGCTCTCGGGCTCGGCCTCGCCTGGCTCGCGCTCGGGACGGGCGCGACGTGGCCCGGCGGCGCCGCGCTCGCGGCGATCTGGCTCGTGAAGGGCGCCCTTCCGGTGGCTTTCCACGGGCGGCCCGTCCCCGTCCTCGAGCTTCTCGCGGCGGCGCTCGGCGCCGTCGCCGTGGCCCTCGTCTTGAACAAGCCGCTCGCCCCGCACCGCGACGCGCTGTGGGGCGCGTGAGAGTGGAGGTGTCCTCATGAGCGCGGTTCCGTCGTGTCTCGAGCAGCTCGACCTCTTTCTCGAGGCGCCGCCGTCCTCCGCCGAGCTCGGCGCGGAGCAGGCTGCCCTGCAGACCCGTTACGACGCCTTCGCCTCGACGTGGATGCTCCCCCCGGCGCGCGTCGTCCTCTCGACGCGCCGCGCCACGGGCGGTGTCATCACCTACGGCCCGCCCCACGTGATCCGCGTCTCGAGCCACATGTCCAGAGAGGACCGCCTTCAAACGCTCCTCCACGAGACCGCGCACGCCATCTGTTTCGCGCGGTGGGGCGTGGCGGAAGGCCACTCGACGCGCTTCTGGGCGATCGCGCGAAAGCTCGGCGTCGCGCGAAAGGCGGCGCCCGAGACCGAACGCCTGCGCCGCGTGCGCGAGGCGAACGCGCGCTACGCCTATCGCTGCCCGGGGTGCACCGCGGAGTGGACGCGCTGCGCGCCTTTCGGGCGCGCGCGCCTGTGCGCCGCCTGCGAGCGTGCCGGTCGTCCGGCGCGCCTCATTCTCGTGCGGCGCCCGAAGCCGGGGCGGCGGCGGGCGGCGCGGGAGCGCTGAGCGGCGCGTCCAGCCGGAAGACGGGCACGAGGCCGACGCTCTCGTCCGCCCAGGGTGTCCTTCGGAAGAAGAAGCGGTGGCGCGCCCGCGCGTCATTCGCGAACTGCGGATCGGTCAGCTTCTCCTCCCACTCCGCCTTCAGCTTTGGGTCCTTCGCGAGCATCTCCTCGGCGAGGGGATCGAGCACACGCACGTCCATGTACTCCTTCTGCTCGAGGCACGACGAGAATTCGCCCCACGAAAAGAGGGAGTCCGGGCTCTCGGGCTCGAGGAGGGCGATCGCGACGTTCGCAAGCTCCGTGTCGAGCGGCACGTAGATAGAGCCGGCCGGAATCACGCGCGTTTCGACGGCGCGCTCGATCTTCGCCTCGACGCGCAAGCGCCCCTGATAGGACGACTTCGCGAAGACGGGTTCGGAGGCGCGATACGTTCCGACGGCGAGCGTGCGGGCCGCGGGCAAGCGGTCGTACCTGATGCCGTGCGCCTTAAGGCGCTCTTCCACGTTCCCGTAACCAGGCGGAATCAGGTAGGCCGCGGGGCGCGGAACCGTCACGGTGGCCTTCGCGTGCGCGAGGCTCGGGACGCGGATCGTCTTCTTCCGAGTGCGGTCGTAGCGCAAGACGGGCCGGCCCGTGACGGGCGATGCGGTCTCGGTCCACTCGTACGTCGGGAAGTCGACGCTCTCCGGCCGCGCGGGATCCCCCACGGCGGCGACGACGACGGGCGAGAGAGGCGGCGCCGCGCGCGTGCCGGCCCGCGCCTTCTCGCGCGCGACGAGAAGGTCTTTCGCCGAGCGGCCCGTGCGTTCGAGGAGCGCGCGGAGAAAGAGGAGGTTCGCGCGGACGCGGCCTTCGAAGGGCTTGATCGCGTGCGTCTCGACGAGGATGGACGGCACGTTGCGGAGGGGGAAGTACCCCGTCGAGTACCTCGGAGAGAAGACCGACGAGTCGAAGCCCTTCATCGGATCGCGCGCGTCGAGGAAATCGATATACGAGCCGAGAGCCCCGAAGCCGGCTGCCTCGACGTCGGAAAGCGCCTTCGGGACGACGGACTTCAGCCAGTCCTCGAGAGGCTTCGGCGTCACGGGCTCGTTCGCGTACGAGACCGAGAGCGTCGCCTGGAAGTCGGCGCCGTCCGTCACGTGGTCGTCCACGAAGAGGTCGGGCTTCCACGCCTCGGCGAGCGCGAGGAGCGCGCGCGTCTCCCTCGCGTCGGCCTTCACGAAATCGCGGTTCAGGTCGAGGCCGCGCGCGTTCACCCGGTACCCCATCTCTTCGGGGCCGTTCTGGTTCGGGCGGTTGTACCCCGAGACGCGCGCGTGTCCGTCCACGTTGTAGACGACGACGGTCACGAGCGTGACGCCGTCGAGGAGCTCGAGCCGGTTCAAGAGCGCGATGTCGCGGAGCAGCATCAGCGTCGCGTCCGTGCCGTCCACCTCTCCCGCGTGGATGGAGTTGAGGACGAGGACGACGGGCTTGCCGCTCTTGTACCTTTCGCCGGGCTCGAACAGCTTCTCCTTCGATGCGACGACGACCGGCATGCGCCGCCCCTCCTCGCTCGGCCCGATGAACGAGACCCTGAGGTACGGCGACTGCCGCTCGAGCCGCGTCAGGAACGCGAGCACCTCGTCGTACGTCTCCGTCTTCCGGAAGCCCGTCAGCTCCGCCCGCGTGAGGAGGTCGGGAGGCACGGGCACGAGAGGCCGTTCCGATGCGAACACGGCGGCGGAAACGAGAAAGGCGAGGACGGCGGAGGCGGGAAGGGCGAGGCCGCGTGCGCGCATGGGCGGAGGTTAACGCGGGCTCTTCGGCGGCGGGTGCTCGCGGCGCATTCAGTACACTATTCTCTTGAGCCCCGCCACCCGGCCGCCTCCGGCCAGCGCCCGCTGGACCGTCCTCGTCCTCCTCAGCGTCGCGTTCTTCGGCAACTACTACGTCTACGATTCGATCGGGCCGCTCGCGGACCACCTGCAGCGCCTCCTGGGCTTCACCGACACGCAGATCGGCACGCTGAACGCGATCTACAGCTTCCCGAACATCCTCATGGTCCTCTTCGGCGGGATTCTCGTGGACCGCATCGGCACGCGCCGCTCCATCCTCCTCTTCACCGCCGTCTGTCTGGTGGGGGCCTTCGTCACGGCGGCGACGTCGTACTTCCCGATGATGGCCGCGGGGCGGCTGATCTTCGGCCTCGGGGCCGAGTCGTTGAACGTCGCCGTCACGACCGCCATCGGGCAGTGGTTCGTGGGCCGCCAGCTCGGGTTCGCGTTCGGCCTCAACCTAAGCCTCTCGCGCGCCGGCTCGTACGCGGCGGACATGTCCCCGACCTGGGCCCGCGCGTTCTACGACCGCGGGTGGCAGTCGCCGTTGCTCCTCGCGGGCGCGCTCGCGGCCCTGAGCTTCGCCGCCGCGGCGGCTTACTTCTTCTTCGAGCGCAGCGCCGAGGGCCGGTACCACCTCGAACGCCCGCCTCTGGGAGAGCGGGTCGTGTGGAGGGACCTCCTGCACTTCGACCGCTCGTACTGGTACGTCGTCGGGCTCTGCGTGACGTTCTACTCGGTGATCTTTCCTTTCCGCAGCACCTTCGCCATCAAGTACTTCCAGCACGCCCACGGCCTGTCGTTGCAGGAAGCGGGGACCTTGAACGGCTACGTCTTCCTCGCCGCCATCTTCGCGACGCCCGCCTTCGGGCTCCTGGTCGACAAGGTGGGGCGCCGGGCGCTCTTCATGGCGGGCGGCACCCTCCTGCTCTTCCTGGCGTTTCCGATCCTTGGCTACACGCGCATGAACCTCTGGGTCGCGACCGTGCTGATCGGCATCGCGTTCTCCCTCGTCCCCGCGATCATGTGGCCCGCGGTCACCTATCTCGTGCGCCCGAACCAGTTGGGCACCGCTTACGGCCTCATGACGATGATGCAGAACATCGGCCTCACCGTCTTCAACGTCGCGGCCGGCGTGCTGAACGACAGGAGCGGTGCGGGAGCCGCGAACCCCGCGGGCTATCTGCCGATGCTCTGGATGTTCGGGCTGCTGAGCCTCTCCGGCCTGGTTTTCGCGTGGGCGCTCCGCCGGCGCGAGCTGGGCCACGACGGCCACCACCTCGAGCGGCCCACGCCGAGGTCCAAGTTTTCGGTAGAACCCGCATGAGGCGCGCGCCCGCGATCCTCTTCGCGATCCTGGCGGCGGGTCCGGCCCTCGCGGCGGGGCGGCCGTCGTTGAACGCCTACTTCCAGAGCAATCTGACGGACACGTCCTACCAGAAGAAGACGTTCGACAGGGTCGCGAAGGCGTGGAAGACGCCGGCGGCGTCGCAGATCCCGGAAGTCGGGAAGAAGACCGTCGTGCAGGCGGTCATCGCCAAGGACGGCAAGCTCATCTCTGCGGTCGTCTCCACGAGCTCGAACAAGAAGGGTTGGGATACCGCGGCTCTTGCCGCGGTGAGAACAGCCGCTCCATTCGATCCTCTTCCCGGGAACTACGGAGCTTCGACGATCGAAGTCCACTTCCACGTGAGCGTGGTGCCGTGACGAGCCCGGAGGATGCTCCTTCCACGTCGGCGCGCGGGGCATCGTGGTCACCGGGTCTCTCGCGCGCGGCCGCCGCCGCAACGCTCGGCCTTCTCCTTGCGACGGCCTTCATCGGCCGGGCGGTGATCACTCCGGACGCCGCCGAAGTCCTCTCCGAAACGCTCGGCTTTCTCGTTCAGGGGCGGTTCGAGGCCGCGCGGCCTCCGGGGCCCGCGACGGCGGACGACCCCTCGCGCGTTCTCGCGTTCCATTCGAAATACGGGCTCTTCGCGTCGCTCGTGCCTCTTCCGTTCGCGGCCGCCGCGTGGCCGTTCCGCGCGCGGCTCGGGCCGGTTGGATTCGAAGCGGTCGTCGGACTCACGTGGACGGCGGGCGTGATCCTGTGCGCGCTCGCATTCGTCCGGCTCGTGCGCGCCCTCGAGCCCGGCGCGTCGCTCTGGTGGGGGCCGGCGCTCGTCGGCGGCACCTACCTGTGGCCGTACGCCGCGGATTCGTATCTCGAGCCGTGGGCGGCCGCCGGCGTCTCGTGGGCGGCCGCGGCGATTCTCGCGGGGCGTGCGGAGTCGCCGCTCAGGTCCGGGCTTCTGTCCGGCGCCGCGCTGGCTCTGGCGTGCGCTTTGAAGCCGTTTCTGTGGCCGCTCGCGCCGCTCTTCGTCCTCGCCATTTCATTGCGGGTCCGCCGCGGGTCCTCGCCGCGCTTCCTCTCGGGCTTTCTCCTCGCCCAGCTCTTCGTCCTCGCCGCCGTCGGAGCGGCGAATCTGGCGCGGTTCGGCTCGATCCTCGAAACCGGTTACAGCGAAGGGGCGCTCTGGTTCTCGCATCCTCTCCTCGCCGGACTTTTCGGGCTCGCGGTTTCGCCCGGCCGCGGCCTTGTCTTCTTCGCGCCTCTCGTGGTCGCCGCGCTTTTCGGCGCCCGGCGTCTCCCGGCGGAAGCGAAGGTGCTGTGCCTCGGCGTCCCGCTCGTCGCGCTGGCATTCGTCGCGCGCTGGTGGGCGTGGCACGGAGCGTCGTGCTGGGGCCCGCGCCTCGCGATTCCCGTGCTTCCTCTTCTCGTGGCGCCGGCGGTGTTCCTCGGCTTCCGGCTCGTCGCTCCCCTCGTCGCGCTCGGGGCTCTCCTGAATCTCGGCGGCGTCCTCGTCGCTCCAGGCGCCTACATCGCCTATGTCGAGGGGCTCCGCCCTCCGCCGGGCGCGAGCTGGCCGGAGAACGGATCGGACCGCGTGTCGACGATCCCCTCCCTTTCGCCGCTGCTCGGGCACCCGTGGCTCTTCCTCGAGGACGCGGGCGTCGCGTTCACGCCTCCGTGGCTGAAGGCGGGAGCGCGCGAGGGATTTCCGATCCCGTCGTTCGCGGATGCGCTCTCACCGCTCTTCCTTCGCCGAGCCCTCGGCATCCCGCCGGCGAGCCCCGTTCTCCTTCCGCTCCTGATTCGCGTGGCACGGGCGTATGACGCCCGGGGCCGGCCCGACAGCGCGCGGGCGTTCCTCGCCGAGGCGCTGAAGATCGCGCCGACGGACCGGGACGCTCTGCGGCTTCGGTCGTCGCTCGGCCCCTGACCGCCGTCGCGACGATCGCCCGCTTCAGGGAGCGTTCACACCCCCGCGGGGAGAACCATCTCCGACCGGATCGGCGTGACTCCGCCGTCCGCGAATCGCGCGGCGAGACGGCGCCGGAATCTCAGGTGGCGTCTCCGGGTGGCTTCCACGAGAGGTCCCCAGACCGCGTGCACGAGGCCGTGCCGGATCAGGACGTGCCAGAGCGCGTTCGAGCGCTTGTAGAGCCAGGACATGGCCAGGTAGGGAAGTACCGCTCGCGCGTCTTCGGGCCGGCGGCGCCAGATGGAGCCGGCCGAGAAGAGGCGCTCGTAGAGCCACGCGTATCCGCGCTCGAGCTCCTCGGGCGTCATGTGCCGCGGCCGGAAGACGGCGTGAGCCGTGTCATAGAGGTCCCAGTTCCTGTGCAGGAGCCGTCCGCCCGCCTCCATCGCCCGGAAAAGGGGCGTGCCGGGATACGGCGTCAGGATGTGAAACGTTGCGCACTCGAGCCGGTTCTCTTCGATCCACGCGGCGGTCCTCGCAAAGACGTCGCGCCGGTCCCCGTCGAAGCCGAGCACGAAGCTGCCGTTCACCTGGATGCCGTTCGCGTGCAGCAGGGCGACGCGCCGCGAGTAATCGTCCGCCCGCGGCGTCTTCTTTCGGGCCTCCACCAGGTTCTCGTCCGTCAGGGATTCGAAGCCGACGAAGACTCCGGTGCACCCGGCGAGGGCCATCTCGCGGACGAGCGAGGGGTCGTCCGTGACATCGAGCGTCACCGCCGCGCTCCAGATGCGCTCGAGCGGGCGAAGCGCCTGGCACAGGAACCGGAGGTAGTCCGGGCGCGCGCCGAGGTTGTTGTCGACGAAGACGGCGTACGGCTGTCCGCCCTCCTCGAATTCACGCGCGACCTGCTCGACGTCCCGCACGTCGAACGGCATGCGCAAGCCCCGCGTCGAGAGATAGCAGAAACCGCAGCGGTTGTGGCAGCCGCGCGTGGCGACGAGGCTCGTCGACGTGAGGAAGCTCCCGCGCGGCACGAGGTCGCGCCGCGGGGCCGGATCGTCGCGATAGGGGCGCTCGCAGTCCGCGTCGTACCGGGGCTCGAGGCGGCCCTTCTCGACGTCTTCGAGGATGAGGGGCCAGAGAGCGACCCCGTCGCCGACCGCGAGAGCGTCGGCGTGCGGGGCGGCCTCGTCGGGGCAGGAAAAGACGTGAAGCCCGCCGAGGACGACTTTCGATCCGCTCGCCCGGTACCAGTCCGCGAGGGCATAGGCGCGGCGCGCGAACGTGAGGTGGACGGTGATGCCGACGACTTCCGGGAGCGGGTCGCACGGGGGCCGGCCCTTCAGGAGGTTCTCGTCCCATACGGCGACCCGCCAGCCGGGCGGAGTCGCGGCGGCGACGCTCGTGAGGGCGAGCGTGGGCGTCAGAACGTGCTTGCCGAAGCTCGCGTTCGGGTCCTTCGGATAGAACGGATTCACGAGGAGCGCGTAACGCCGCTCGAGGCGGGGTGGCGGAAGACGCGCGTCGAGAGGAGGGGCCACCGCCATGTCCCTGGGAACGCGGAGCCGGCGAGGCGTCACACCACCCCGAACTCTTTTCCGACCGCGACGAACGCCTCGACCGCCTCGTCGAGGTCGGCCTCCGTGTGGATCGCGGAGATCTGGCAGCGCAGCCGGGCGTGCCCCTGCGGGACGACGGGGAAGCCGAAGCCGGAGACGTAGACGCCCCTCTTGAAGAGCGCCTCCGACATCGCGAGGGCTTTCGCCGTGTCGCCCACGATGACCGGGACGATCGGGTGGATCCCCTCGGGAATCCGGAAGCCGGCCGCTTTCATGCGCGCGCGGAACGTGAGCGCGTTCTTCTGGACGCGGTGCGCGGGCGACGGATCCTCCATGAGCATGCGGAACGCCTCGAGGGAAGACGCCGCGACCGCGGGCGGCAGCGCGTTCGAGAAGAGCGACGTCCGCGAGCGCTGCCTGAGGAGGTCCACGACGGGCGCGGGCCCGGTCGTGAACCCGCCCGCCGCCGAGCCCATCGCCTTGCCGAGCGTGGACGTGAAGATCGGGACGCGCTTCATCACCCCCACTTCCTCGGCCGAGCCGCGGCCGGTTTTCCCGAGAACGCCCGTCGCATGGGAATCGTCCACGACGAGCGTCGTGTCGTAGCGCTCGCAGAGGTCCGCGAACTCCTTCAGCGGCCCGATCTCGCCCTCCATCGAGAAGACGCCGTCCGTGATGAAAAGGCGGCGCCTCAGGTACAGCGCCTCCTTCAGAGACTTTTCGAGGGCCGCGAGGTCGGCGTGCGGCGTCACGAACCGTTTCGCCTTGCAAAGGCGCGCGCCGTCGATGATCGAGGCGTGGTTGAGGGCGTCCGTGAGGAGGCCGTCCTCCTCGGAGAGGAGCGGCGCGAAGAGCCCCTCGTTCGCGTTCCAGCAGGACATGTAGAGGATCGTGTCCTCGGTTCCGAAGAAGAGCGAAACGGCGGCCTCGAGCTCCTTGTGGAGCGCCTGCGTGCCGCAGATGAAGCGCACCGAGCCGAGGCCGTTGCCCCACTTCTCGAGCGCCTTCCTCGCGGCCTCCACGATGCGCGGGTGGTTCGCGAAGCCGAGGTAGTTGTTCGAGGTGAGCATGAGGACGTCCCGCCCGTCCACGCGCACGCGCGCTCCGGTGGGGCCCTCGAGGACCCGCTCTTTCTTCCAGGTCTTCGCGTCTTTCAGCGCGGCGATCTCCGCGCGGCAGAATTCGGTGAGGCTGGTGCTCATGGGGGCGAGGTTACCCCGAAGAGCGCTACTTCTTCCGGATCTCGCTCGCGACGAACTCCCTGGCGAAAAGGGTCCCGCCCGTCCCCGGTGTGAGCACGAAGCCGCCCTTCACGTGGACGGCCGAGCCCACGACGATTCCGGAGTCGACCTTCGTGAGCCCGTTCACGACGACGTCGCGCAAGGAGATCGTCCAGTGGCCCAGCGGTACGCCATTCGTCGTCGCCGGGATCGACTCGACGCTGCCGTCGAACTCGATCGCGCGGTCGCCCGGGCCGGGGAGCGCGATGACGAGCGCCTTGACGATCGAGATCGCGACGAGAAAGGAGGGGCCTAGGGTGCCCGGCGGCGGGTTCTGGATGCGCGCGAGGACATCGACCGTGTCGCCGACATTCGGATCCCCGAGGATCTTCGTGTCCGAATCGACGCGGACACCGCGGCCGGCGATCGTCCACGCCGTCGGCGCGATCGTCTCGACAGGGCCTCGCCACGCGATCAGCTCGGGGGGCCTCACGAAGCCGAAGGCATCGACCGCCGTGGCGAGAAGACCGCTGGAATTCACGACAGAGACCGTCGCGAACATGCCGGCCGCGAGGTCGCCGATCCCCTTGACGCGCCCGTTCGGCCCCTCGCCGGACCACTTCGTGGCCTCGTTCGTCGACACGCTGCGGAAGAGCATGGTGATCTTGCCGGCGGCGGCGTCCACGGACTGGATCGTGCCCGCGAGCCGGCCGGCGCGCGTCTGGAACACGACGACGTTCGTCGCGTCGAGAGGGGGCGGCGGGAACACCGCGATGATCGCGTCCGGCACCGCCACCTGCGCGACGACGCGCGCGCCCACGAGGATCCCGGAGATTCGAACGGGATTCGCTTCGCGGTCGTCGGCGCCCGTGATGGTCGCGTTCGCCACGTCGATCTGGATCTGCCCTTCGATGAGGTCGAGAATCGTCCCCGTGACCTTCGAAACGGTCCCCTCCACGGTGGAGGCCTTTGCCAGCGAAACCGGAGCGAGCGGGATGCCGCCGTCCGCCGACGCGTTCCGCCCCGCGCCGGGAAGAAAGAGAAGGAGAGCCACGACGAGAGCGATGGAGGTTCTGGGAGGAAGAAGACGATGGAGGACTCGCATGAGAGGAGAACGGGTCGTCATCGTGGCTCTCCTTCCGGGTAAACGGGAGTGTCCACAACGGGTTGCATCCCACGCGGCCCGTCACGCCCCGGCCCCGAGCTGGCAGCGCGGCGCCGAGTCGAGGGAGAATGGGCCGCGGCCGGAGGTCCCATGAAGAACGTTTTCGCCAGCCTCGTCCTCCTCGCGTTCACGTCGCTCGCGTCCGCGGCGGACATGCTCGTGACGCCCGACTGGCTCGTCGAGCACCGGGGCGAAAAGAACCTCGTCCTCCTGCACGTGGGCGCGCCGGCCGACTTCGAGAAGGAGCACATCCCGGGTGCGATCCCCGTGAACCCGCAGGATCTCGCGGTCCCCCGCGTCGAAGGCGCGCTCGTCCTCCAGCTCCTCCCCCCCGACCAGCTGCGCGCGAAGCTCGAGGGCCTCGGCATCGGCGACGACTCGCGTGTCGTCGTCTACTTCGCCAGGGACTGGGTCTCGCCGACGACCCGCGTTTACTTCAGCCTCGACGCGGCGGGCCTCGGCGAGAAGACCTCGATCCTCGACGGCGGCATGCCGGCGTGGAAGGCCGTGGGCGGCGCGGTCGTCGCATCGTCGGCCGACCATGCGTCGGCAATCCAGCGCAAGCCGGGGAAGATCACGGCCAGGCCGCATCCCGAGCTCGTCGTGGACCTCGACTTCGTGAAGGCGAACCTCGAGGCTCCGGCCGTCGCGATCGTCGACTCGCGCTATACGAAGTTCTTCGACGGCACGGATCCGGGCTCGATGCCCCGCGCCGGCCACATTCCCGGCGCGCACAGCCTGCCCTTCGACACCCTCGTCACCGACGACGACCGGATGAAGAGCCCCGTCGAGACGGCGAAGCTCTTCGAGGCGGCGGGCGTCAAGCCCGGCGACACCGTCGTGAGCTACTGCCACATCGGCCAGCAGGCCACCGTCGTGTACTTCGCGGCGAAGCGCCTCGGCTACAAGGCGCTCCTCTACGACGGCTCGTGGGACGAGTGGAGCCGCAGGAGCGAGCTGCCGATTGAGAAGAGCCCCGCGAAGCCGCAGGGAGCGTTGACGGGTCCGTCGCGCCCGCCGGCACCTCGCAGTGGGTCGAACGTCTCGCCGTAGGCCGGACGGGACTGCACGCGGAGGCCCTCGGCCGTGAACAGGGACATTCGTCGTCCGATCGGTCATTTTTACCCTGCTGCGCGCGCTCGCCGGGGCCTCCTCCGTTGGGTTCGTTGAGGTCCGTCAACACCAACTCTCACGGGAACGCCGTGAACAGCGCCCTGAGCGGTTACATCCAGCGCCCGAGCCGGTCGACGCCGGGCCGCGTTCCGCCCTTCGGGGGCGGGCACGACGATTGCTTCGTATACTGAAAGGAACATCCGGGCAGGAGCCCCATATAGAGGAGGTCTCCCTTGAACACAAGCAGAAGCTCGGCGCGTCTCGCCGTCGCGACCCTCGCCGTTCTCGTCGTTTGCGTTCCCCTTGCTACGGGCTGCGCGTCGAGCGGTCCGAAGGTCGCCGACACCGAAGTCTCGGACGCCGAGCTCGCCATTCGCGCGGCGGAGAACGCGACGGCCACGCAGCACGCCAAGGATCTGCTCGACCGCGCGCGCATCGCCCTCTCGGCCGCGCAGAGTGATCGCGCGCGCGGCGACAACCACCACGCCCGTGCCCGCCTCGAGGAGGCGCGCGCCGCCGCGGAGGCGGCCGAGAGCAAGGCCCGGTCTGTTCAGGTCGCGCAGCAGGCCGCCGCGCTCCAGCTACAGCTCGACGACCTCGACAAGCGAATCCGGGAATTCAACGCGCAAGCGCAGCGCCCGTAGGAGGAATGACGATGATTCGTGAAGCTCTCTCGCGACGGACCTCCGTGTCGGCGGTCCTTGCTGCCGCCGCCGCCCTCCTCTTCCTCGGCGCCTGCGCCGGAACGAAACCCGAGCCGGTCGAGCTCACGGACGCGCGGCTCGCGCTCCAGGACGCCCGAAGCGCGGGCGCCGCTCAGTACGCCGCCGAGAAGCTTGCCGCCGCGCAAGCGCATCTCGTGACCGCCGAGAACACGTTCAAGTCCGACGTCGACTCGGCGATTCACTACGCCCGCCTCGCCGACAGCGAGGCTCGAACCGCCCGGTACCAGGCGGAGGCAAGGAAGGCCCGGCTGGCCCTCGACAACGGGGCGAAGCGCCGTGCCGAGCTCGAAGTCACCGTCCGCGATGCCGAGATCAAAGCGATCGCCGTCAGGGCCCGCACGGACGCGGAAAGGGCGCGCCTCGAATCCGAGGCGCGGGCGCGGGACGAGCGCGCGCGAAGCGAGGCCGCCACGGCGGCCCGCGAGGCCGCGCAACGTGCCGCCGACGAGCGTGTCCAGGAGCTTCAGGCCCGGCTCGACGCGGAGCGGAAGAAGTCCGCGGAGACGCAGACACAGGCGCAGATCGACGCCCTGAAGATGCAAATCGAAGAGCAGAAGAAGATTGCCGAAGAGCAGGTTGCCGCGGCGAAGCGCCAGGCCGACGAGCAGGTTGCCGCCGCCCGGCGGGCGGCGGATGAAGAGCGCGCCCGGGCCGAAGAAGCCCGGAAGCAGGCCGCCGAGCGCGAGAAGACGCAGGGCGACCTCATGGTGCGCCTCCAACAGATCGAGCGGTCCACGCGGCTCGAGGCGCGCGGAATCGTCCTGACGCTCCCCGGCGGCGTGTACTTCGAATCCAGCCGCTCGGACGTGAAGTCCGGCGCCCGTGAGCGCCTCGCCCGGATCGGCCAGGCGCTGGCCGGCGCCGCCGACCGGAAGCTCCTCGTGGAGGGTCACACCGACTCGACCGGGTCGGCCGAATTCAACATGAAGCTCTCCGATCTCAGGGCCCAGTCCGTGAAAGCCGTCCTCGTCGAGAACGGCGTTTCG
>JBGPDK010000005.1:0-39383 GCA_041482235.1 Thermoanaerobaculia bacterium | reverse complement strand
CTGGAGCCGTCTCGGCCGTCGCCGGCGGCGCTGGAGCTGGAGCCGTTTTTGCGGCCGCTGCGGGTGCCGGCTTCCTGCTGCAGGCGCCCAACGCGAACAGGGGGACGAGGAGGACGAGACTCGCTTTCGGGAGGCTCATCGGGCCCTCTGAGCTGTGGCCTCGGGCTTCGCGGAGGCAGGCGCGGCCAGAAGCGTCTCGAGGTACGCGGTGAGACGGAGCGCGTCCGTGTCGGAGAGGCCGTAGTCGGGGCAGCGGACGTCCGCCCGCCAGCGCTGCGGCCCCTTGAGCCAGGTGTACGTCCAGCCCGGCTTGAGCCTCTTGCCGGCTTCGGTCAGCGGCGGCCCGTAGTAGCCGCCGGATGAACCGAGTATGTGGCAGCCCCGGCACCCGAGACCCGTATAGAGCCGCTGGCCCTCGACGGGGTCGGCATCCGACGCGGGCCGGCCGGCGAAGGGGTCGTCGGGGATCGAGGGATCGACGTAGAAGCTCTGCAGCGCATCGGCGAGCTGCGTCGCCTCGTCCCTCGGCATCTTCAGAACGGGCATCCGTTCCTCGAGGATCGGCCGCAGCGTGTAGGAGAGAACGAGGTAGTCGACGAGCCAGTCGCGCTTGACCTTGCTCCCTTCGTACGTGAGCGCGGCGGTTGCGACATCGGCGCCGCGGTCGCCGATCTGGTGGCAGGAGAGGCAGCGGTACCTTTCGATGAGGGCGCCGACCGGTCCTCCCGGCAGGAGCGCCGGCTTCTGTGGCGGCGCGTACTGGTAGCGCTCCGGAACGGGCCGCGCGCCGAGGGCGAGGAGGGCGGTGATGGCGGCGCGGGAGTCGTCGGGGCTGAAGCCGTACGAAGGCATTTTCAGCCCGTCGGCGAAAGAGCGCGGCGACTCGAGCTTCGCGGCGAGCCACGCCGGAAGCGTGCGGACGAGGTCGGTGCGGCGTCCGAAGTCGAGCGACTGGGCCCTCTTGTCGCCGATCCCGTCCAGTTCCGGCCCGAACTTCTCCGACGCCGGCCCGGCCGGGTCGTGACATGAGAAGCAGCCGTAGACGCGAAAGAGCTTCCGGCCGTTCTCGGCGAGAGTCTGGTTCACGCGGACGGGCTCGAGGATTCCCTTCGGGGCGTCGAAATCGCGGAACTCGTCCTCCAGATAGGCGACGACGTCTCGCGACTCGGTCTCGCTGAAGTGATAGCGCGGCATCCGGGTACGCGGGTTGAAAGCCTGCGGGTCACGCAGGAACGCGAGCAACCAGCCGGGCGACGAGGTCGAGGCGATCTTGGAAAGCTCGGGCGCCGAACCGTTCCCTTTTCCTTCGACCGTGTGGCAGGTGATGCAGCGCGATTCCGCCACGAGCTTCTTGCCGTTGGCGGCGGTTCCGGGAGGCTCTTTCGCCGCGGCTTCGATCCGGTCCGCGAGCTCCTTCGGGACTTGCGCTGCGAAGAGGAAATGCGAGAGTTCGTCGATCGCCTGAGCGGTGAGGTGAAAATTGGGCATCGTGGCGTTCGGGTCGATCGCCTTCGGATCCTTCAGCCAGCGTCTCAGCCATTCGCCGCCCGTCTTGAGCGGGATGGTCGCGAGCGGCGGGGCCTCCGAGCGAAACGCGTTCTGGCCGCGCACGGCGTGGCACGCGTAGCACCCGGCCCGCGCGATCAGCGCGCGCCCGCGCGACAGAACGGGCGCGCCCGCCACGCTCTCGGAAAGGTGGCAGCGGCCGCACCCCGCTTCGAGGGAGGCGAAGGGAGTCATCGGGGGCCCGGCGTCCGCCGCGGTCCCGTGGGCATCCGCCTTCGACGTCGCGAGCCCGATTCCCCCATGGCAGGACGTGCAGCCGAAGCGGTCGAACGCGTCCGGCGTGTGCGGCGTGCCGGGGTGCAGGCCGAAGGGGCTCGGGGCACCGACCATGAGCGGATCGGCGACGCCGAGGTGGCACGTCGTGCATCGGTCGACGCGGTCGTCGAAATCGCGAAGCCAGATCTGCTTGATGGCGACGGGCCGCGCCTGGTAGCTCTGCGCCGCTTTCAAGCTGTGCGCGCGAGAGGAAGCGAGCTTGCGGTATCTCCTCTGGAGCGAGCGGTAGGAGCTGAGCGCGTTCTTGGCGGGTGAGATCGCGAGAACGATCAGGAAGAGGACGCTTGAGGCGGCGAAGAGGCGGCGGAGCGGCACCGCCGTGGCCCTCAGATCTTCCCGGACCACGGCCAGACGAACGCCCAGCCAGGGCCGCGGAAGAAAGTGCCGATGATGGTGAGGAGCGTCGCGATGACGACGAACCAGGTCATGATCCACTCGGGGAGGGTCACGCGCGCGAGGGCGCGCCGCAGGCGCCCGCCTTCGGCGCCCCGGCGGGCCGCGAACATCGCCCCCGCCGTCAGGAGGGTCGGAACGGCGATCGCCCAGCAGGCGAAAGCGGCGAAGAGCGCGAAGAGGGCGGCCGTGACGGCGGCGAGGGCGAGAGTGGTGCGCCTGCTTTTCGAAGGCGACCAGAGCGGCCCCGCGGTCAGGTTGATCCGCGCGTACGGAATCACCGCGAGGGAAAGGACGACGAAGCCGGGCAGGAGGACGCCGGCCACGATCGGCGGGAAATAGTGGAGAAGCTCCTGCAGCCCGAGGAAATACCACGGGGCCTTGGCGGGATTGGGCGTTTCGAGCGGGTTTGCGATTCCCTCGAGGGGCGCGTCGAAGACGATCGCGGCGACGGAGAGCGCGACGACGACGACCTGAAACAGGATGATCTCGCGCGCGATCAGATGAGGGAAGGTCATCACGTAGCGCTCGTCCGACCGGCGAACCTCGGGCCTCGTGTCGGGCCTCACGAGCGCCACGCGGCGCGGCACCGCGAGCGGATCGGTCGATTCGACGACGTCGAGCTCCTTTCGGACGCTCATCGGACCTCCTCGTAGCGCGGGGCGTCCTCGTCGCTGGGCGGCCCCTGAACGCCGCCGTCCTTGCGCACGCGCCAGATGTGGACGGAGAGGAAAAGGAGGAGCGCCACCGGGAGAACGACGCAATGAAGGACGTAAAAGCGAAGGAGCGCGTTCTCGGAGACGACGTTCCCGCCGAGGAGGAGGAAGCGGAGCTTCTCGCCGACGAGGGGAGCCTCCTTCGCCATGTTCGTGCCCACGGAAACTCCCCAGAACGCGAGCTGGTCCCAGGGGAGGAGGTAGCCCGTGTACGAAAGTCCGAGCGTGACGATCATGAGGACGATTCCCACGACCCAGTTGAACTGACGGGGCGGCCGGTAGGCGCGGTGATAGAAGACCCGGAGCATGTGGAGGAACGCCGCGAACACCATCAGGTGGGCCGCCCAGCGGTGCAGGTTGCGCAGGAACAGCCCGTTGTCGACGACGTATTGCAGCTCCTTCATGTCGCGGTAGGCCTGCGGGACCGACGGGTGGTAATAGAACATGAGGAGGATCCCGGTCGCGATGAGGATGACGGAGGACACCAGCGTGATTCCGCCCAGCCAGTACGTGTGCGTAAAGCGGAGCGTCTTCTCACGCACCTTGACCGGATGCACGTGCAGGAAAAGATTCTCGAAGATGATGAGCGAACGGTTCCGATTCGTGTCGGCCGCGCCATGTCGCACGATCGACCGGTAGACCGCCGAGCCGCGGAGCCAGTCCAGGATCGAAGGTCTCGCCGCGCTCATGCCCGGGTCACCCTTCCATGGGGGATGAGGATGCTCGTGTCGACGACGAGGTTGCCGGTGGTGTCCGCCTGGACCTCCAGCCACGGGAGCGGACGGGGCGCGGGCCCGTGGACGACGTTTCCCTCGAGATCGAAGCGGCTCCCATGGCAGGGACACGCGATGGCCCTCTCGTCGGAGAGGAAGCGCGTGATGCACCCGAGGTGCGTGCAGACGGCCGAAAGGGCGAAGACCCCGCCGCCGCCCCCGATCACATAGGCGCGCTGCTCGCGGTTGAAGCGCACGGTCCCCTCCGGATAGTCCATCGCACTCCCGGCGTGAAAGACGGTGGGAGGCTCGAAGAGGACTTTCGGATTCAGGAAATCGAGCGTGACGACGAGCGAGCCCGCGGCCGTCATGGCGCAGGCCCCTCCGCCGATCCGCGTCAGGAAGTCGCGCCGGCTCGTCTCCCCGGGACCGGGGTTCGGGATTCGTTCAGGTTCGTCGGGCATGGGTGACCTCCGCCGTGTGGAAGCTCTGCATGGTGATGGTCCCGACGGGGCAGCGCGCGACACAGAGGCCGCAGCGGATGCACGTCTCCTCGTCCTTGATGAAAATGGAGCCTTCGCGCGAGCCGCCCGCGAGAATGGGAGCGAGCTCGCGCGCGGCCGCCGGGAGCCGGATCACCCGATCCGACACGAGGATCTCGATGCAGCTCTCCGGGCAGATGTCCTGGCAGCCGCCGCAGAGGATGCACTCGGTCCCCTCCGTCGGGCTCTCTTCGAAGATCGTGTTCGTCCAGCAGTGAAGGCAGCGCGCTCCCTCGAGGCGCGCCTCGTGCTCGGGGAAGCATTCCTCGACCTCCGCGATGCCGATGCGGCGCGCGATCGGGCGGGTCGGCGGCGCCTGCCGCGGGATCCCCTCGTAATCGAGAGCCCGCTCGTAGCGATCGTGCACGTCGATCTCGACGGTGACCTCGGGCGACAAACGCGGCCGGCCCCGGAAAAAGGCGTCGATCGAGAGGGCCCCGCGCTTCCCGTCGGCGATCGCGTTGATCGCGATGCGCGGCCCGAACGCGGCGTCGCCCCCGGCATAGATGCCGGGAGCGCTCGTGGCGAGCGTGTCCGGATCGATCGTGATCCGTCCCCCGCGCGTCTCGATCCCGTCCTCCGGACGGAGGAAGGAGAAGTCGCCGGTCTGTCCGATCGCGACGATCACCGTGTCGGTCGGGAGGACGCTTTCCGAGCCCTCCACGAACTGGGGGGAGAAGCGGCCCGTCTCGTCGAAGACTCGCGACACGTCGAGAAACTCTACGCCCGTCACGGTGCCGTCTTTCCCGACGAGGCGCTTCGGTCCGAGCCGGTAGCGGAAGTGGATCCCCTCGCGCAGGGCTTCGTCGACCTCGTCCTTCGCGGCCGGCATCTCGCTCTCCGACTCGAGACAACAGACGACCACGTCGCGCGCTCCGAAACGGACGGCGCTGCGCGCCACGTCGAGGGCCTGGACGACGGAGAGGTTTCGCTCGAGCTTCTCGTCGACGCCGCCCCGAGCGGCCGTTCGCGCGACGTCGAGCGCCACGTTGCCGCCGCCGATCACGACGACGTGCGCTCCCATCTCGACCTTGTAGCCGAGATTTATGTTCAGGAGGTAGTCGATCCCCTTCAGGACGCCGTCCAGCTCCATCCCGGCAATCGAGAGGCTGCGGCTCTGCATCGCGCCGACTCCCAGGAAGATCCCGGAAAAGCCCTGCGCCTTCAGGTCGGACAACGTGAAGTCCTTCCCGAGCCGGACGCCGGTTTTCAGCTCCACGCCGAGCGAGAGAATCGCGTTGACCTCGAGCTGGATGAGGGCGCGCGGCAGCCGGTACTCCGGGATGCCGAGCCGCAGCATTCCTCCGGCGACGGACGCCGCCTCGAAGATCGTGACCGGATAGCCCATGAGAGCGAGGTCGTGCGCGCACGCGAGGCCCGCCGGGCCCGAGCCGACGACCGCCACCCGCTCCGGATACAGGTCCGGGCGGCGCCCGTAGATCGCGGAGAGGACCGAGAAGTCCATCATGCTTTCCACGCCGAAGCGCTCGGTGACGAAGCGCTTCAGGGCCCGGATGGCGATCGGAGCATCCAGTTCGCCGCGCCGGCAGACCGTTTCGCACGGAGCCGCGCAGATCCGGCCGCAGATGGAGGCGAGCGGGTTCGGCCGGCGCGCGACGGCGTAAGCCTCACGGTACTTCCCCTGCGAGATCAGCGTGACGTACTTGCCCGCCTCGGTATGGACCGGGCAAGCCGTCTTGCAGGGAAAGTTCCGCTCGAGCCAGTCGACGCTGACGTCGGCCATCGGAACGCGCTACTTCGCGATCTCGAAATCGGCGGCGGTCGGACCCGCCACTTTCACCGCTTTCTGCGCGGCCTTCAGCTTCGGGTGCCACACCTTCACCGTGTACGTCCCGTCCGGCACGTCGGCGATCCGGAAGGAGCCGTCCGGCTTCGTGACGGCGAAGTAGGGCGTCGGGACCGCCACGACGAACGCCTCCATTTCGGGATGCACCTTGCACAGGAGGGTGGCGGCCACGCACTCCTTCTTGAACTCGTAGGACTTGATCTGACCCTTCGGCCAGGTGCCGAGATTGAACTTGTCGGCGCAGGCGTCCGGCGAAAAGACGTTGTGCAGGACGGCGTCCGAGTTGAGGAAGTCGACGGTCGTCCCGACGAGGACCGGAAGAACGTGCGGAGCAAAGACGAGGTTCATCTGGTCGATCTTCGCGTGCTCCTTCGGGGCGGGGAAAGCCTTTCCGGCGATCGCCGCCACGTAGACGACGGCGTCGCCGCTGTCGCGCACACCTTTGCACGTCACTTTGCCGTGGAGCTCGCCGGCCGCGAGCGGAAGAGTCGCGCCGGTGACGAGGGCGAGGGCGAGAACGAGGGGTCGGTTCATGTCATTTCTCCTTCAGAAGGCGGCCCTGAGGACGGTCGCGAGCTGGTAGTTCTGGGAATCGTGCAGGTCCCGGCGGTATTCAAGCATCAATTTGATGTTGGCGCGCACGAGGAAGCTGAAATTCGCGTTGAGGAACTGCAGCGTTTCGACGGACGGGTCTGCCGGACGGAGGTTCTCGTAGCGGACGGAGACCTGGAACGGCGGCGCGATGACGTAGTCGGCCTGCGCGAACCAGGCGTCCCAGGTGCGCGTCGTCCGGGAGATCTCGGCGTCGGTTTCGTCGTCGCGGAGCGAGAGGTCGTCACTGCCATGCACGGCGACGCCGATCACGTTCAGGTCGCGCCACGTGAGCGAGCCGAAGACGCCGAGGCGATTGAACCTTCGCTGCTGCATCTTGAACGGGTTGCCGTCGGGGTCGGCGATCTCGAAGTCGACCCCGCTTCCGTCGCCGAAATATCCGAACGCGCCGACGCGGAAGGAAGTCTCGCGCCAGTTCTCGGGCGGCAGCGTCAGTCCCGTGGAATCCCCGTCGAGGCCGAGGCCGCCGAACTTGTAGTCGACGCGGGCGTAGAAGTCCTTGCTTGCGTTGTTGTTGAACTCACCGTTCGGGCCCCCCGGCCCGATGGGAGACGACACGCCGACCGTGTAGAAAAGGCGGTGGGCGGCCACCCCGTACATTTCGATGGCCCGGGTCCGCGAGGGCAGGCCGACGCCGCTGCCCTCTTCCGCGAGGCCCGTTCCGCCATTGAAGCCGATCGGGTTGTAGGTGAAGAGCGTGTCGACCGCGTTATCGGTCATCATCCACATTTCCTGAAATCCGTCGCAGAGGTTCGGAGCCAGCTTCCCGACGCGGAAGTTGAAGAGGTGCTCCGGTCCGAACGCGGAAATGAGATCGAGCCGGACGTGCTCGAGCTCGACCGCGCCGCTTCCGTCGGGGTTTTCCTCGTACGTCACTTCGGTGAAGAAGCTGAAGTGGTCTCCCAGCGTCCCAGCACCGAACAGGTTCGCCTCCTGCGGGAACTGAAAGTCGTTGTGGACGATCGTCTTTCCCGTGTCGTCGTGGCTCGAGGCGTAAAGGTCCGCCATTTTCACGTTCAGGGCGAACGGAGCGTTGCCGGGCAGCGTGCTCGGATAGACCATCTCCGGCCACATCTTCGCGTAGGCCTCCGCTCCGAGCGACACGGGCTTCTGCTTCACCATGTCCTCCGTTTCGCCCGGCAGGTGGTATCCGTTGAGGCGGAAGGCCGTGCCGACGGGGTTGAGCTTCGGGAAGATCGTGTGGCAGGTCTGACACGCTGTCTGGTACTTGCGGGAAAACGCGGGAACCGCGCCCGCGCGTGCCGGGGCCAGGCAGGACAGCGCCACTCCCACGAGCAGCAACAGCGTCCCGCGGGATCTCGGTGTCGATCGACTCATGGCGGTACTCCTTTCGCTTCTTGTGACGCAGCTGGGACGATTCATGTCGTATCTCCTTCAGAAGTCGGCCCTGAGGACGGTCGCGAGCTGGTAGTTCAGGGAATCGTGCAGGTCCCGGCGATACTCGAGCATCAATTTGATGTTGGCCCGGACGAGAAAGCTGAGATTCGCGTTGAGCACTTGCAGCGTGTCCACCGACGGGTCGGCCGGGCGGAGGTTTTCGTAGCGAACGGAGACCTGGAACGGCGGCGCGACGACGTAGTCGGCCTGCGCGAACCAGGCGTCCCAGGTGCGCGTGCTCAGGGAGATCTCGGCGTCGGTCGCGTCGTCGCGGAGCGAGAGGTCGTCGCTGCCGTGTACGGCGACGCCGATCAGGTTCAGGTCGCCGAGGTAGAGGGAGCCGAAGACTCCAAGGCGGTTGAACCGGCGCTGCTGCATCCTGAACGGATTGCCGCCGGGGTCCGTGATGGCGAAGTCGACGCCGCTTCCGTCGCCGGCATATCCGAAGATGCCGATGCGGAAGGAGGTCTCCCGCCAGTTCTGCGGCGGCACTTTCACCGACGAGTCCCCGTCGAGCCCGAGACCGCCGAACTTGTAGTCGATGCGGGCAAAAAGGTCCTTGCCGCTGTTGTTGTTGAACTGCCCGTTCGAGCCTCCCGGCCCGATGGGAGATGACAGCCCGATCGAGTAGAAGAGGCGATGGGCCGCGATGCCATACATCTCGATGGCCCGTGTCGTACCGGGCAGACTGACGCCGGCGCCCTCGTCTGCCGCGAGGCTCGTTCCGCCGTTGAAGCCGATCGGGTTGTAGGCGAAGAGCGTGTCGGCCCCATTGTTGGTCATGAGCCACATTTTTTGGAAACCGTCGTAGAGGTTCGGAACCTGCTTTCCGATCCGAAAATTGAAGAGGTGTGCCGGCCCGAACGGGGAAATGATGTCGAGACGCGCGTTCTCGAGCTCGACCTTGCTGCCTCCGTCGGGTTCTTCCTCGTACGTGACTTCGCCGAAGAAGCTGAACTGCTTTCCGAGCGTTCCGGCAGCGAACAGATTCACCTCCTGCGGGAACTGAAAGTCGTTGTGCGTGACGGTCCTTCCGGTCTCGTCGTGACTCGACGCGTAAACGCTCGCCATGTTCACGTTCAGGGCAAAGGGAACGTTGCCGGGCAAAGTGCTCGGATAGACCATTTCCGGCCACATCCGGGCGTAGGCGTCCGCGCCGAGCGAGACGGGCTTCTGCTTCACCAGCTCCTCCGTCTCGGCCGGCAGGTGGTATCCGTTGAGGCGGAAAGCCGCTCCGTACGGGTTGAGCTTCGGGAAGATCACGTGGCAGGTCTGGCACGACGTCTGGTACTTGCGGGCAAACGCGGGGACCGCGCCCGCGCGCGCCGGGGCCAGGCATGAAAGCGCCGTCACAGCGAGCAGGAACACCGTCCCGCCGGGCCCCGGTGTCGATCGCCTTCGCTCTCCGCCATTCCCGTCGCCGGGCGGAAGGGGCAGCAGAGACAGCCACATCTCGGGGCAGTTATACACGCCCACCTGCGGGAATGAGTCGCGTTTCAACGGGGAGGGAGGAAGTACCTCGACCGGGCCAGCCGGGTCAGTCCGTCGGCGCCTTTCGCGGCAGGTGGACCGTTACCGTCGTGCCGCGCCCCGGGGCGCTTTCGAGCCACAGGTAGCCGCGGCTGTTCTTGACGATTCCATAGGCGGTCGACAGGCCCAGTCCCGTTCCCTGCTCGGGAGACTTCGTCGTGAAGAAGGGGTCGAAGGCGCGGGCCATCGTGGCCGTGTCCATTCCAACGCCGGTATCGGCGATCGTGATCTCGGCGTAGGGGCCAGGCGCGACGGGAACGCCCGTGATCCGCTCGCCCTCGCCGACGGCGCGAGCCGCGGTGCGAAGAGCGAGCGTGCCTCCGTTCGGCATGGCATCCGACGCGTTCACGACGAGGTTCAGGATGACCTGCTCGAGCTGGGTATCGTCGGCCGCGACGCACATCGGCTCTCTCGCGAGCTGGACGACGAGAGTGACGTGCTCTCGGACCAGCTTGCGCAGCAGGGGCTCGAGGTCGCGGAGAAACGCGTGAAGGTCGAGAGCGTGCGGCTTCACGACGTCGCGTCCGATCGACAGCAATCGGGTACCGAGCACCGCGGCTCTCTCGCCGGCCTTGACGATCTCGTGCGCGTTCGAGCGCGTTTCCGCGTCGTCGGCCTTCTCCAGCACGAGCGTCGAGAAGCCGAGGATGGCCGTCAGCACGTTTCTGAGGTCGTGCGCGACCTCAGACGCGTGACGCCCGACCGCCTCCAATCGGCGGCCTTCGGCGGCCGCCTCCTTCAGCTCCCCGAGCTGCCGGTCCGTCGCGCGCAGCCGCCGCTCGGCCGCGTGGCGGCGGCGGACCTCTCTCAGGAAGAGGAGGAACGAGGCGAGGCCCGCCGCCGCGCACGCGATCGAGACGAAGAGCGTGAGCTCGGGAATTCGGCTGATCAGGAGTTCCTTTCCTTTCTGCTTCTAGCCGATAGGTTTGCTCCCGCGGTTCGGGTCGGAGTCGTCATTGGGAGCGGGGTCGCTCAGGGGGTTCGTGAGGCCGAAAAGAAACAGGGCAATATCAATGAGGGTCGAAGCGTCCATAAATTCCTCCTGTTGCCACCCTTTCCGGGGCGGCTCGGGAGGCGGAACTCACGAGCGCTCGGTCATCACCGCCTTACAGTCCTAGAGACGGTTTCGCAGGGCGGTTTTCAACCGCCCAGGGGAAAAAAAACGAAAAATCTTACAAGTCAGGCCGTGCGGCGTTCAGCGCGGGCGGGAAGACGGAATCCACCCGAGAGCGCGCCGAGGCAGGCCTGAACCCGGTCCAGGAGGCCGTCCTCGACGTCGCCACGATCGAGGCGAGTTGCCAGCTCTTCCCAGGCCGGGACTCCCGCGAGCGTCGCGACGGTCACGAAGGACCGCAGCTCCCTCAGGCGGGCCACGAGTTCGTCCGTTCGAGAGAGCCGGCCGAGGCACTCCGCGGCGTACAGCCGGGCGTAGACCCGGTCCTCCTCGAGCTGCCAATGATCCGCCTCGGAGGCGAGCGCGTCGAAGGCCGCGAGCGCCCGGGTCGCATCACCCCGGAGGAGGTCCAGTTCGGCGAGTCCCACGCGAACTCCGAAGACGAGGTAGGCCAGATCGTGGCGCCGCGCGCCGGCGAGAGCTTGGGCGAAGGTCGACCGCGACCTCTCGTAGTCGCCGACGAAAGCGAACGCGCGAGCGAGGTTGATCGCGGTCGCCGTGTGGGCGTGGGCGTCTTCCCCCTCGTCCAGGCGTGAGAGCGCGTTCTCGAGGAGCGGAATGGCGCGGACGGGGTTCCCCTTCTGCGAGTAAAGCGTGCCGAGGGCGGCTTCCGCGCGGGCCGTCCAGGCGTCCTGCTCGAAGGCCGAAAAGAGTCGCGCGGCGCGTTTGAGCTCGCGCTCGGCGAACGCGAACTCCCCCTGGAACGCGGCCGCCGTGCCTTCGTAGTAAGCGCAAAGGGCTCGGTCGAAGGGCTCGTCCCCGCAGGCCGCGAAAGATGCGCGGGCCTCGCGGGCGGCGGCGCGGGCCTCTTCGAGACGCCCGATGTCGAGGAGGGCCTGCGATGCGAGAAGGGATGCCTCCGCCGCGAGGCGGTGGGAAGGGACGAATCCCTCTGCGGGCAGCTCCCCCGCGCGCGACGAGAGGGCGCGAGCGAGGGCGAGAGCTCGGTGCGGATCGGCCGCGACCAGGCGCGACCCGCCCTGGGCGGCATAGAGGAGGCCAAGCAGCGCGGCCTCCCCGGCGTCTCCCCGGAGAAGCTCCGCTTCGAGAGCGCCGTCCGATTCTCGGGCCGCGTCGACGAGCCGCCGCGCCCGGGCCTCCGCGTCGTCTGCGGCGGTGGAAAGCTCGCGGAGACGTTCGCGCGTCGCGGCTGCCACCGAGAGGGGCGGCGCCTGTTCGCCGGAGAACTCGAGCAGCGCGTCGAGGGAGGAGGCCTCTTCTATGCCGGCGGCCAGCCGTCCGAGCGCCATCTTGCGGCGCGCGCAGACGGGGCAGCCGGCCACGTGAAGGGCAGCCGCGGCCGAGCCGACCTCGTTCCGGCCCAGCTCGAGGGCGAGCAGCTCGACCTCCGCCGGGTGCCTCGTCACCCGAGGCATCCGCGCATTCTCTTCATGCATTGATTCAGGCGTTTCCAGACCGCCGGCACTGTGCATCCGGCCTCGGCCGCGGTTTCGGCGAGCGTTTGGCGAAAGAGGCAATAGGCTCGGATCAGGCGGCGGCACCCGGGTGGCAGAAGCCGGAAGGCCGAGCGCACATGAATGCCGTCCACGAGCTGCCGGGGCGCGAGCGCGCCGTGAACATCCGGGTCGAGTACCCGCTCGTTCCGCTGTTGCCGGATCCGCTGCTCGAGCCGGTCACAGCACCGGTTGAAGAAGGAGCCGACCAGGTAGCCCTCCATGTTGCGCACGCGCGGGCGCTTCGTGAAGACGGACTCGAACGTGTCTTGCAGGACGTCCTCGGCCTCCTCGCGGGTCAGCCCGAAGCGCCGTTCTCCGACGTTCAGGAGGCGCGGGCGGAGGTGCGCGTCGAGGCGTTCCCAGTCCCAGGCGTCTGGATTCGACCCGGGCGATGGCGCGGAGACGAAGTCCGCCGACGGGACCCGCGCTGGCAGGGGCACAGGCTCGTCGAAGGCCTTCGCCTCGGCCGATGAGGGTTGTCCGCCGTTCATTCCGTCCCCTTCTGCAAGGCGGGAAGCGTACTCCAAATGCGCGCGCGGTGACGAGGCTCCGGGTCCCGCCCTACGCCGGCGCGACGACCCGCTGGACGAACCAGAACAGTCCGATTGTCGCGATGAGGAGTGAACCGGGAACCACCACCCGGCTCCGGTACCACGGCCGGTTCCGGAACGGCAGGGCCAGAACGGCGAACGCCACGAGGATCACCGCGAGCTGGCCTCCTTCAACGCCGGCGTTGAACGACAGGAGAGCGGCGGGGATCTCCGGGCGTGGCAGCCCGGCCTCCCGGAGAGCCCCGGCGAAGCCCATCCCGTGAAGGAGGCCGAACAGAAAGACGACGGCCGGCCGCCACGGCGTGAGCCGGGGCGTCACGACGTTCTCCAGGGCGACGTACACGATCGAGAGCGCGATGAGCGGCTCGACGACGCGCGACGGGAGGGAGACGAAGCCGAGCGCCGCGAGCGCGAGCGCGAGCGTGTGGGCGGCCGTGAAGGACGTGACCTGCACGAGGAGGGGCTTGATGCGCGGCGACAAAAGGAAGAGCCCCAGGACGAAGAGGATGTGATCCCTGCCCTCGGGGAGAATGTGCCGGAACCCCATGACGAGGTAGCCGCGCACGACCGCGGCACGGCTCTCGGGCACCACCCGGGAGTCGAGCGGGAAGGAGCGGCTCGTCTCATTTCCCTTGAGCCACTGCCGCACGGGCTCGTCCGCGCCCGGCGCCGCGAGGCGCAGGACGAACGTGCCCGCGTCGAAACCGCTCGCGAACGTGAAGGCGCGGGAGCCGGTGGGAACCGTACCCCCAAGGCGCAGGCGTGGCGCGGGATCCGCGTCGCCCTCGGCGACGAGCGCCGCGGACTCGGGCCGGACGCGCCGCCCGTCGAACGACAGGGACGCCCGCTCGAGGAACGCGCGGACGAAAGGGCCGAAGCGCGTCTCGAGGGCCGGCGTCATTCCTTCCACGCGCGCCTCCAGGCCGGAACCGGCCGCCGGAGCGGGCGGCAGGTGCTCGGCTTCGAGGATCACGTCCAGCCGGAACGTCGCGTCGTTTCCGAACGTGATGCCGGCTTGGACCGTGACCTCCTGGTGAGCCGCCGCGCGCGGTGCTCCAGCCGCGAGAAGCAGGAACGGCAGAATCGAAACGATCCGCGCGCGCGCGCCCATCGGAGAAGTGTACGGAAGCGGGCGTGGCCGCGGACGAGGGGAACTCTACGTCTGGACCTCGACATCGGGATCGAGCTTCGCCTCGTGTTTCCCGATCCTGAGGAAAACGGCGTACGGGTACTTCCCGTACGCGGCGTCGTGCCGCACCGGCGCCGAGAGGGCCTGCCCGGGAGACGGCGCGGAGAGATCCTCATCGGCGAAGGGACTGCCCCGCCTTTTCTTGAAGAGGATCCGGATCCTCGCCTCGCGCACGATCGTCACCCACCGCACGAGATTCCCTCTCCGGACCTTCACGGACTCGGGCTCGACGCACAACGAGCCGTCCGGCCGGAACGAAATGCAGACGATCCTTTCCTTCCTCCGCTTCCTGGACGCCATTCGGATCCTCCTTCTGTCGCACGTCACCGCGCCTGAGGCGGCGGTGTGATCAGCTTCTGGAATTCGGCATTGTCGTTCAGGTCCGCGAATTCGGGCTCGCGGGCGATCTGCGTCGTGCCGAGGCCCTTCTCGACCGCTCGGTGAAGCAACTCGAGCGCCTCCGGCTTTCGCCCGAGGATGTTCTGGACGATCGCGGCGCGGAAGAGCACGTTGCGGTCGTTCGGATCCAGCGTCACCGCCTGGCTCACGGTCGCGAGCGCCCGCGCCGACCGGCCCGTCCGGACTTCGGCCTTCGCGACGTACGAAAGCGTGCCCGCGTCGAGCGCGTGCACCTTGCGCTCCGTCTCGGCGAGCTCGAGGGCCTTCTCATAGCTCGCCTTCGCCTTCTCCGCGAGGCTGGGCGCGAAGGTGTACGCGTCCCCGAGGTTGACGCGGTAGCGCAGCTCGTATGGCGCCAGTGCGACGGCTCTTTCGAAGGCCGCCGCCGCGTCCCCGGAGCGCCCGAGCAGATACTGGCTGGTCCCGAGGTTCGACCACGCGTTCGCGTCCGGGGGAGGGAGCGCCACCGCGCCGCGAAACGCGGCCTCGGCCTCCATGAGCCGTCCGAGCTTCAGGAGCACCGCTCCCGAGTTGCTCAGGGGTCGGGCGCTCAGCGGGTTCTTCTCCGCCGCGAGGCGGAAGAACTCGAGGGCCTTCGTGAGATTCTTGCGCTCGAAGTAGAGGCCGCCGAGCTTGTTGTATCCGGACCAGTACTCCCGGTTCATCGCGATCGCCTCTCGGTACACGGCTTCGGCCTCGGCGTTTTCGCCCGCTTTCGCGAGCGCGTCCCCGAGGGCGAGCGTCGTGTCCGCCGACGGGGCCTGCCTCTCGATCGCGCGCCGGATCTCGGCGACGGCCTCGTTCGGCTTGTTCATCATCGTGAGGAGCTGCCCGAACGCGAGGTGAGCCTCGGGCGACCGGTCGTCCAGCGCGATGGCGCGTTCGACGGCAGCGCGGGCGGCGTCCGCCGCGGCCGGGTCTTTCGAGGAACGGTAGCGCTCGATCCAGGCCCGCCCGAGAGCGGCCTCGACGAGAGTCGAACGCTCGCCCCCGGAGATGCCCTTCAGGAGGTCGATCGCCGCGAGCAGCGACCGCGGGTCGTCGTATCGCCGGAGGAGCCCGAGCGCCTTGTAGTACGGCTCACCCGCGGCGGGACGGTTCGCCGCCGCCGCGACCTCGTCCTCGAGGTGAACGCGCAGCGACGCCAGGACGCTCTCGACGAGGCGGTCCTCGAGCGCGAACTGGTCCGTCGCGCTCCCCGAGACTTCGTCGGCGGCGAGAATCGCGGGAGACCCCGTGGCGAGCAGGCTGTAGGAAAGGCGGACCTGATCGCCCTGCCGCCGGAAGGCGCCCGTCAGCACGAGGTTCGCGCCCCGATCCTGCGCGAAGCGGACGGGATCGTCGCCGGCCGGCGCCCCGCTCGACGAGGCCATCACCATGAGCCCGGGCCCCTTGAGCTTCGTCAGCCGCGCACCGAAGCTCTCCGTGAGGCCGTCGACGACGAGCTGTCCGTCCGGCCGGCCGGAGAGGTCCTTGAAGGGTTGGATCGCGAGGTACTTCTCTTTCGGCAGCGCGCCGTCGCCCGTTCGCGTCCGCAGGAGGAACGCGACCGCGAGAGCGGCGGCCACCACGCCGGCCGCGGCCACCCAGCGCAGCGGACCGCGGACTGTCGGCCTCCGCGCGAGCGTCTGCAACGTCGAGCGGCTCGCGAGCGCGCCGTCGAGGGCGGCCTTCACGCCGCGCACGTCGGGCCACCGCTGATCGACTTTCTTCTCGAGAAGCCCGTGGAGGAGGTCGCGGACGGAAGGCGGCGTCGCGGCGGGCAGGGCCTCCCAGTCCGGATCGTGGTCGAGAATCGCGACGAGGATGTCCGACAGCGTGTCGCCTTCGAAGGCCTTCCGGCCGGAGAGCATCTCGTAGAGAAGGCAGCCGAACGACCAGAGGTCGCTCCGCGCGTCGAGCGTCCGGCCGCGCGCCTGCTCGGGGCTCATGTAGCTCGCGGTGCCCAGAATGAGGCCCTGCCGCGTGCCGTCGGCCGCGGCCGTGGGCGACTGCGAGATCTCCGGCGAGGCGTTCTCGGCCGTGAAAGCCTTCGCGAGACCGAAGTCGAGGAGCTTCACGCGCCCCTCGGGCGTCACCTTCACGTTCGCGGGCTTGAGGTCGCGGTGGAGGATGCCCTTGCCGTGCGCGGCCTCGAGGGCGTCCACGATCTGCCGGGCGATCCGCAGGGCTTCGGTCACCGGAATCGGCCCGCGGGCGATCTGCTCCTTGAGCGTCTCGCCGGGCACGAGCTCGAGGTCGAGGAAGTGCGTGGTGCCGATCGCCTCGAAGCTGTAGATCGCGCCGATGCCGGGATGATTCAGGGATGCGAGAACGTGGGCCTCGCGCGTGAAGCGCGACAGGCGATCGGCGTCGCTCGCGAACGCGTCGGGGAGGATCTTCAGGGCCACCTCGCGCTGAAGGCGCGTGTCGCGCGCGCGCCAGACCTCGCCCATGCCGCCGGCCCCGAGAGGGGCGAGAATCTCGTAGGCCCCGAGGCGCGAACCAGGTCGGATGGGCATGAGTTCCTCTGGAGAATATCTCGCGCGCCTGCGCCGCCGTCCGATAGCATTGCCTGCCGAGAGGTGAAGATCACGTCTCTCCCGCACGCCCTCGCGGGTCTCGTTCTCGCGGGCGCCGTCCGCTCGCAGCCGGCGCCGGGCTCCGGCCCGACGGCGGCCGCGCTCTGGGACGCGTGGCCGCACACCGTCGAGGTCTCGCCCTTCGCCCTCAAGCACGAGGGCCTTCGCGCGCGGCTCACCGCCGCCGCAGCCCGATACCCCGCGCTCTTCTCGATCGCGGAGGAAGGCGTTTCGGCCGAGGGACGAAAAATTCCCCTGCTCGTCGTCGGCGGCGGCCCCACGACGGTCCTTCTCTGGTCGCAGATGCACGGCGACGAACCCACGGCGACGAGCGCGCTCCTCGATGTCCTCGAGCATCTCGGGAGGACGAGAGAGTCGCGCGAAACGAAGCTCCTTCTTTCTCGCCTCACGCTCGCGATCATCCCGATGCTCAACCCGGACGGCGCCGAGCGAACGCGCCGGACGAACGCGCAGGGCATCGACGTCAACCGCGACGCGCTGCGCCTTCAGACGCCCGAAGGACGCTTCCTCAAGTCCGTGCGCGACCGGTTGAAGCCTTCCGTCGGGTACAACCTCCACAACCACAGCCCGAACGTCACGGCGGGGAAGCACGGCCGGCAGGTCGCGATCTCGCTTCTTTCCGTCCCGTTCGACGACGCGTTCACCGTGAACGAGGGGCGCCGGACGACCATGCGGATGGCTGTCCTCGTCCAGCAGCTTCTGGAGCCGTGGGCGAAGGACCGGATGGCCCGCTACGACATGGACTACACGGCGCGAGCCTTCGGCGACGCGATGACGCGGTGGGGCACGCCGACGCTCCTGATCGAGTCGGGAGGCCTTTTCGGGCGGGACGAGGCGAACACGCTCGTGCGCCTGAATTTCGTCGCGCTCCTCGGAACGCTTCACGCGCTCGCCGACGGCTCGCTCGCGAAAGTGGACGCGAAGGCGTACGACGCGATTCCGCTCAACACGCCCGACCGCCTCTTCGACGTTCTCCTCCGCAACGCGCGCATCGTCGGAGGCGGCGGCCTTCCGCCCTATCTCGCGGACGTGGGCCTGAACCTCGTGCCCGTGCGGCCGGGCTTTGCGGGCCCGTCTCCACACGGGGCGCCAGGAGGCGTCCTCGAGGTGGGCGACCTGACGGAGTTTCTCGGAAAGACCGAGATCGACCTGACCGGCCGGCTTCTCGTCGTCGCTCCGCCGGGAGGTGAGGAGGGCTGGAAAAAGACGCTCGACGGCCTCGCGGCGCGCGGACGCGTCACGGCCGAGGGCCTTCTCACGCTCTCGGAGACCGACCTTTCGTCAGAGGCGAAGGCGTGGCTCCGGCCCACGCCGCCCCTCGCGTCCGGCTACTCCGGGGACTTTCTCGTCCTGCAGCCGTCGGGCGTGGGCGGCTTCCGCGTCGAGCGCCGGATCTCGCCCATCGAGCCCTGACGCTTCGAGCAAAACCGATGGGGACGTCACGCACGAGGGCCGGCGCTCCCGCCGTGGAGCCGGCCCTGGCCGGCGCGCGGTCGCAATAGCGCGCCCAGATCGTCGCGGCAGCCAGCAGGATCACGCCCACGATCGTCGCGACGAACACGGCGAACGGACGCGCCTTGTGCACAGGCGGGATGGAGAGCGAAGAGATGAGGCGCTCGGCGCTCTTCGTCTCGCGAGACCCGATCTGGAAGAGCGCGTCGACGTCGCCGAAGCGCACGTCCGCGCCGGAGACGAGCGGGGCCTCGGTGACGCGCGCCCCGTCGACGCACGTCCCGTTCGCGCTGCCGAGGTCGCGCACGACCCAGCCGCCCGCCGTCTTCTCCACGAGGGCGTGGCGGCGAGAGACCGAACGGCTCACGAGGGGAATATCGCAGTCCAGGTCGCGCCCGATGACGGCCTGCTGTTCGAAGACGTGACGCCGCGCCTCCCCCTCCTCGCGGACGGTCAGGACACCCGGCATGCTTCCTCATTCTCCTTCGCGAAATCTCATGCCGGCTGGAGGATGCCGGGCGAATCGTCCTCGGCGACCGGCGGGCCGAGCACGAACGCGACGTCGCCGACGCTCGTACCGGTCGGCCCCGGGGAGAACGCGTCGCCGAGCTCCTGGAAGAACGGAGCGGTGTCGTTGTCGAGAAGCGCGCGTGCCGGATCGAGACCGAGCGCCTCGGCGCGCGCGAGCGTCTCGCCGTCGACGAAGGCGCCGGCGGCGCCCGGCTCGTGGTCCACGCCGTCCGTTCCCGCGCAGAGCATCGTCACGCCGGGAACCTCCGCGATCTCCCGGGCGGCCGAGAGCGCGACCTCCCGGTTGCGGCCGCCGCGGCCGCGACCCTTCACCGTGACCGTCGTCTCGCCTCCGAAAATCGTCACATGGCGCTTGCGTGCGAGCGTGGAGAGCCCGTGCCGGAGATCTCCGGCGGTCGCTCCCGCGAACGCGAGACGCCGGCCCGCGGCGCGCGCCTCGCCCGAGAGAAGCTCGGGCACGATGCGCGGCTCGATGCCGAGGCGCAGCGCCTCGACGCGCGCCCCCTCGAGGGCTGTGCGCACGTCCGCGAGGAGCACGCTCCAGCGCGGCCCGCCTGACCGCGCCGGGATCGGTTCGCGCCCGTACGCGAGATGCGCGCGCACCGACGGAGGCACGAGGGCCGCGATCTGATACCGGTCGAGAACGGCGCGCGCTTCGGACGGGCGCGGCGGCGAGCCCAGCGTCGGGCCCGATGCGACGAGATGCCAGCCGTCGTCGCCGAGATCCGAAAGGACGAGCGTCACCACGTCGGCGGCGCCCGCGGCCGCGGCCAGGCGCCCGCCCTTGACGCGCGACAGCGCGGCGCGCACGGCGTTCACGTCGGCGACCGGCGCCCCCGCGGAAAAAAGAAGCTCCGAAGTCCTCGACTTGTCCCAGAGCGAGATCCCCGGCGCGGGCGCGCACACGAGGCTCGAGCCGCCTCCCGAAAGGAGGACGACGAAGAGATCGCCCTTGCCCAGCGAGGCCGCGAGCGAAAGGGCGGCCTCGCCCGCGACGAGGCTGCTCTCTCCGGGGAACGGATGGCGCGCCCCGATCGTGCGCGTCGCGGGGGGCAGCGTGCGGAAGGGAGCGTCTTCCGGCGCGACGACGAGCATTTCGTCGATGCGCGTGCCCAGGTTCGCGTGCGCCGCGGCGGCCATCGGAACCGCCGCCTTCCCCACCGCCAGCACGGCCACGCGCCGGGGTGCGAAAACGAACTCATCCCATTTGCTCAGCAAGGCCGATGCGGCGGCGAATGCCGCATACTTCTCGCGCCGGGCGCGGGACGACACGGAGCGGACGAAGACCCCGGCGCCGCGGCGCCCGAGGGCCTCGGAAACGAGGGCCGCCGGGTCGACGGCGGCGATCGCTGCGCGATAAAGCCGTGTGAGAAGCTCGCGCGAGTCCACGAGTGGCGCAGTGTAACGGACACCGTTCGCCAGAGTAAGATGGTACGAGGCCGCGTTCGGCGGCGCAGGGAGGCGCAACATGGCACGCTCACGGGCTGACGACATTCTCGGATCGATGCGTGAAGGCCTCTCGGAAGCCGGCGAGAGGGGGCAGGATCTCGCGCGGGACGTGGCGGCCCGTGTCGAGGACGTCCTCGACGAAGCCGGCGTTCAGGGAAAGCGCGTTCGCAAGGAGCTCGCGCGCCGGTGGAAGGTCGTCGACCGGGCCGGCCGGGACAACGCCTTCGTCATGGCGATCGCCGCCCTCGGAGTCGGCGTCGTCGTCGGCTACCTGCTTTCGCGCGACGACGACTGAGACCGCGCTCCCCGGGCGCCCCCGTCACGCGTAGTGGTCGGCGTTGATCTTCAGGTAGTGTGCCCACTTCTCCGGGATGGTCTCTTCCGTGAAGATGGCCTTCACCGGGCACACGGGCTCGCAGTTGCCGCACTGGATGCACGTCGACGGGTCGATGTAGAGCATCGTCGCTTCCTGGAACCCGTCCTCGTCCTTCTTGGGGTGGATGCAGTCCACGGGGCAGACCTCGACGCAGGCGGTGTCCTTCGTTCCGATGCAAGGCTCGGCGATGATGTACATGCCCATGCGGCGGCGCCTCCCCCGGGGAGGAAAGTCTACTCGACCGCGCGGCGCCGGGAAACGCGGTTGACGTCCTCCGCCCGCCCCGTGAAGATGCGCTCCGGAGAAACGCGAAAATCGTGGGTCTTCCCGAGCGCCTCCGCGTCCTCAGGACGGGGTTCACGCGCACCTTCTGGGTGGCGAACACCCTCGAGCTGTTCGAGCGGTTCGCGTTTTACGGCAGCAAAGCCGTCCTCGCCGTCTATCTGAACCGGGCCGTGGGGCTCGGGACGACCGGGAACGACCTCGTCGGCATCTACGGGCTCCTCGTGTTCGGGCTTCCGATCCTGGCGGGCGTCGTCGTGGATCGCTTCGGCTTCAAGAGAAGCCTCCTCGCGTGCTTCACGATCTTCTGCGCCGGATACACGCTCATCGGCCTCGCCGGGCTGCCCGCGGGGCAGCCCTTCGTCGACGCCCTCGGGAAGAAAGCGTTCGTCGTGGTCGCACTGGTCGTGACCGCGATCGGCGGCTCGCTCATCAAGCCCTGCATCGTCGGCACGGTCGCGCGCACGACGAACGAAGAGACGAAGGGCCTCGGCTATTCGATCTACTACACGCTCGTGAACATCGGCGGATTTTTCGGTCCGATCCTGGCCGGCGAGGTGAGGACGCGCTTCGGAATCGCCGAGGTCCTCATCATGTCGGCGACCGTGGCCGGGCTCCTCGTCCTCGGGACGGCCCTCTTCTACCGCGAGCCCGAGGGAGAGCGCGAGGGCCGCACGTTCTCCCGGGTCTTCTCGGACGCCGTTTTCGTCTTTCGGAACGTGCGCTTCATCACGTTCCTCGTCATCTTCTCGGGCTTCTGGATCATGTTCTGGCAGATCTTCTATGCGCTGCCGTTCTACGTGACGGACGTCCTGAAGATCGGCCGGTTCGAGCTGCTCGAGACGGTCGACGCCCTCGGGATCATCTTCTTCACGGTTCCCGTGACGGCGCTCATGAAGAAGCTCCGTCCCATCCGCGCGATGGCCGGCGGCTTCGCGATCGCGAGCGCTTCGTGGCTCGTCATCGCGTTCAGCCAGAGCTGGCAGGGCGTCGTCGTGGCGATGCTGCTCTTCGCGCTGGGCGAGTCCATGCAGGCGCCGCGCTTCTACGAGTACGTCGCGGACCTCGCGCCGAAGGAGCAGACCGGCACGTTCATGGGCTTCGCGTTCCTGCCCGTCGCGATCGGCGCCTTCGTGGCGGGTCGGCTTTCGGGCTACCTCATCGAGCACTACATCAAGGGGGGAAACCCCGCGGGCATGTGGACCCTGCTCTCGGCGATCGGCTTCGGCACGACGATCCTCATGCTCCTCTACGACCGGGTTTTCGCGTCCAAGAGGGCGGCCGCCTGACACGGCCCTGACGCGGTGATCCTGCTTGCGCTCCTTTTGGGACTCGCCGCGCTCGCCTTCGGCGCGTGGCTGCGCGAGCGCGCCGCGCGCGACGCGGAACGCGTCGCGCTGCTCGAATGGGAGGTCAAGGCGCTAAGAGAAGAAGTCCGAAAGATTTCTGCTCCCTCTCAGACTGAAGCGGCGACTTCGTGCCCTGCTGACGCATCGCGAGGGGCGGCGTCCGGCATTTCTTCGAAGGGGGAAGAGGGCACCGCCGCGGTGCCGCTGGCGGACGTCTCGGACGTTCCGGCCGCTCCGCCGGCCGCTGTTTCCGCGCCGCCGGTGGCCTTCGCTCCTCTCCTCATTCCCCCTTCTAAGCAAGTCACCGATGTCGTTGCTGCGGCGCCACCGATCGACTTCGCCGCTCAGGCTCGCGAGGGAGCAGAAAAGCCCCCGGCGCCGCCTGCGGCGGCGCGCGCGGTCGACTGGGAGAGCTTCGTCGGCGTGAAGCTCTTCTCGTGGATCGCCGGCGTCTTCCTGACGATCGGCGCGGTTCTCTTCCTCCGCTACTCGATCGAGCACGGATGGCTGTCGCCGCCCGTGCAGATGGCGATCGGCCTCTTCGCGGGAATCGGGCTCCTCGTCGCCTGCGAGCTCAAGGCGGCGCGCCGTTACGCCGTCACCGCGAACGCCCTCGACGCGGCGGGGCTCGCGATCCTGTTCGCGACGGTCTTCGCCGGACACGCGCGGTGGAACCTCGTCGGCCTCTTCCCCTCCTTCCTCCTGATGGCGGTCGTCGCGGCGCTCGCCGTCTTCCTGGCGCTGCGGCGGGATTCCATCTTCATCGCGGCCCTCGGGCTCCTCGGCGGCTTCGCGACGCCCGCGCTCCTGTCGACGGGCGAGGACCGCCCCGTCGTGCTCTTCTCGTACCTGCTGCTCCTCAACGCCGGGCTCGCGTGGGTCGCGTTTCGGAAGCGTTGGGTGCTCCTTTCCGTGGCGAGCCTGGTTTTCACGACGCTCTACCAGTGGGGCTGGGTCGTCCGCTTCCTCGCGGGAGAGAACCTGGGCTTGGCGGCCGGGATCTTCCTCGTGTTCCCGCTCGTCTTCGCCGCAGGCCCGGCGCTCGCGAGCCGCGAGCCGGGCGCGGGGGAGGACGTCTTCGGGAGGACGGCGGCCGTCGCGTCGGCGCTGCCCGCGCTCTTCGCGCTCTACGTCGCGGGCGTCGGCGCCTACGGGGAGCACTGGGGGCTCCTCTTCGGCTTCCTCGCCGTCCTCGACGCCGGGCTCTTCGCGCTGGCCGTCTTTCGCGGGCCGACTCTCGTGCACGCAGTCGGCGGCATCGCGACGCTCGCCGTCCTCGGCGCTTGGTTCGTCAAGTCGCTGACGCCGGACCTCATGGGACCGGGGCTGACGGCGGCCGTGGGGTTCTCGCTCTTCTACCTCCTCGCGCCCGCGCTGGCCGGGCGCCTCCGGGAGCCGGCACCGCTCCAGCCGCGCCTCGCGGCGCTCGGTCTTCTCGGGCACATCCTCCTCCTCTTCGTCGCGACGCAGAGGAGCCTGTCGGTTCCGCCCGATCCGGGTGCGGCGATCGCCCTTGCGCTCGTCACCGTCGCCGCCGGGGTCGCGGCGCGGCGCTCCGGAGCCTCGGGAGTGCAAACCTTCGCCCTCGCGCTCGGCCAGAGCGCCGTCCTGGCTTTCGCCCTCGTCGCGACGCGCGCGCCCTGGCCAGCCGAAGCCCTCGCCGCCGCCACCGCGATCGCCCTCTGGGGCACGGCAGCCTGGATCCTGGACGGCCGGCGCGCGTTCGCGCGCGCGGCGGCCGTCGGCCTCGCGCTCGCCCAGGCCGTCGCGATCGTGACGTCGCTCGCCCCCGGCGCGCCGCCCGTTCAGGTCCATCTCGCGGCACAGGCGCTCCTCCTCGTCGTCCTCTTCGCGGTGGCGGCCGCGTCGGAGATGCCGGCCGCGTCGCTCGCCTCAGGCGCGCTCGCGGTCCTCGCGGCGTACGTGTGGCGGCTCGGGCCGCCGCGCCATGACGCCTGGGATCAGGCGTTCGTCCTCGGCGGGGGCGTCTGGGTTCTGTTTGTCGCCCATCCCGTCGTTCTCGGCAGACGCGCCGCGCGCTCGTCGGAGACTTATCTCTCGGCGGTGCTCGTGAGCGTGGCGCTTTTCCCGCTCTTCCGCGTCGCGCTCGAGGACGGCGGCTTCCACCGCGTCATCGGCCTCCTTCCGCTCGCTCTGGCGCTCGGGCTGGCGGCGCTCCTCGCGCGCCTCCTGACGCTCGGCGTGCCGCCCGAGGAGAACCGCGGCCGGCTCGCTCTCGTCGCTGGCGTGGCGCTCGCGTTCCTCACCGTCGCGATTCCCCTCCAGTTCGAACGCGAGTGGCTGACGCTGGGCTGGGCGCTCCTCGGCGCGGCGCTCGCATGGCTGTGGGGGCGCATCCCGCACCGCGGTCTCGTCGTGTGGTCGCTCGCGCTCTCTGGAGCCGCCTTCGTGCGTCTCGCGCTCAACCCGGCTGTCCTGAGGTATCACCCGCGGGCGGCGGCGCCGCTCTGGAACTGGTACCTGGCGGTCTACGCCGTCGCGGCGGCATCTTTCTTCGCGGGCTTCAGGCTCTTTCGCCGGACGGAGCGGGTTCCGTACGACGCGGTCGTCCGCCTGCTGCCCGCCCTGGGGACATCGCTTCTCTTCGTCCTCCTGAACCTCGAGATCGCCGACTATTTCGCCGAAGGGCAGGCGCCGTCCTTCCACGTCCTCTCGTCGTCGCTGGCCGAGGGGCTCGCCTACACGCTCTCGTGGGCGCTCTTCGCGATCGCGCTCCTCGTCACCGGCCTCCTCGTGAAGAGCCGTCCGGCGCGGATCGCGGCGCTCGTCCTCCTCGTCGCCACGATCCTCAAGTGCTTCCTCCACGACCTCGCGCTGCTCGGCGGGCTCTACCGCGTCGCGTCGTTCGTGGGCCTTGCGGCGTGCCTCGCGGCCGTCGCGGTGCTCCTCCAGCGTTTCGTGCTCGCGCGGAGCGACGCGGAGCCCTGAAGGGCCTCCTCAGTCCTTCGCGGCGAGCTGCGCGGCCACGTACATCGGGTCGTTCGTCCCGTTGTCGATGACGCTCGCATAGGCCGCCACGAGGCCGCCCGCGGGCGAGATCCGGATGAGGCCCGCGGGCGGTCCGTCTCCGAGGCCGCGGCCGTGGAAGAGGTCGTCGATCTGGACGCCGCCCGTGAGCGGCAGCGGCGTTTCGAACCGGTCGCGCAGGATGCCGTGCTCGTCGAAGACTTCGACGCGCACGGCGACCGGCGGGCCGGAGACGAACGAGGTCGTGAGCTCGACGAGCGCCAGGTTCGTCCGGAAACCGCTTCCGCCGGCGGGCAGGAGGATCTCGAGCGACTCGCCGCCGCCCGCGGACTGGAACGCGTTGAGCGCCGGAAGGAGGAGTCCGTACGTGCCGCCCGAGGGCCCCGCCGTATAGGTCCGGGACGTCACGCGCACGCCACCCGAGACGTCGGCGAAGTTGTCCGTCTGGAAGCGCAGCCGCGCGACGCCGGTCCTCCCGAACGCGGTGAAAAGCGCGTCGCGAATCGTCTTCGATTCATGGGGGAGCAGGGTGAGGAGAAGGGTCTGCTCGGCCTCGTTCGAGCTCCAGCTCTTGACGAGAAGGCGCACCGTGCGGATGCCGTCCGCCGGGTTGAAGAGATAGAGGTCGCTCCGGAAGGCGGCTCCGTGCGCCCCGTCCGCGTGCACGATCGCCGGGATCGTGCGCACGACGGTGGCGGGAATGTCCGGCGGGAAATACGTCGGGTCGTTCGTCGTGCCGTCGATCGCGATCACTCCGACGACGGTCTCGCCCGACTGCGGCGTCACGAGGAGGGAGCCCGTTCTCCAGAACGGCGCGCCGAGCGCGCCGGCGAGATCGTTGACCTGTGACTGTCCCCAGGCCGGCGCCGCGAGAAGCCCGGTCCCGGCGGTGGGGTCGGCCGTGTCGGCCGAGAGGCTCAGCGACGCCCGCGCGCCGCGCCCGCTCACGTCGGTCGCGAGCACGTTCGTGCGGAACCCGGGCCCGAGAAGGCCCGCCGCGAAGGAAACGGGGAAACCGGCCCCGATTCCGGCAAAGACGTCGACGGCGCCGACCGACATCCCGTACGAGCCAGCTGGCGTGCTCGTGAAGGTGCGGCTTGTCGCCACGATCGAGCGGCCGGTCTCCGGGGTGAGAAGAAGGGCGCCCGAGCCGGACTCCAGGTGAAAGAGCGACCCGAGGACGTCGCTCACCGTGAGGATCGCGCCGCCCGAAAGCGTCACGCTCGCGTCGGGAACGGCGGAAGCCATGTCGGGGTTCGGCAGGAGCCGCACGGTGACGGCGACGGGTTCCGGATCCGGATTACGGAGCACGAGATCCGTCCGCCACCGGCTTCCGTTCGCGCCATCCACGCGCGCGTTCGCCGGCACCACGAGGCGCTGCTTGAGCGAGCCGCGCACGACGCCCCACTCCTGGATCACGTCCGCGCCGCCGCCGGCGCCCGACGGCCCGGGGGCTCCGGGAGGGAAAAAGACGAGCGAGGGGCTTCCGGAGTCGAAGAGGAACGGCTCGCCTTGCCCGACGGTGTCCGGATCCACGTGGACGAAGGCCTTGATAGTCTGCTCGTTCAGGAAGAGCTCGTCGTAGGAAGCCGGCGCGGGCTTGCCGACCTGCCACACGGCGAGGGCCGGGTCCCTGAAGACGCGCTGGTCGACCTGCGGGCGCGGACGGTGTACCTGCACGAGAAGACGTTGTCCGGAAGCTCCCACGTGCAGCGCTTCCACCTCGGGGCGCGTCACGTCACGCCAGGCCTCGACGAGGCCCGCGGCCGGCGTGTGGAGCGACAGAACCGTCGGCCCCGTGCCCCGCTGAAGGACCCACGCCCCCGAGAAGTCGGCCGTGGGGACGGCGAAGAGATCGGTCGGATTCGGATTCAGGGCTGCCGCGATCTCGGCCTGTCCACCGTTTCCGGCGAGAAGCACCGTATGTCGGTTGCCTGACAAGCCGTACGTGTCAGCCTCGACGTACGCACGGCCGTCCGAGGTGATCCACCCGTCCGAAGACGACGTGTTGGCGGGAAGGTCCGAGAGGGCCTGCGCGGTGCCGTCGGGGCTCACGACGTAGAGCCCCCGCGCCGCGTTTCCGACCCCCGGGCCGGCGCCCTGGCTCGGGATCGGTGTTCCCGCGAGCAACGCGCGCCGCCCGTCCAGGTCCATGCCGATGAGCGAGCTGTCGTTCGAAGCGGAGGCCCTGCGCTTCACGCTGCCGTTCGCGAAAACGTCCCAGAGCCCGAGGTGTTGCGTGTCCTGCTCGAAGAGCGCGAGGAGGAACGGCACCTCGGCGGTGCCGACGCGGATGCTCGAGTTGCGCCCCCTCACGAACGGCCCGCCGACGTCCACGGACATCGGAACGTACGCGCCCGCGGCGGGGAGCGCGAGCACCGACCACGTCGCTCCGCCGTCAGGGCTGAGGAGGAAGCGGAACTGGCTGGTCGGATTCTCCCCAGTGAAAAGGCTCGCTGCCGTGTGCGCCAGAAGAACAGGTGGATGGCCGGCGTCTTCCCGCGCCGCCGCGAAGTCGATGCCCGCGTCGACGCCGCCGGGCGTCACGTCTCGCGGCTCTTCCAGCCCTGAGCTGTCGTGAAGGACGAGGCGCGAGGGCGATGCCCAGCCGCACGACAGGCACAAGGGGGCGCCGCCGATGAAGGTCTGAACGCCGGTCTGCTCGATGAGGAGCGCGTGCCGGTTCGTCCTCTTCTGGACGGCCGGTGTGGCGGACCGCCCGGTCAGCGGGGCATAGGAAATGACACGGCCGGCCGCCGGGCCGGCGAACGCAAGGAGGAGGAGCGACGCAAGGGCCGCGATGCGGCCGGGCCGGAAGTGGGTCATCGGTGGCTCCTTAGAAGCCGCTCCGTCGGATAGGGCGCGGTTCCTCGGGAAGTGTAGGCTTAGGGGACGACCTTTCTCCGGCCCGATCAGTACTCGCCGGCCGGAAGCATCCGGAGAATGCTGCCGTCGGACGTCTTCGTATCGTTCAGGACGCCGTACGCGAGCCAGGTGTCGTCACCGGCGACCCGGGTGACCACCGCATAGGCCGTCGTCGTCCCTGCGGGCACGTTCGCGGTGTCGAAGACTCCCGACCACTGCGACCAGTCACTCGGCTGCAGCGTGACGCTGATCGCGTCGCCCACGGCCTGCCCGGTTTTCGCATCGAAGAGGCGGACCGACAGCGACAGCGGGATCTCCGAACCGCCTCCGAGGTGGACGACGGCGAGGTTCGAGCGCACGGAGGCGTCGCGCGTGAGGCCCGGCACGAGCGCCGAGGCGCGCGCGCCGCCGCCCTTCGCCACGGCGGGGTATGCGACGCCGAACGCGCCGCCCGTGTCCGGGTCCGTGTTCGGCGTCGTCGTGCGTGCGAGCGCAACCGTCTTCGGCGCGTCGAGGCTCCCGAGGTTGCGGAAGTCGATCGAGAGCGACCCGGCCTGCGGCCCCGTCGAAGGGTCGGGGAGGTTTACGCCATGGGCCCTCAGATACGCAAGGATGTCCGGGATCGTCGTCTGCTCGTGCGCCGCGAGGGTGAGCGTAACGACCGGCACGCCCGTCGAGGACCCGAAGTTCGGCGCCGGCCGGTAGACGAGATCCACGGGTGTCGGGAAATTGCCGTCGTTCACGAGGGTCAGCTCCGTCGTGTAGTGCGAGAGAGCGGCGCCGAATACGTCGAGGACGACGGGCACGACGAGCCTCCGCGCGGCGGCGAGGCCGCCCGGCCGGTAGAGCGGAAGGATCGATCCGTCCGAGGTCTTCGCGTCGTTCACGACGCCGTATGCCGTCCAGGGGCCGGTGCCGCCCGTGCGCGTGATCCTCGCGTAGCCGTACGCGCCGTCGGGCAACCCCGCGAGGCCGAGGATTCCGTTGAACTGCCTCCACTCGCCCGTTTGCAGCGTGGTGACGAGCGGCGCGCCCGAGGAGGCACCGCTCTCGTCGTAGACCTGAATGGAGAGCGTCACGGTCCCCCCAATGCCGCGGCCCTGGACGTGCCCGACCGCGAGATTCGAACGGGATGTGCCGGAGACGCTGCGCAGCCCGTAAACCGCGCCCTCGTCCTCGGCGGCCTCGAGGTCGGACGTTGCGTCGAGGAACGTGCCGAAGCTGCCCGAGGCGCCGGCCGTGGACGCACGGGAGAATGCGTAGACGACATCGGTCGAGGAGTTTGTGTTTTCGGCAGAGATCGAGACGGAGCCGGCCGTGCCGAAAGGGCCGGGCGTGATCGCGAGCCCGTGGTCGCGGAAGAACTGGAGGGCGTCCGGCACGCGCAGCTCCGAAGAGGGCGCGAGGTCCACGGAGACCGAGCCGCCCGCGGAAAGTCCGAAGTCAGGCGCGGGGACGAAGTCCACCTGGACCGTTGCGGGCGAGGTCGACCGGTTCCCGAGCGTGAGGTCAGAGCGGAAGCGCGCTCCGGTGGCCCCGACGAGGTCCAGGATCACGGGGATGTATTTCGCGGAGGAAGAAGTCGCCGCGCGATAGAGCCCGGCGCCCGCCGTACCCGCATACAGTCGCGATCCGTCGCCGCTCAGGTGGATCACGCGCACGTCCGCGCCCGCAGGAAGTCCTGCGTTCTCCGGCTGCCACCCGCCGCCCATCCTTCGCAGGACTCCCGCCGTGCCTGCGCCAGCGAAGGCCATGCCGCCGCCGGCGTCGAGCGACGAGACGAACGCCGTGCTCGCGCCGAATTCGTCCTTGCGCCACGAGCCGGCAAGGGAGGAGATTCCGCCGGACACCGGCGCCGCGAACAGAACGCTTGCGTCGCCGCCGAGCGCCCGGATGAGCGCGGGCGCGCCGGAAACCGACTGCCAGGCGCTCTGCTGGCGGACGAAGAGATTCGTGCCGACTGAGGAGTAAAGTTTACCGCCCACCTCTCGCGATGTCAGCACGCTCCCGCTCGGGGGCAGGCCGGGGTTGTCGGACGACCATGTGCTTTGGACGAGCCGCCACATCCCCGCGTTCGACGTGCCGCCGGCGATGCTGCCGTCCGAGAGCGCTGCGAGCGACGTGATGGCGACGCCGAGAGGCAGGCCGGCCTCGACGATCGAGGGCGGACCGGACAAGGCCGGCCCGAGCTCCCAGGCGTAAAGATGGCAGCTCGTCGCGGCGAAAAGGCTCTGCGAGTTGACCGCGATCGCGCCCACGTCCCCGCAGCCTTCCGGAGCGAGATTCGCGTCGGGCGCGAAATCCAACGCGAGGCCCGCGCCATGCGCGGCCGCGGCTGTCCTGACCGCAACGGACTTCACGTCCGAGATGGAAGCTGCCCAGAGCCCGGTTCCCGCCTCGGTCCACGAGCTTCCTGAAAGCCGGTAGACGGGTGCGCCGGCGGTGCCAAGGTAGAGATCGCTTCCCAGCGTCGCGAAGCTCTTCACCGACGACGCGAGAAGGCCTGTGTTCGTGGCCAGCCAGGCGCCTGTGTTGGAGAGCACCCCGGCGTCGGCGGTCGCCGCGCGCAGGATTCCTCCGGCGCCGGTGATGCCGCGCACGTCGTGGAGGCCGAACCCGGGGACCGCCGTCCACGCGCCCGCGAACGTGTAGAGCGCCTGGTCGGTGCCGGCGTAAAGGGTGCCATTCACGACGGCGAGCGTCTGAACCGTGGACGAGAACGGGAGTCCCGTGGAAATCGGGGTGACGGCCGCGCCGGCGTATTGCGCCGCGCCTCCGCGCATGCCGACGACGAGGTCTCCGGACACAGCCGCCGCCGCGGTCACGAGTGCGCCCGGATTAGCGAGCGCCGCCCAGGTTCCCGAGGAGCGCTTCGCGACGCCGAGGCCGGCTGCCCACACCGCCGTTCCATCCGCTGCGAGGCGCGAGGGAAGGGAGAGTGCGCCGGGGAGAGCCTCGGCACTCCATGTGCCGTCCGCGCCGCGCCGCCACACCTTTTCGCCGTCGGCCGCGTAGACGGCATCGGCGACAGCGATCGACGAGATCGTCCGCGCGGGGAGCCCGTCGAGCGTCCACGCGCCCGCGTCCAGCCGCCACACGCCCCGCGGCGTCGCGGCCCAGAGCGTTGCGCCGCCCCCGGCGAGCGCGGTCGCGTCAGCCCCGGGCAGCGTGTTCGCGGGAACGAAGACGAGGCCCGCGCTCATGGGCAAAGCCGCCAGAAGGACCGTGAGCAGCGCCACCGGGATGAGGCGGTCGAGCCAACCGGGGACCTCGATGCGTCGTCTCATGTGGTGTGCCCCCGGGCGCCGAGGGCGCTTTTCCAGTTTACATGGCACGACATGTGCGGGCGCTTGGCCTGAGACGGGTTTTCTCAAGGAGACGATCATGATTCAAAGACCCTCTGCCCGAATGTGTTTCCCGGTGGCGGCGGCTTTCGCGGCGTCGCTCCTGACGGCCTGTGTCGTGGCGCCTCCGCGAGGCGTCATCTACGTCCGCACGCCTCCGCCGGCGGCCCTCGTCGAGGTCCGGGGCACCGCGCCGGCACCCGACCATGTCTGGATCGCGGGTTATCACACGTGGCGCGACGGCTCCTACGTGTGGGTGCCGGGCCATTGGGACCGCGGCCCCCATGCCCGTGCCGTGTGGGTGAGCGGCAGGTGGAAGCACAACCGCGACGGCTACTACTGGGTCGAAGGGCACTGGAAGTAATCTTCAGGCATCCTCATTTGGAGAAGCGCAGCGCAAGGAGGAGCGGCTGGCCCGCGTCCGAAGAGTAGCGATCGAGCTTCCTGGCGCGCTCGTAGAAGGGCCGGACCTCCGCGCCCACGCCGAGCGAGCCCGAAGCATCGAAAGTGAGCCCCGCCTCGCGCGCGGCGGACTCATGGGCGGCGACCTCGTGCACGACGTGCTCGACGACGTGCGCGGCGCCCGAGGCGTCGCGGAACGCGCGCGCGTGGCCGCGCCGGATGGCGTCCGGGTGAAAATCTGTCACGACGGCGTACCCGCCCTTGCGAAGAACCCGCGCGAACTCGCGGTAGAGCGGCGCGATCCTCGGCAGATGGCCGGCCGCGAGCCGGCACCACACGACGTCGAAGCGCTCCGCCCCGAAGGGCAGCGCCTCGAGGTCGCCGCCGGCGGTCGTGCGCGGCCGCGCAGGGTCGCGGCGGCCGGCGGCCAGCATCTCGAAAACGAGGTCCACTCCGCAGGCGCTCTTCGGCCCGTGCCCCTTCGGAAAGACGAGCCGGCGCGCGGTGCCGCAGGCCGCGTCGAGCAAAGCCTTTCCCTCGATGTCGTGCGAGAAGAAGTGGACGGCAAGCGAGTCCATCGTCGTGAGCGGGTTTTCCACGTCATACGTCGCCGCCCAGAGCCTGTAGGCGGGGCGCGTGCCCAGGGGTTCCTCGACACTCACGCGGGCCGCCTCGCGTGTCCGTGAGCCGGGCATTGAGAAGGCACGAATCCTCCCTTCAGGAGCGCACATAGTCTTCCACACGTTTCACACTCTGGCGCGAGAGCCACGGCACGCGCGCGGGTCCTCGAGGTTTCCACGGACCTGCGCAACCTTTTCGCGCATCGGACGTCTTGTACTGAATGAGTCCCGGGCGGCCGGAAGGCGTGGCCCTGGAGTTGCTCGCTGATTCCCGATCGGCCAATACGGCGTGGAGGATCTCCCGTGGTCAAGTTCCCAGCGGCCTTCGTGAGTGGAATCGTCCCGCTCTTCGCGTCCCTGTTCCTGTCGGCTCCCGCGGGTGCCGGCGAGATCCGCGGCCGCATCCTCGTCGAAGGCCGCGGCGAGAGGCCCGCATCGGGCGTCACGCTCTCGGCCGTGCCGTGGGAAGCGCCATTCGACGAGGCCCGCCGCGAGGCGAAGGCCGGCGAGGCCCCGAAACCCTACGCCACCGCCGTGGCCGGAGCCGACGGCTCGTTCCTCCTCAGCGTACGCGCCGAGCCCGGCGGGGAAAAGCTCTTCCGCGTGCGCGCCGAAGGCGCCGGTGTCCTGCCGGTCGTCTTCGAGGACGTCTTCGACGCGGCTGAGACCGAGGATCTCGGCGAGCGCGTCCTGCCGGGCGCCGAGGCGCTCGTCGGAAAGGTCGTGGACCCGGCCGGCGCTCCCGTCGCCGGTGCCGAGGTGGCGCTCACGCCCGGAGGCGTGGCTGGCGATCCCGACATGCGCGCGGCCACCCGCCAGACACAGACGGCAGCCGACGGCACGTTCCGCTTCACGGAGGCCGGAGCGCAGGGCAACAGCCTCACGGTCGAGAAGGCGGGCTTCGCGCGCGCGCTCGAGGTCGGGTTGCGCGGCGGGGCCGCGGCGCGCCCCATCATCCTCGCGCCCGGCGTTTCCGTGAGCGGCTTCGTGCACCGTGCCGACAAGAAGCCCGCCGCCGGGGCTCTCGTGCGCCTGGAAGGCAAGTCCACGACCCGCTGGGTCGAGACGGACGCCGACGGCCGCTTCACGATCGCGCACGCCGCCGCCGGTCGCGCGACGCTCGCCGTGGACGCGGGAGATGCGGGCTTCGCGGCACGCCCCGACGTGAAGTTGCCGCTTGCCGAAGGCAAAACGCTCGCCGCCACGCTCACCGTCCCCGCGGCGCTCGAAGGCAGGGTCGTGGACGAAAAGACGGGCCGCCCGGTGCCGCGCGCGAGGCTCTTCCTCAAGGGGACCGACTTCGCGCGTCTCGCGCGCGGCGGTCCCGACGGCACGTTCCGCTTCAAGGGCGTGCCGGCGCGCTCGTATCGGCTGACGGTCGACGAGGCGCGCTACGTGCCGTGGGTGAAGGCCGACCTCCCGCTGGCGCCAGGCGAGACGAAGAGGCTCGACCTGGCGCTCGTCCTCGGCGCCACGATCACGGGCAGGGCCGTGGACGAGAACGGCGTCGCGATCGCGGGCGCGAAAGGCGCGCTCGCCCGCGGCAGCGAGAACCCGATGGCGGGAATCATGCGGATGTTCCGCCGGGGCCGCGAGGCACAGGCCTTCCGCACGCTGCCCGACGGCACGTTCAAGGCGACGCGCCTCGCGCCCGGCGACCACCAGCGCCTCGTCGCGACGCACCCCGATTTCGAGCGCACGACCGTTGCGGGTCTGTCGCTGGCCGGGGGCGCCACGAAAGCGGGCGTCGCCGTCGTCATGCGCCGCGGCGCGGCGGTGACCGGCCTCGTGAAGGACGGCAACGACCGGCCCGTGGCCGACGTCGAGGTGGAGCTCGGGCAGTCCTTCACGTTCCGTGGCGGGCGCGGCGGGATGACGGCGCAGATCGGCTTCGCCGGCGGACCCGGCTCGCGCCCCCGCGCGAAGACGGGCGGGGACGGCCGCTTCGAGATCAAGGGCGTCGCGGCGGGCGAGTACGCTCTCAGCGCGCGCCGCGCGGGATTCGCCACGGAGCGCATCGATCCGGTGAAGGTGACGGATCAGGGCGCAGAGCCGCTCTCGATCGTGCTCGCCCCGGGCGCGACGATCTCCGGCGCGGTGCGGCGCAAGACGGGCGAAGGGGCCGAGGGCTTCTTCGTGAACGCCGGCGCCTCGGGCCGGCCCGCGATGCTGGCGGGCGCGGGCTCGCTCCAGCCCACGGGAGCGGATGGCCAGTTCGTCATCGAGGGCCTGCGGGCCGGCCAGAGCTACGACCTGTCGGTCTTCGGCGGAACGGGCCTCGGTCCGCAGAAGCGCGGCGTCACGGCACCCGCCGACGGCGTCGAGATCGCCGTATCGGCCACCGGCCGCATCGGGGGCACCGCTCTCGACGCACGTTCGGGCCGGCCCCTCACCGACTTCTCGGTCTCCTACGAGCCCGACCGCAGCGGCGGCGGAAACGTCATGCGCATCGTGAGCCGGGCGGTGGGCCGCGCGTCCGGCACGGGCATGGGCGAGAAGCGCGAGATCCACGCCGAGGATGGCAGCTTCGTGCTCGAGGACGTACCCGCGGGGACGTGGACGGTCGCCGTCACGGCGAAGGGCTACCAGCCCGCGCACGTCGCGTCGATCGTCGTCGAGGAAGGCGCCGCGAAGGAGGGCGTCGAGGTGAAAGTCACGGCGGGCGGCTCGCTGAAGGGCCGCGTCACCGACGCGAAGTCGGGCCGCGCCGTCCCGAACGCAACCGTGACGCACGAGGCCGCGGGCTCGGGCCCGGGCTTCGGGCGGCTCATGATCGGCGGCGCCGGCGACGAGGCCGAAATCACGACGGACGCCGACGGACGCTTCGAGATCGAAGGCCTCGCCACCGGCCGCGTGAAGGTCTCGGCAAAGCATCCCGACTACGCCGACGGCAGCGAGGTGGCCGACCTCAAGGAGAGCGGCGCAAGCGTGGAGATCCGCCTCGTCGCGGGCGGCGCTCTCGCGGGGACGGTGCTGTCCGACCAGAAGCAGGCGCTCCCCGGCGTCGACGTCTCCCTCGCGGCCGCGGGAGAAAGCGGCTTCGGCCGCTTTCTCGGCGGCGGACAGTCGACCACGACCGACGGCACGGGCCGCTTCCGCTTCGACCATCTCGCGGCGGGGCGTTACTCGGTCTCGGCGGCCTTCCGCGGCAAGACGAGCAACCTCGTGGACGCCGTCCTGCAGGCAGGCGAATCCAGGGAAGACGTTCTCCTGTCTCTCGCCGCGGGCACCATGCTGCGCGGCACCATCTCCGGCCTCCCGGACGGGTGGAAGAACGGCGTGATGGTGACCGCCGCGGGCGCCGACTCGTTCTTCGCGAGCACGCGCACGGGCGCCGACGGGCGCTTCGAGATCTCGGGCGTGCCGGCCGGCCCCGTCACGCTCCGCGCGCAGGCCGGCGACGGCCTCGGCACGTCGCGCAGCGCGATGAAACAGGTGAGAGCCGACGACGCCGTGCCCGTCCTCGAAACGGAGATCACCTTCGACGTCGGCTTCGCGCTCTCGGGCCGCGTCACACGGGCGGGCCAGGCTCTTCCGAACGCCGTCGTGACCGCGAACCTGCAGGGCGGCGGCGGGCGCCAGGCCGCCTCGCGCACAGACGAGTCCGGCGCGTACCGCCTCGAGGGCCTGCAGGAAGGCACGTACAACGTGAACGCGAACTCGGACGTGTTCGCGGGCGGCTCCACGACGCGCAAGACCGTCACGCTGAACAGCGACCAGTCGCTCGACCTCACGTTCCCGACCGCGAAGATCACCGGCATCGTGACGGACGGCGGCTCGAAGCAGCCGCTCGCGGACGCCACGGTCGAGCTGGGAGGCGCCGCCGCCGCGGGCCCGTTCCAGCGCACGTCCACGACGGACAGCAACGGCCTCTTCACGTTCACCGACATCGTCCCGCAGGCCTACACGCTCAATGCGCGCAAGCCCGATTACCAGTACGACAAGCGCAGCGTCACGGCGGCCGAGGACGGCAGCTCCGAGAACCTCACGATCGAGCTGACGCGCGGCGAGGGCATCGGGATCCAGGTGAAAGACGGCCTCTACGGCGTGCCGCTGCGCGGCGTCCTCGCGCGCGTCTTCGACGGCACCAGGGCGCCGGTCTTCACGGGCACGCTCTCTCTCGACACGAACGGCGTGGGCGAGATCTCGTCGCTCAAGCCCGGGCGCTACTCCCTGATCGTCGACGCGAGCGGCTACGCGCCGGCGGTGCTCGACGGCATCTCCGTCCCCTCGCAGACGGTTCCCATCACGCTCACGCCGGGCGGCTCGATCGACATCACGGCGGGGCCGAAGACGCTCGCGAGCGGCACGGCGCATGCGACGCTCAAGACGGCGGCAGGCGTGCCGTACCCCTACACCGTCTTCAACCTCGACGGGCGCGTCGTGGTCTCGGCCGACGGGTCCGGCCAGAGGGGTTTCCGCCGCATCGAGAACGTCGCGCCGGGCAGCTACACACTCACCGTCGACGGCGGCGCCAGCAAGGTTTTCTCCGTCGCGGAGGGGGGCCTGACGCCGGTCGAGCTGCCCTAGGAGGAAAAAGAGAGCGCGATATTCTATTTCTGCGGCCGGTTCACTTACCGGGTGGCGGCTGCTCCTTTAAATGGCCGAGGACATACTCCGACAACAAATCGGCCATGATGGCATGCCCGCGCTTGTTCGGATGGATAATGTCTCCAAAGGCAGTTCTCAAGGTTCCCATGCCCACGCGCTGGAATGCGTCTGTGAGGTCAATGGTATCAAACCCGGCATGCCGCGCTTCCATCTCGACGATGCGATGCGCCGCGCGATGGCTATATCCGCCTGAGTCGCCCACGAGGAGGGGTACGATCAGTATTACAACTGGCAAGTCGTTTGCCCTGGAGATTCTCGCGAGGCGGGCAAACGCAAAGCGGAGGCGCCCGACTCGATCCCGGTCTCCATACCAGGTAGTGGACGGGTACGTCGGCGCGGTTTTCATCAGGTCGAGTAGTTCGACCTCGTCCTCACCTATTTTGGCAATCTGATGTTCGTACTCGCGGTGGAACACGTCCGGCTGATTCATGTGACTCAGCCATCTCGCGAGCCTTATCTTCTCGATTTTCGTAGACACTAACTGCGCCAGACGCGATCTGTACAAAAGGCTGCTTCGCAGGGACCTCCTCCACTCGATATGGTCCAGACTCGTACTGGCAATGCTTATGTCGTTAAGACAATAGGCCACGACGATCAGATCGGGACGATATTTCAATCCCCGAATCTCGAGCAGCGCGACCTCTTGAAGGGTGTCATAACCGCCGACTCCGAAGTTCAGAACTTCTACATCTCGCTTGACGGCATGCAGGCGTTGCTGCAGTTGGCTCGCGACGGCGTCTTCCCAAGGCACGAAGTTGCCGAAGGCAATGGAGTCGCCCAGAATGATCACGCGTTGTCCAGACGGAACGCTCGACGGCTCGGGTCCGCGAAAGCCCTGGGAATTGATCTTTGTGTCTGAGTCAGCGAAGCGGCCGGCCGCTCCCGGAGTAAGCTCATACTTCAGGGCCGGATATGGAGAAGCACGGAATATGTACTCCTTACTGCTTTGGAGGTCTCGAAGGGGGTTATAGCCATAGAGCCGCAGCCCCATTTCAAGAGCCAGTAGAGTGAGTACGGAAGACGCCGTGCTCACCGCTATCTTCATGAGGCGGGCGTTGCTATGCCCGTGCATAAGTCGTTTCGCTTCCGTGACGAAAGGATAGGAAGTTCGATTCGAGCCCGCAAGAGGCGTGCCCGGGCGTCGCGGCCGGTAAGATCCGCGCATGAAGAAGCACTGGAGCAAAGGTCTCTTCTCTTTCGGCCTCCTCGGTATCGTCGGACTCGCGATGTTCGCCGCGCACGCCGAAACGCCCGAGCAGGCTCGCGGGAAAAAGCAGGCCGCCGCGCTGTGGCGCCCGGCCGACGGTGACGCGGCGGCCTTCGAGGCGTTCGCGAAGGCGAACACCGCGGCCGACGCGGCGGCGCGAGACGCCCTCTTCACGCGGCTCGCGGCCGCGCTCGTCTCACTCGACGGGCACATGCGCGAGGCCGGCCGCGACCTGCGCATGCACGTGGACCTCGACCGCGGGCCGATCCTGCCGTTCGACGAAGTGCTCGCGGGCTACGACCCCGGGGCGCACGTGACGGACGACCTTTTCGAGGACAAGCTCGCGTTCACGGCGCTCCTCAACTTTCCCGTCACCACGCTCGACGAGAAGCTCCGCCTTGGCGGCAAATGGACGCGGCGTCAGTGGGCGGAAGCGCGCCTCGCCGACCGCTTCGCTCACCGCATTCCCGCCGGCGTGAACCTCGCGATCGCGAAGGCTTATTCCGACTCGGCCCAGTACATCGCCTCCTACAACATCTGGATGCACCATCTCGTGGACGAGAAGGGCGCGCGCCTTTTCCCGGCGAAAATGCGCCTTCTCTCGCACTGGAACCTGCGCGACGAGATCAAGTCCGATTACGCCGACAAGGAGCGCGGGCCCGCGAAGCAGCGCGCAATCCGCAGGGTCATGGAACGCATCGTCGATCAGACGATTCCGCGCGCCGTCCTCGACAACCCGAACGTCGACTGGAACCCTTTCACGAACGAGACTCGTCCCGCCTCCGTGAAGGACGCCGATGTTCCCGCGGTGGACGCCGCTCCGGGTCCCGAGCCCGACACCCGCTACGCCACGCTCCTCGCGTGTTTCCGCGCCGTCCGGCAGGCCGATCCCTACGCGCCGACGGCGCCCACGTTCATCGCGCGCAGATTCGACGAGGACCGGCAGATCCCCGAAGCGCGGGTCAGGAAGATGCTCGAGGACGTGCTCTCGTCGCCGCTCGT
>JBGPDK010000004.1:0-42705 GCA_041482235.1 Thermoanaerobaculia bacterium | reverse complement strand
TTCGTCCGACCGCTCAGAAAGCCGTGGGGAGAGCGGTGGAGGAAAGCCACTCGACGCCCTGAGGTGTCGGGTTCGGAGACGGCATGGGCACCATCCCGCGATTGATCTCCCACCGGATGAGCATGGCGTTGTCCTCGTGCACCGTGTTGTGGCAGTGCTCCATGTAGGTCCCCATGAACTCGCGGAACTGCATGGTGATCGTGACGCTTCCACCCGGCCTGAGGCGATAGACGTCCTTGCGCCCCCGCTCCCACGCCGGGACGTTCCCGAGGACGCCGTTGCGGCCCAGGATCTGACCCTCTTCGAAGTGGATGTGGATCGGGTGGTCCCAGCCGCCGCCGCCGTTGACGAGCTGCCAGATCTCGCGCGTGTTCGGCCTGGGCGCCGCCGAGACCTTGGTGTAGTCGGCCGCGAGGCCCTGCCCGCCGTCCGTCTTGATGGTCCACGGGGCGGCGTCGGTTCCGCCGCCGCCCCGCCCGAACTCGAAGGTCCGGAACCGCGCCACGGGAATCTGCGACAAGTCGGGGTTCGGGATGAGCGTGCTGGGCACCTTGCTCAGGTCGGGCGCGGTCCTCGGGATGACCCGGAACTCCAGGAACGTCCCGACGCAGGGATCCGTCGATTGGCCCGCGAGAGCTGCGGCCAGCGTGACATCCCGGGAAGGCTTCTTTCCGTCCTGGTGCTCACAGAGGTTGACGAACGAGACCTTGTCCCCGGGCTGGTAGCGCGAGAAGTCGATGACGACGTCGTAGCGCTCGGCGATGCCCTGCTCGTCGAGCTGCGTGAGGGTCACGGGATTCGGCAGCAGGTTCCCGTCGTTGGCGATCTGGACCATCGGCGAGCCGTCGCTCAGGGCCAGCTTGAAGAAGCGCGAGACGCTGGCGTTGAGGATGCGGAAGCGGTACTTGCGGGCCTCGACCTCGAAGTACGGCTTGAAGCTGAAGTTCACCGTCATCGCGTCGCCGAGGAACCCGTCGAGGTTGAAGATGTCGAAGTAGAGCTGCCCGTTCAGATCCCAGGCCTTGTCGGCCAGCATCAGGTTGACGTCGTAGTCGAGGTTGCCCCAGGACTTGGCCGTGCCGCTCGGCAGCTGCAGGTTCACGCCGTCGTTGATCTCCTCGTTGCCGCGGTCCAGCGCGCTGTAGATGTTGAACATCCCGGCGTTGCCCTTGTAGACGTTCTGCGCCGTGAAGCTGAACATGTGGTCGTGGAACCAGTGCGTCGACATCGTCTCGTGCCAGTCGCCCGGCACCTTGTTGATGCCGCCGCTGTCATCGGGACTCCCGGCCCTCATGTCCGTGGCGTCGGGGTTGATCGTGTCGTGCCCGGCCAGAACGATCGGCCAGTGGTAGTCGTAGAACTGGCCCGGGAAAAAGAACGCTCCCGTGTAGCCGTCGTTCTCGGCCCCGTGGTGGCCGTTGTGCTCGTGGGTCGAGATCGTGTGCCGCCCGAAACCGCCGTTCTTGGCGACGTTGGCCGGAAGCTTGTTGTGGTGGCGGAAGAGGATGGGCTCCCCGTACCGGCCCTGGACCAGCGCCGGCGGAATCGTCCCGTTGAACGTCCACATCGTGTGCGGGCCCTGCGTCGCGAGCTTCGGGTGGAACTTGAAGCGGAGGTTCCCCTTCGGGTTCGTTTTCGCCCCCTCCTGCGTGACCTCGACGGCCACCTGCGGCGGCATGGTGTCCCACCGCTGGTGCCCCCAGTCAGCTCCCGGAGGACGTCCCTCGGCCGGGCCGAAGCCTCCGCCCAGCGCCGGGTCGCACGGATAAGGTTCCTGGTTGGCCTCGCACGTCGGAGCAGGACTCAGGCTCGAAACCGGCTTGCGCGGCTGGACCTCCATGCGGAGCATCGGCTGCGTGAACGCCAGGCCGGTCGTCCCCGGGCTGAAAATGGTCCCGGTCGCGGCATTGGCACGGTTGCCGACGAACGGGCTCAGGCCGCCGATCGGCGCAATCAGACCCCCCGCCGTGACCAGGCCCCACCGGATCAGGTCCCGCCGCTGGATCTGGCCGTGCGAGAGCGCCTTGACGATCTCCAGCCGGTTATCCCGCGCGTTCAACGCTTCCTTGATCTGACGCTTCGAGGCTTTTTCCGTGAGGTACACTTCTCTTCCCCCTTCTCCTGGTCATTCGAATCGCGCCGCAACGAATCGACCGTCTCTCGTGCTCTCGTACAAGATGTCGTAAGTGGCTCCGCGAAGCTATGATTCAGGCTCTTCAGCACGTCCTATCGCCGCACACCAACCTAGGTGTGAGATCGCCTCGCCGGTATGACTGGCGTCATACTGCCGCGCAGAAGATGCACAACTTGACATATCTGATTCAGGGTCGGGAGACGCCGTTGTCCCGCCCCGATAACTTGCCCTCTGTTGGATGACCTCGTCCGTCTGCTCGCTTCGTATAACTTGGAAGAGGTCTATCTCGCGGGCAATGATGCAGACAACCCAGCACGTGCCCGTGCTCGGCGAATCCGGCGGGAGTTGCCGGGAAAAAGGCCGAGAACTCGGCAGATCCCCCCTGCCCGCTGCCCGGGTTACGCGGACTCTGGCCCGTTGCGCCGCGCCCGGCGCCGGGCTCTCTTATCTCGCGATTTCGAGCGAAGCCTCGGTCCGACCGACGACGCTCACGGCCTTATGCGCCGGCTTCAGTTTCTCGTGCCATATCTTGATCGTGTACGCGCCATCGGGAACGTCGGGAATCTGGTAAGAGCCGTCCGGCTTCACCATGGCGAAATAGGGTGTCGGGACGACGACGATGAACGCCACCATGTCGTGGTGCACTTTGCAGAGGAGGGTCACCACGCATTCGTTCCTGTAGGTGTAGCTCCGGACCTCGCCTTGCGGCCAGAGGCCGAGGTCGAACTTGTCGGCGCAGGCGTCCGGCGTGAAGACGTTGTGAAGCACCGGGTCCGAATTGAGGAAGTCGATCGTCGAGCCCTGCTGCACGGCGATGACGTGCGGATTGAACAGGAGGCCCTTCTGGTCGATCTTCAGGTGCTCCTTGGGCGCGGGAAACGTCTTCCCGGCGATCGCGCCGAGGTAGACGACGGCGTCCTTGCAGTCCGGGGCCCCCTTGCAAGTGACCTTGCCGTGGAGATCGCCGGCCGCGAGCGGCAGGCACGCGGCGAGGAGCAAGAGGGCGAGAAGGGTCTTCTTCATGAGTCGTACTCCTCCAATATCTGTTTCACGGATGTTATCAGGCTGCGCGAGGTCTTTCTGCGCGTAATCGGATGGCGGAAGCGTGTGGGAGTCGAACCCACCCGCCGCCCCTCTCGGAGCGGGCACGCTGGTTTTGAAGACCAGGAGGGCCGCCGGACCCCTTGCGCTTCCGCTGCAGATTCTATAGGCACCGTCCTCGAGGACGGCGGGGCGAACAGGGGTCATCCGGATTCGACTCGCATTCCGTAGAAGGCGAAGATGTCAAGCGCGCGAACCGTCACACGCCCTTAACCGATCGCCGAACGGACCAGATAGACCTCGAGGGCTGCAAGAAGTAGCTTGAGGGTTTTCAGCGCCGGGTGAGGCTGAACGCACCGGCTACGTTTCCGCAGCATGTCGTCCCGACGCCCGTCGCCTGCCCGCTATAGCTTCCCGTGAGGCCTCCGGACGGGGTGAGCGTGGCGCTGCCGCTGGCCGAGCCGCCGCAGGGCGAGAACCCGGCGAAGCCGATGGCGAAGACGAGCGTCCCGCCCGAGACCGTGCCGTGCACGCTGCCGACGCCCGGAAACTCCGCGACGAGCGTGCAGCCCGTCTGGAAGAGCGTGACGTCCTCGGTCTTCGAAAGCCCGCACGAATCGGTGAAGACGCCCGTGTATTGGCCGGTAAGCGGAATACAGGACGGGGGCGACGTCGGGGACGAATCCGGGCCGCAGCTCCCGAGGGCGAGCAGACCGGCGAGCGCGAGCGAACGCGCCACGGCTCTCACGCCGTCCCTCCGCGAGCGCGGGCAAGACGCTCGACGCTGCCGACGCAATCCTTCGCCTTGTAGGCTCGCCCGCCGCACTCGAGGAGAAGCGCGTCGAACGCGCGGGCGAGCGCGACGAGCGGGCTCGAATTCGCCCGAGTCACGGCGAAGTCCAGCGCGAGAGAAAAACCGTCGAGGGCGTAGCCGCGCGGAAACCGGTCCGCGCGGTGGCGCTTGATGACGGCGAGGGTGGAGATGACGCCCATCTCGTGCTGGAGACGCAGCGCCTTCGCGAAAGCCGCCTCGGCCGCGGCCTTCGGCACGAAGAGCTGGTACTGGATGAAGCCGCCGGGCCGGTAGGCCTCGTTCCAGCCGGGCAGATAGTCGAGGAGAAACGAGTACGCGACGAGCGACTGCCGGTAGCGATGCCGTCCGTGGGAGGCAGACGCCAGGTACTTCCCGAAGTTCACGAGCCGCATCTGCGGTCCGCCCGCCGTGAGCTTGAGTCCGAGGAGAAGAATGGGCTCGGGCAGCGGCCCCATGCGGATGTCCGCGACCTGCTCCTCGACGCTCAGCCCGCGGGGCTCTCCCGCTTTCGCGGGGTGAGAGTTCGCGAGGTGGAGAACGCTCCGGCCGAGAGTCTTGCCCGAGCTCCAGCAGTCCATCCAGCCCACGACGTAGTCCCATTCCTCCCGGGCGCCGTCGAGGCCGGCGAGCGTCGCAGCCAGGTTCGGGGTCACGAAGGCCTCCACGTCGAGGTAGCCCGTCGCGACCTTCTTCAGCTTCAGCGCGACCTCGACGATCGGGTCGAGCCGCCGCCAGTTGCCGACGACGTCGTCGAAGGCGCTCGCGCCGCGTTCGATCTCTTCGACGCGGCCCCCGCCCCTCAGGATCGAGACGCTCTCGACGTGGTCTCCGATCGTGCCCTCCCTCCAGCCGTTCTTGCCATGCACGTTCATCGCCACGGCGCCGCCGAGCGTGACGTGCATCGTGCCGGTCACGACGGGCGGCCAGAACCCGCGCGGGATCGACCACTTCCACAGCTCGCCGAGCGTGAGGCCCGCTCCGGCCCGCACGACTCCCGACGTCTCGTCGAAGCCGGCGACCGCGTTCAGGCCCGTCATCTCCACGACGGGTCCCGCGGGGTTCGTCGCGGCGTCGCCGTACGAGCGGCCCGCGCCGCGAAAGATCGGCCTCGACCCGTTCGAGGCGCAGACGGCGAGCGCGTCGCGGAGCGCGGGGAGCGAGGCGGGCCGGAAGACGGGCGACACCGACACGTTGTAGAGGCCGAAGCCCTCGACGCGCTCCGGCACGGGAATCGCACTCACGGCGGCCCGAGCCTCTTGAAGAGGAACCTGGGCACGAGTCGCATCGCGTAAGAGACGAGCGCCCAGCGCCGGTAGACGTAGAAGACCTCGTGCCGCTTCTCGAGGCGATCCGCGATGATGCGGGCGGCCTCTCCGGCGGGCGCCACCCAGAAGAGTCCCGGCCTCCCCGCGGTCATGCGCGTCCCGACATAACCGGGTTTCACGGTCGAGACCGTGACCCCGAAGGGCGCGAGGCGGTTGCGGAGCCCCTCGAGAAACGTCGTGAGGGCCGCCTTCGACGCGTTGTACGCGGGGTTCCCTTTGCGCCCGCGGTCGCCCGCGATGGACGAGATTGCCGCGATTTGCCCGCGCGCCGCGATCCGAAACCAGTTCGCCGCGAGGCCGAGCAGCCGCATGGCCGCCACGACATTGACCTCCATCGTCTCGGCGTCCAGCGCCGGCACGCTCGTCAAGCCGTCGCCGCCGTGCATGACGCCCGCGTTGTAGAGGAAGAGGTCGCAGTGTCCGGTCGCCGCGAGCGCCTCGTGGAACGCGGGCTCGAGCCGCGCCGCGTCCGCGAGGTCACATACGACTCCCTTCACCGTCGCGACCGGGAAGCGGCGCTCGAGGTCGGCGACGAGGGCGTCGAGCTTCCCCCTCGAGCGCCCGAGGATCGTCACCCAGAATCCGCGCGCGGCGTACACCTCGGCGAGGGCCTTTCCGAGGCCGTCCGTCGCGCCGACGAGGATCACCCGCTTCACGCCGTTCTTCTCTCCGCGCGAATCTTCGCAGAGGAGGCGCTCAGGGCCACAGACCCTCCTTCTCCTCGTGCCAGTGGCGCGTCACGTCGAGCCAGAACGCGAGGCCCGCGTGCCGGCCGAACGGCGCGTAGAGTCGCGCGACGCGCGCATCCTTGACGGCACGGCCCCGGAACCGCAGGGCGGCGACCTTCTTGCGCGACCAGGAGTCGAGGCCGAGCTTGCGGTGCCGGCCCAGAAGCCGCCCCAGCGTGTCGGCGGCGTACGGGCCGAAGCCCTTCTCGGCGCGAATCTCCTTCTCGACTTCTTCGTCGGAACGCCGAGGATCCTCCCAGCGCGCGAGGTCCAGCTTTCCCGACGCGACGCGTCCGGCGAACGCGGCGAGATACGGCGCGCGATAGCCCCACTTCGCGTCGGCGAGGGCGAGCGCGGGCAGGCTCGCCACGAATCGCGCATCCGGGAAGGCTCCTCCGCGATCGAAGCGCCCGACGAGGTTCTTCAGCATGACCTTCGTCAGGCCCCACGTGCAGTTCGTCGTCGCGAGGACCTTCACGGCATCCTCGAACAACGTCGGCGCGCGCAGGATCCGCCCCGCCCCGCGCCGCGCGACCCACGCGAAGCGCGGGTCGCCAGCGCAAACGGCATGGAAAGAAGAGAGTTCTGCTTTCAGATCGAGAACCCGCTCCAGAACGTCGCCTACGGCGCGAGATGAAACGTCCGAAGAGATATTTTCTTTGAATGGTAAATGCCGCTCACCCGCCGCCGGAACGCTCCGGGCTGCGCCGCGGCGAAATTCACCCTTCGAAGAAAGCGCCGTTGCGGTTGCGACCAGTCGCCCGACCTCGCACCGGACTCGCACCTGCACGGGGTGTTGTCTTTCCAAGAAAATCAATCCCAGGGTCTTCTCCGCCGGCAGCCATTCGAACGGGGGCAAGTCGTACCATCCGTGGCTCCTCACGACGAGCCCGAGGTCCATCGGAGGCAGCGTGAGCTTCACGGACTTTCGCCGGCGATGCCGGGTCCCGGTCCGCCGCCTCCGTGGACCGTGCAGCGCTCCGTCGGCGCGGTGCCCTCGAGGAAGACCTCGTTGAACGACTTCGGGCACTCCTCGGTGACGAGCATGCCGGTCGTCGGGTCGATGGACGCCGTGACGACGCCGGGGGTCCTCGGGAACGGCGCCTCGAAGTACTGCGGCGGCAGGCGCCTCACGAAGTCGGCGAAGATCGGGAGCGCCGCCGAGGATCCGGAGAGGTTCAGGCCGCGGTTGTCGTCGAAGCCGACCCAGACGGCAACGAGGAGGCGCGGCGAGAAGCCGATGAACCAGGCGTCGCGCCCGTCGTTCGTCGTGCCGGTCTTGCCCGCGAAGATTCCCTGCGCCCCGAGTCTGCGGGCCGAGCCGCCGGTGCCCCGATCCACGACCCCCTGGAGGACCGAGTCGAGGATCGAGATCGCGTCCGCGTCGGCGCCCCGCACCACGGGCTCGTCCTTCGTCTCGAGGCGCCGGGCATTCGGGCCCACGATGCCGAGAAGCGCATTCGGCCGGACGCGGAAGCCCCCGTTCGCGAACGTGCAATACGCCGCCGCGATCTCCATGGGGCTCGTCTCGAACGACCCGAGCGCGAGGGACGGATAAGGCCGCATGGGCGACGAAATGCCCGCAGACCGCGCCGTGTCCACGATGTCCGGGAGCAGAGTGCGGCCGGGCGCGGTCTCGGTGACGGCGATGCGCACCGTCGGAATGTTGATCGACTGCTCGAGCGCCTGCCGCGCGGTCATGGGCCCGCGGAAATCGCCGTCGTAGTTCTTCGGAGACCACGTCTCGTCCTCGCCCTTGCCCCAGACGAGCGCGATCGGCGAGTCGATGAAGATCGACGCGGTCGTGATGGGCTTCGGCAGATTCCGCTTCCCGAAGGCCGTCAGGTACACGAACGGCTTGAACAGCGAGCCCGGCTGGCGGCGCGCCTGCACGACGCGGTTGAACTGACTGACCTGATAGTCGCGCCCGCCCACGAGCGCGCGCACGGATCCCGTGGCGGGATCGAGCGCGATGACGGCCGCCTGAAGGGCGTCGTCCTCGTCCCGCGGCCGGAGGCGCTTGTAGCGCTTCTCGAGCTCCTCGAGCCCCTTGAGGACCGCCGCCTGCGCGGCTTGCTGCATGTCGGGGTCGAGCGTCGTGTAAACCGAAAGCCCGTCCTCCTTCACGAAGCCGGGCGCTTCCTTCACCTGCGAGAGAACGAAGTCCACGAAGTGCGGCGCCACGATGCCGGTTGGCGGCCCCTTCGCCTTCGTGAGCGGCGCGCCGAGCGCCGCCTCGCAGGCGGCCTTGCCGATCTTCTTCTGCTCGAGCATCCCCTTGAGGACGACGGCCCGGCGGGCGCGCGCATTCTCGGGGTTGCGGAACGGCGAGTACTTGCCCGGCGACGAGATGAGGCCGGCGAGCATCGCGGCCTCCGGAAGGTCGAGCGAGGAGACGCTCTTCCCGAAGTAGAACCGCGCGGCCTCCTCGACGCCCGTCACGGAGATGGATCCGCGCTGACCGAGGTAGATCTCGTTCAGGTAGGCCTCGAGGATCTCCCTCTTGCTGTATTTGGCCTCGAGGATGACGGCCATCAAGGCCTCGACGATCTTGCGCTTCAGCGTGCGCTCGGGTGAGAGAAACATGTTCTTCACGAGCTGCTGCGTGAGCGTGGAGGTGCCGCGCACGGCCGCGCCCCGCGTCGCGCCCTGCAGGACGGCGCCCACGAGCCGCCGGAACGAGATCCCCCCGTGCGTGAAGAAGTCACGATCCTCGGTCGTGAGAATCGCGTCGAGGACCACCAGAGGGACCTGGTCGAGGGTGACGAGCGTTCGATCCTGCATCTTCTCGTCGTAGACCGAGCCCACGACCTCCGGCTCGAACACGACGTAGGGCAGCCGCGTTCCGTCGTCGGCGCGCTTCAGCGCCGCGACGCGCCGGCCCGAAAACTCCATCTCGGCCGGGAAACCCGGCGTGCGGCCCCAGGCGGTCTCGCGCGGATTCAGGGTGACGGCGACGCGCCCCTTGACGAGCGCGTACTGGCCAGCGGCGACCGGGGCTTTTGGAACCTCGACGTACCGCAGGCGCGCGAGCCGCCGCACGACGTCCTCGGCCGAAAGCGTGTCCCCGGGCCGCACCGCCCACACGTCCGAGTAGAGGCGCGTCGGGAGAGACCACCGCCGTCCGTCCATCGTCTGCGACACGACGCGCGCGAAATAGAGCACGATGACGACCGCCGCGACGAGGAAGAGCGCGCCGCAGGCTCCGATGAAGAAAAGGACCGGCCTCGGGACGAGGCGCAGCAGGTCCCGCGACGTTTTCGCGGCGCGCGACACGAAATCCCGGGCCGCCCCAAGGGCGCGCGGCACGAAGGCCCGGGCCGCCCGAAGGGCGCTCTCGAAGTCCACGTCCGGAGTCTAGCGAAGCGTCCCGCCGATGCTAGGATTCCCCTCGGGCCGCCCATGACGTCCTCTCTCGGCAGTGTCCTCGAGGAGCTCGACGCGTGGCGCGAACGCATCCCGCTGTCCGAGCTGGAGCACGCTCTGGGCGGACTCTCGGTCACTCTCGACGACGTGCGGCCCTTCCTGAAATTCGGCGACGAAACCTATCGCCGCAACCTCCTGCACGCCGGGCCGGCTTACCAGGCGCTCGTCCTGTGCTGGCGGAACGGGCAGAGGAGCCCCATCCACGACCACCGCGGCTCGAGCTGCGGCGTGCGCATCCTCCATGGCACGGCTCTCGAGACGGTCTTCGAGCGCGCGCGCAACCGCATGATCTACGCGGTCCGCTCGCGGGAGATGCGGCCCGGATTCATCTGCGCGACGCAGGACGGTGACATCCACCAGGTCTCGAACCTCGCGGACGACGGAGGCGACCTCATCACGCTCCACGTCTACTCCCCCGCCCTCCTCCAGATGGGCACGTACTCGCTCTCCGACCCGGACGTGCAGCCCTGGGCCGAGCCCGTGCACGAGGACATGCTCGTGGACGGCGGGGGAATCTGACGGTCAGGAAATCCAGCCCGCCTTCAGCGCCGCGAGCGTGGAACCGGCCGCGAGGGCCCACAGGGCGATGCCGAGAGCGACGGGCCTGAGGCCCACGCGCCTGACGGCGTCGCGTGTCAGGGACGTGCCGATGAGGAAGAGCGTCATGACGAGGACGCGCTTCGCGCCGGCCGCGACGGCGAGCCCGGCGGGGCGCAGCGCGGGCAGCCACGTGACGAGCGCAGCCATGGCGACGAAGCCCACGAGGAACCACGGCAGCTTCGCGGCGGATGCCCCGCGCTCGCCCGTGCGGCGCGCGCGCGCCCAGCCGATGACGAGCGCCACGGGGACGATCCAGAGCGCCCGGACGAGCTTCACGGTCGTGGCGACCTCCACTGCTTTCGGCCCGTAGGCCGTCGCCGCGCCCACGACCGAGCTCGTGTCGTGGATCGCGAGAGCCGCGAAGAGGCCGAAGCGAGCCTCGTCGAGCCCCGCGAGATGCCCGAGCGGCGGGAAGACGACGAGAGCGACGGCGTTGAGAAGAAACACCGTCGCGAGCGCCACGGAGATGGACTCGGACTTTGCCTTGATCGCGGGCGCCACGGCGGCGATCGCGCTGCCCCCGCAGATCGCGGTCCCCGTCGTCACGAGGAGAGCGGTGTCCTCCTCGACACCGAGCAGGCGCGCGAGGAGAAGCCCGGCGAGAAACGTCAGCCCGATTCCCGCGGCCGTGTACCCGATTCCCCGCAGTCCCACGCGCCCCACGACGCCCAGATCCGCGGCGGCGCCGAGGCCCAGGACCGCAAGGCCCAGCGCCAGGTGCGCGAGCTTCCGGGTCGCTTGAAGCCACGGGTTTCCGGCGGCGAGCGCCACCAGAACGCCCGTGACGAGCGCGGCCGCTGGCGGCACGAAGGGCAGGAGAGCGGCTGCCGCGAGTAGCGGCACGAGGACGTGTCCGGGCGTCAAGGGGCGGAGTGTAGGCTAGCCGCGTGGCGGACACTCACCGCGACGCCTCGGTGTCCACTCTCGTCTTCCGGCGCGACGCCCACGGCACGCGCTGGGAGAAGGACTCCCTCGTCGCCGAGGAGCCCCTCGAGATCCGGCTGCGCGAGGGCAGCGCCTTGCCCGAGCGGTTCGTCGTCACGATGCGGACCCCTGGAGACGACGACGACCTCGCCGCCGGCCTTCTCTACGGAGAGGGCGTCATCGAGAGCATCGAGGAGATCGTGGCCATCGAGCCGCCGGCCGATCCCGGCGTCGCGCCCGAGCTGGCGAAGAACGTCCGCGTCGTCACGCTTCTCCCGCGCGCGGACCGTCCCCGGGCGCGCCGGGCCACGGTCATGGGCTCGGCATGCGGCGTCTGCGGCCGCACGTCGGTCGACGACGTCGTCGCTCTCGCCGCGGCTGCGCGCCGCGGAAGGATTGCGCCGGGCGAAGGCGCCTCGCCCGACGTGACGGTTTCGGCCTCTCTTCTCACGTCCCTTCCCGACGTGCTCCGCGCCCGCCAGTCCCTGTTCTCCTCCACCGGCGGCCTTCACGCGGCGGGCCTGTTCGAGGCGGACGGGAGCCTTCTCCTCTCGCGCGAGGACGTCGGGCGCCACAACGCGACCGACAAGGCCGTCGGCGCCGTCCTGAGGAGCCGGCGCCCGTGCCCCCCGATCCTTCTCGTCTCGGGCCGGCTCGGCTTCGAGATCGCACAGAAGGCGGCGCTCGCCGGCGCGCGCATCGTGGCCGCCGTGTCGGCGCCCACGAGCCTCGCGGTGGATCTCGCCGAAGAGACGGGGCTCACTCTCGTCGGCTTCCTGCGCGGCGAGCGGTTCAATGTCTATACTCATCCGGAGCGAATCACGAGGTACACAGGCGGACCATGATCACGACGGCATTCGTTCTGTCTTCCGTCCTGCTCCAGGTCCAGGCCCTGAACTCGGACAGGAGGCCCTGTCCCTACGTCCTCGTGACGACCGCTGGCGAGCGCTTCGGGACCCTCGACCTCCCGAAGCACGACGGAAAGCCCGTGAAGTTCCGGCTCTGCACGAATGCGACCCTCACCGTGTATCCCGCGGCCGACGTGGACTGGGTGGCGACGGAGAAGGCGAATGCCTCCGGTCCAGCGCCGACGCCCGCCTCGGGCATCGTGAAGCCGACGCCCCGGCAGTCCCTTTCGGGTTTCGCGAAGCAGACGTCCCTGCGCGACGCGGACGCGGCCGTCAAGCAGAACGAGGCAAGCGGCAAGCTGAAGACGGCGGGCGGCAAGGAGATCGATCTCGAGGGACGCAACTTCTTCGGCAAGGAGTCCGTCGCGGCATACCTCGAGCTCGGGACTTTCCTCGCCGACACCAGCACGTGCCCCACGAGCCGGGCCGTCGCCTACGGCGTCGTCAAGAACATCTCGCGAGTCAAGCTGCGCGACCTCAAGGCGTACGTCGTCATCGGCAGCCTGCACACGGGACAGCACAACGGCCAGGTCCAGACGATGGACCCGTCGAACCTGATGCCCGGCGAGAAGGCGAAGATCTTTCTCTACCTTTCCTGCGACTTCACCCAGGGCCGGGCGGGAAGCTCTTCTGGCGGCGCCGATGAATCGACCGTCGTGCTTCTTCCGGACGTCGGAGGGAAGCCGGAGGCGCTGGAGAGGCCCGATGGCTCGAACCCGTCCGAGACGCCCGCGTCCGCGAAGACGGCCGCCCCGCCGCGGACGCCACCCGCGTCCTCACCGCTCGGCAGCGCCACGCCCAAGCCGCGTTGATGCCCGTCCCGGCTACTCGAGCGGACTCGACGCGGCGGGTTGCGGCCCTTTGCTTAGAAGGGTGAGTGAGCCTCCCGCTTCCCCGCCGCCGGAGCTTTGCATCACGCGCATTCGCTGATTCCCCCTTCTAAGAAGAAACCACCGGTACTGCTTGCGGAGGCGCTGGATTGTTGAATCGGGTCCAAAGCAAAACTTTCTCTCTCTTCGCGCGCTACCTGAGCAAATGCTCCTCGACGAACTTCAGCGTCGCGAGGAACTGGAAGTCCTGGTTCTTCTTCTTGCTGAAGCCGTGACCCTCGTCCTTCGCGAGGAGGTACCACACGGGCCCGCCGTTCCTCTTGATCGCGGCGACCATCTGCTCGGCCTCGGTGTACGGCACGCGCGGGTCGTTGCGGCCCTGGACGATGAACATCGGCTTCGTGATCCTGCCCGCGTTCGTGAGGGGCGAGATCGCGAGGAGCAGCTCGCGCATCTTCGGGTCCCGCTCGTCGCCGTACTCGGCGCGGCGCAGGTCGCGCCTATAGCCTTCCGTGTGCTCGAGAAACGTCACCCAGCTCGAGATCCCGACGATGTCGACGGCGCATCGAAAGCGGTCGTTGTAATGGGTCATCGACGCGAGCGTCATGTACCCGCCGTAGGAGCCGCCCGTCACCATGACGCGGCCTTTGTCGAGCGAGGGCTGGCCGGCGATCCAGTCGAGGAGCGCTCCGATGTCCTTCACCGAATCCTCGCGCTTTTCGGCGTTGTCCAGGGCGAGGAAGGTCTTGCCGAAGCCCGACGAGCCGCGCACGTTCGGGAAGATCAGCGCGACGCCCAGCTCGTTCAGGTAGAAGTTGTTCCGGCCGAGGAAGCCGGGCTGATACTGCCCCTCCGGGCCGCCGTGAATGTTCACGATGACGGGCCTCGGGCCCGCGAACGAGACCGGGGGGCGGTACAGGAACCCCGTGATCGTGCGGCCGTCGAAGCTTTTCCACGAGATCTTCTCGGGCTCGGAGAGCGTCGCGGCGTCGAGCCCGCCCAGCTCGCTCTCCGTCCAGCGCTCGAGCTTCCCGGAAGGCCCCACCGTCACGTCGATCGAGTACACGTCGGAAGCGGACCGCGCCGAGGACAATGTGAAGGCGAGGTCCTTTCCGTTCGCGTGGAAGACCACGGCGCCGATCGTCCCGGGCGGGATCCTCGGGAGAGCGATCTCCTTTCTCGTTTTCGTGTCGAGGACGTGCAGCGTCTCGACACCGCCTTCGTTCACGACGAACGCCAGCTTGCCGCCGTCGCTCGCGAGGCTGAGCGAGGCCACGTCCCATTCGATGCCGGGCGTCAGCACGGTCATCTTCTTCGACGCGAGGTCGAGCGACACGAGGCGGTGGAACTCCGAGCCCGAGTCCGTCGTGGTGTAGAGCGACTTCCCGTCCTTCGCGAAGACGCCGCGGCCCCACGCGACCTTCTCCCTCGACTCCGGCGTGGCGAGCGTCTTCGCGCCCGTCGCCGCGTCCACGAGCCAGTACCGGCTCTCGTTCGCCGAGAGGTATTCACCCACGAGGAGCGTTCTGTCGTCGGGCGACCAGTCGGAAACGCCCCAGCCGCCGCCCGAGACCTCGAGCAGCTTCCTCTCGCTCTTCGGGTCGGCCGGATCGACGACCCAGATGTCGTTGTCCTTCCCGTTCCGCCGCGTGGACTGGTACGCGAGCCACTTGCCCGAGCGCGAGAACTCGCCCTCCGTGTTCCGGGACTTGCCGTCCGTGAACATCGTGACCTTGCCGGACTTCTCGTCCCGCCAGTAGAGCTGGTACCACTCGCCGCCGCCGACGTCCTTGTTGAAGACGAAGCCGTCGCCGGCGAGCGGGCGAAATCGCGCGCCGCCCGTGCGCTCTGGGTAGAACGTGAGCTGCGTGCGCGCTCCGCCGGGGAACTTCACGCGGTGGACCTGCGCGACGTCGGCAAAACGCGTGCCGATGAGCATCTCGCGGCGCATCGGATGCCACGCTTCGAAGGTCGCGCCCCGCGCCTCCGTGTAGGCCGCCACGCGCTCGGCGAGCGCCCTCGGGATCGGCGGCAACCCGTCGGCGACGAGGTTCTCGTTCGGGAGGACGACATCGTCCGCGGCGCGCGCCGGGATGGGTCCGAAGAGAACGAAGAGGAGGGAGATCCTGCTTAGAAGGAGAGAGACCGCTTGCCCTCGGCCGGTGCTCTTGTTCACGCGCATCGCAAATTTCCCCCTCTAAGAAAATCCAAAAAGGCTCTCCTACGCGAAGACCTCGATCTTCTGGACGATCATTTCCTCGCCCAGCACCGTCGCCTTCTCTCCCACCGTCTTTCCGAGCAGCGCTTTTCCCAGATCCGACAGATACGAATAGATTCCTTCTTCGGGCTTCGAGTCCCAAGGACCAAGGAGCGTGATGGCGCGCGCGTCCCCCGCGCCCTTCAGCGTCACGCGCGCGCCGGGCCGGATTTCGCTCGTGTCGATGGCCGCCGGGTCGAGCGCGCGCGCCCTCCCGAGCTCCTGCTGGAGCTTGCCCGCGCGCGCCGACAGGAGCTGCTGCTTGTCGCGGCGTGCCTTGTATTCGAAGTTCTCCGTGAGGTCGCCTTCCGCGGCCGCGAGCGCGATGCCTTTCGTGTTCTCGGGGATCTCCACCTTCAGGATGGTCTCCAGCTCCTTGCGCTTGGCCTCGATGGCCGGGGCCGTGACGAAGAAGGTGTCGTCCTCGGTTCGCCGGAGGTCTGGAAAACGCATTTCGGCTGCGGCCACGAGTCCGTCGCGCCGGTGCGGCTCGAGCTCGTGATGGCGCGCGAGCGCCTCGAGAAAGGCCCGCGCCTCCTCGAACGTGGCCTGCTTCACGAGCCAGCCGGCGACGAGACCCGTGCGGTCGAACATCTCCCGGACCTTCGAGCGGGCGGCGCCCAGCTCGTCCCAGGTGAGGGCGTCGAGCAGGCGCGCGAGGACCGCCGGGTTGAGGCGGGCCCGGAAGGAATCGTCCTGCGCCGAGCGAAGCGCGAACCACACGAAGGCACGCGGGCCCGAACGAGGCGACTTGAGGAGCTTCTCGAGCGTGCGCTCGCGCGTGTCGGGGTCGATCTCGACGAGGCGCCGGTCGATTGCCTCGATCGTGCGCGAGTCCTCCTCCTTGAAAAGCCAGTCCGCGAGGATCGCGGGGGCCTCCGCGGGCCGCTCTTTCGCGATGACGTCCAGGGCCCGCTCGCGGATCGCGCGGTCCGTGAGGCGCGGGAGAAGCGCGAGCGGCCGCGCGAGCACATGTTTCTCGACGGCGCCCGCGAGCGAAAGGCCCGGGAACTTTTCGACGAGGACGGCGATCTCGAACGCGAGCGCGGGATCGCGGTCCTCGAGTCTTTCGGCCTCCTGGGCGAGCGCCTTCGCCATGGCGGCCGCGAGCTCCGGCGAACGCTTCTGGTTCTTTCGAAACAGGTCGAAGCGGTCCTTCAGCGGTGCCTTCTCGAACCGCGCGAGGAGGGCGGCGTCGGCGGCGTCCGCGGAGCCGGACCACTCGACGGTCGCGTTCTTTCCGCTCCCGTGCACGACGGCCTGCGGGTTCTTGCGGGCCGCGGTCCACCACGACGTCCACGCGTCCTCGGAGATCAGGCCCTTCACGGCGTCCTTCACTTCGGTCATCGTGAGCGCCCGGCCGTAGGAATCGATGAGGTGCTTCAGGGCGAGCCCGGGATCCTCGAGGAGGCGTGCCCGGAGCGCCTCGGGAGCCGTGAGCTTCTCGAAGAGGAAGTGCCCTTCGGCCAGCGGCACGAGGCTCTTCGAGGCGACGCCGATCGGGATCGCGATTCCTTTGGCCGCCTCGAAGTCCACGCGCACGGAGTCGAGCGCGAAGTTCGTTTCGACGACCTTTCCCGCCCCGCGGCCCGCCATCGAAAAGACGTGACCGACCTCGAACGGCAGCCATTTCTCTGCTTTCTCGGCCCGCGTGAGCCCCTCCGCGGGGTCTTTCGCCTCGCGAAACCTGAAGCGGCCGAGAAGGGCCGCGAGCGAAGGATGGGACGGCCAGGCAGCGGCCAGGGCCTCTTCGAAGAGCCTGTGAAATCCGTCGGGCGTGGAGGGTGTCGCCCCCGCGCGCACGGCCTCCTTCAGGATCGTCCACCGCAGGCGCGCCGTGGCCGGGTCGGACGATTTCTTCTTCAATTCGGCCTCGGCCATTCCGGCGACGGCCTGGATGCGCGCCTTCTGGCCGGCTCGCGCGAGGCCGCGCACGGCGGCGAGCAGCGTCTCGGATTTCGCGATGGGATCGGAGAGCGCGTCCAGGAAGGCGGACTCGACGAGATCGAAGCGTTTTTCGGACAGCAGGCTCTGAAGGGGGGCGCCGTCCGTCAACCCAGCATTCCCTTCTTCAGGTCTTCCGACGGCGGCTTCGGCCCGAGCCAGAGCAGGAAGACGACGTCAGCGAAGTCCTTGCCTTCGAACGTCCCGAGCGCCTTGTCGCCCGAAAAGAGCGTGGTCCCCTTTCCCGGCACATAGACGAAGGACAGCGTCTCGCCTTCCTTCACAGCCGGCACGAGGGCGAGCATCCTGTCGAGGGCCGCCTTCTCGGCCGCGGCCTTCTGCTTGGCGTTCGCCTCGAAGCCCTCGGAGAACGCCTCGGTGAGCTGCGACTTCTTCAGATCGCGCAGGAAGTGCATGCGCACGGCCTTCGGGGCGTCGGCGGCGAGAATGGCCGCGGCGTCCTTCGAAGGAGCCTCGAGATAGAGGCCGCCCACGTAGACCTTGAAGATGGCCTTCTTGCGAAGGCCGAGACCGTTCAGCTTGAGCGTCTTGTCGCCCGCCGAGAGGGTGTCCGGCAGGTTCACGCCCGCCAGTTCGCGGGCGGCGAGCGGGCGCGCGGCCATGAATCCGAACGCGACGGCTGAGGCGGCGAGGATGAGCGACGTTCGACGGTTCATGAAGTCCTCCTCGAATGACCGACGGATTCTACGGTGAATCAACGGAGGACTCGGGCGACGCCGCGAGACGACCGGGCTGGCATCCTCCGGGATCGCGTCGAAACGTAATACAGTGTCCGCCGGCAGGAGACCCTCGATGAAAGGAGCCCGCGCCATGAGTCGCTTCTCGAGGTCGAACGCCTCGGCCATTCTCGCGCTCGCCTTCGCACTGCTGGGCTCCGCGGGTCGCTCGCGGGCCGAGGGGATCGCTCTCGGCCTCAAGGCCGGCACCCTCGGCGCCGGCCTCGATCTCACGGTCGGCCTCGCGCCGGCTCTCAACCTCCGTGTCGGTGCCCAGGGCTTCTCCTACTCGAGGACATTCACGGAACAGGGCATCTCCTACGACGGGAAAGCCGATCTCAGGAGCGCCTGGTTGCTCCTCGACGTCCATCCCGGCGGAAAAGGAACGCGCGTTTCCGTCGGCGGCGTGTACAGCAGGAACAAGATCACGGGAGCCTCTCCGTCTTCCGGCACGGTGACCGTCAACGGCGTGGCGTACCCGGTCGCGCTCGTCGGCACGATCGACGGAGAGGCGAAGGCGAACGACGTGTGCCCTTACATCGGTCTCGGCTGGGGAAACGCCGTCCGGCCGGGAAGCCCGCTGCGCTTTGCGTTCGACGTGGGAGTCTTTTATCAGGGCGCGCCGAAGATCTCGCTCGCGGCCCATCCCGCCATTCCCGCGCTCGTGCCTCCGGTGTTTTTCGCGGATCTCGAGAAGGAGCGTCAGAAAACCGAGGACGACGTTTCGAAATACAAGTTCTATCCGGTCGTGAACCTCGGTCTCTCGTACCGGTTCTAGCGGGCATTCCCCGCGCAGTCCGCATCGGAGGTGCAGCGATGGGAACGCAGAGGCGCTCGCTCTCTTCCACTTCTAAGAAATCTCCCTCTTTCTCTTCCTCTTCACTTTCTAAGAAAAAAACGTCAAAACGACTAGCGAAGAGCCTACCGAAGACAGCTCCGCCCTCGCGGCCTGCTCCGAAAGCAAAGAAATCTTCGGGTTCTCCCGCCCCGACTCTCACCGTTTCCTTCGTCTCAGTCGAGGTGAAGCACAACGGCTGGCCGGGCGAAGGCGTGAAGTCGACGGATCTGTCGCTCATCCTCCAGCTCGAGGATCCCGCGGCGGCCGCGACCTCGAACGCCGCGCTCGCGTCCACGCACCTGCCGTTCGCGGCGTCGTCCGGACAGACGGTGACCGCGGCGGACCTGCCGGAGGACCTGAACGGCGTTCCTTTCTTCGGCGGCCCGGTGAGGGTGCCGAGCCACGTGAATCTCCACGCGCGCCTCTTCGTGGAGCGCACGAACGCCGTCGGGCCGATTCTCGGAGCGGCGCTGAACACGGTCATCGGGCAGTTCGTGGGCCGCATTCCGCTTCTCGCGGCTCCGGCGCGGGAGGTTCTCCACGTCCAGATCGGGAAGGTGATCGCGACGGAGCTCGCGCGCGCGACGGCCATCGTGCCGGTGGATTCCACGTTCCGCGGCACGCATCCCGTGGCGCTCGCGCTCGTCGCGCCGCGGACGATTCCCGGCCTCTACGCCCCACCGGGCAGCCCGGACGGCTACAAGAAGGGCGTCGTCGCCACGGAGGGGGACCTCACGGCCCTCCTCCACCTCACGCTCGCGCTCGCGCTCCCGGGCTGAGACTCAGCCCCGGATTTCCGAGAACCGCGCGACGCGCACGAACTGGTCGCGGATCGAGCGCAGGAGCGCGATGCGGTTCGCTTTCACCTCGGGATCCTCGGCCATGACGAGGACCTCCGTGAAGAACCGGTCGAGGCTGGGGCCGAGAGACGCCATGATGCCCAGCGCGTCCCGCCAGCGGCGGTCCGCGATGAGGTCCTCCAGCATTCCCCGCGCCTGCAGATAGTCGAGCGCGAGCGCCTTCTCGGCGTCGTCGGTCATCTTCGAGAGGTCCGGCTCGCCCTCGGAATCGGTCGCCTGCGGGAGAATGTTCTGCATGCGCTTGAACGCGGTCGCAAGGGGCGCGAAGTCCTGCTCGCCGCGGAGCACCTCGATGGCTTCCACGCGCTCGGCGGCGTCCGCGACGTCAGAGCAGTCGGTCGTGAGGACGGACTCGATGGTGTCGGGCGCGTGCCCCCTCTTCTCGAGGAGGAACCGCAGCCGGTCGAGGAGAAACGCCGAGAGCTCGGGCAGGAGCTCGTCCTTCGAGCGCGTCAACCCGCCGTGCAGCCCGGCCGCGTCGGCGCATGCCGCCGGCAGGTCGAGCCGCCAGCCCTTGTCGAGGAGGATCTTCACGACTCCGAGGGCCGCGCGCCGGAGGGCGTACGGGTCCCTCGAGCCGGTCGGCGCGAGGCCGAGACCGAACAGGCCGGTGAGCGTGTCGAGCCGGTCGGCGAGCGCCACGGCGCCGCCCACGTCGCCCCGCGGCACGTCGTCGTCCGCCGAGGCCGGCCGGTACTGGTCGTAGAGCGCCTGCCAGACCTCCTCGCGCTCGCCGTCGCGCCGCGCGTAGAGGCCGCCCACGACGCCCTGCAGGTCGGGAAACTCGCGCACCATGTCCGTCACGAGGTCGGCCTTCACGAGCCGCGCCGCGCGCACGAGCATCGCGTCGAGGTGCGACAGGCCGAGCCGGGCCGCGAGCTTCTCGGTGAGATCCTGGATGCGTCCCGTCTTCTTCAGATAGTCGCCGAGCATCTCCTGGAACTGGAGCTTGCCGAGCCGCGGAAGGCGGTCCTCGAGCTTCGTCCTCCCGTCGTCGTCCCAGAAGAAGCGCGCGTCCGAAAAGCGTGCGGCGGTGACCCACTCGTTGCCTCGCGCGATCAGGCCCTTCGGGTCGCCTGTCTGGTCGCAGACGGCGAGAAAGTGCGCGGCGAGCGCGCCGGCCTCGCGCACCGGCAGCATCTTCTGGTGCTCGCGCATCGACGTGACGAGGATCTCCTCGGGCAGCTCGAGGAAGGCGGGGTCGAAAGAGCCGCGCACGACACCGGGCGACTCCACGAGGTGAGCCCACGTGTCGAGAAGGGCCGGGTCGTCGGCGGGCTCGCCGCCGACTTCGGCCGCGAGGGCCAGCGCCTGCTGCTCGAGGCGGGCGCGCCGGACGGCGAAATCGGGCTCCACGTGCGCGGCCCGCAGCTTTTCGAACCAGTCGGAGACGCCCGCCGCCACGACGCGCTCCGGCGCGAGCGTGCGGTGGCCGAAGGTCGTGCCCCCGCTCTCCACGGCGAAGAGCGTCATCGGGATCACGAGGCCGTCGAGGAGCGCGAGCACCGAGTGGACGGGCCGGATCCACTGCGGCCTGCCGTCGCCCCAGCGCATCATGCGCGGAAACGTCATGTTCTCGACGAGCGGAGGCAGGATCTCGCCGATCACCTCCGGGGCCGGGCGGCCCGGCGTCACCTTGCGGGCCACGACGTATGCGCCCTTGGGCATCGACGCGACGCGGAGGTCCTCCACGGCGACACCGTGCGCCTTCGCGAAGCCGATCGCGGCTTTCGTCGGGTTGCCGTCGGCGTCGTACCCGACGGAGGCCGGCGGACCGGTGACGTCCGTCTCGGAATCGGGCTGCCGGTCGGCGACGTCCTCGCCCACGAGAGCGAGCCGCCGCGACGTGGAGTGCACGGTGAGACGGCCGCCCAGCCGGGCTTCGGCGAAGGCAGCCGACGCCCGCGCGAGAAGCTCCTCGCGCGCCGCGGGCAGGACTCCGGCGGGAATCTCCTCCGCGAGGACCTCGAAGAGAAACTCAGCCATTCCCCGCCTCCGGTCCCCTGTTCAAGAGCAACGGGAAGCCCTGGGCCTCGCGCGAGGCGACGTACGCCTTCGCGCACCGCACGGCGAGATCGCGCACGCGCCGGATGACGCCCACGCGGTCCGTGGCCGAAACCGCGCCGCGCGCGTCGAGGATGTTGAACGCATGCGAGCACTTCAGCGCGAAGTCGTACGCCGGGAGAACGAGCTGCGCGTCGAGGCAGCGTGCCGCCTCGGCCTCGAAACGCTCGAAAAGCGTTTGCCAGAGAGCCGTGTCGGCCACCTCGAATCCGTATTTCGAGACCTCGTATTCGTCCTGTCTGCGCACCTCGCCGTACGTGATGCCGGGAGCCCACTCGATGTCGTACACGCTGCGCTGCTTCGCGAGAAACATCGTGATCCGCTCGAGCCCGTACGTGATCTCGGCCGTGATCGGCGCGAGGTCGATGCCGCCGGCCTGCTGGAAGTACGTGAACTGCGTGATCTCCATGCCGTCGAGGAGCACCTGCCAGCCGACCCCCCAGGCCCCGAGCGTGGGCGACTCCCAGTTGTCCTCTTCGAAGCGGAGGTCGTGCTCCTTCGGGTCGATGCCGAGAGCGACGAGGCTCTCGACGTAGAGGTCCTGCACGTCGGCCGGCGCGGGCTTCAGGACGACCTGGTACTGCTGGTGCTTCACGAGCCGGAACGGGTTCGCTCCATAGCGCCCGTCGGCCGGGCGCCGCGAGGGCTGCACGTACCCCGCGCGCCACGGTTCCGGCCCGAGGACTCGGAGGAACGTGGCCGGATGCATCGTGCCCGCGCCCACCTCGACGTCCCACGGCTGCTCGATGAGGCAGCCCTTCAGCGCCCAGTATGCCGACAGCTTCAGGATGAGAGTCTGCAGATCCATGTCGCTCACGCCCGCCTTGAGGCTGCCGAGTGTACCCAAAACCCGAGGTCGCGGGCTTCAGCCGAGGCTGCGCAGGAAGCGGTAGCTCTTGAGCTCGTGCCCGAGGAAGGCACGGCGCGCCTCGCGGGTCACGTCCTCGAGAGCTTCGAGAGCCGCGGGCGTCGGCGGTCTCCGTGAGAGCGCGACGAGAGAGACCTTCCTCATCACCCCGAGAAGCGTGCGGACCCCCGCTGGCGCCTCCTCTTCGGGAAGGACCCCCGCGAACCTGAGGAGCCACACCTCGAAGTAGCGCGCGGCGAGCGGCGCGGGCACGCCCGCCGAGAGCGCGTCGAGAACGTGCCGGACGAGCCGGTAGACCTCGCCCCCCTGTTCGGACTCGGGCACGAACGTGAGCGCGGTTTCGGCGAGATACGGAAGGAGCATCGCGCTTTCGGCGCGCGACGCGAGGTCGAACGCGCTCGCGACGATCTCGAGGCTCTCGACGCGCGCGAGATCGGCCCCCTCGCGCCGAAAGTACGTGAGCGAGACCTCCGTCAGGAGCTGCAGCGCGGCGGCGCGTTTCGACTTTCCGCGCGCGCCTCGCACGGCAGCTCGCACGACGCCGTGGTCCACCGTGAGAAGGGCCGCGACGAGATCCTTCTCCGAAAGCGGATCGAGCTTCAGAATGAACGCCGTGGTCGAGACGAGCGACATCCGGGCCGATTCTGCTCCGTCAGGCCTGGCCGGTCTCCCACGCGCCGTCGTGCGGCTCGGATGGGTGTCCTTCCTGACCGACATCTCTTCGGAAATGATCGTCCCGCTCCTGCCGGCTTTCCTCGCGACGCTCTCGGGCGTGCCCGCGATGGCGCTCGGGTGGATCGAGGGCGTGGCCGAGACGACGGCCTCGTTCGTGAAGATCCTCTCGGGGAAGTGGGCCGACCGCGCGAAGGCGAAGAAGCCGCTCGTCCTCGTGGGCTACGGCCTCTCGTCGCTGGCGCGACCGCTCATCGGCCTCGCGCCCGGCTGGCCGACGGTCGTCCTGATCCGTTTCTTCGACCGCATCGGCAAGGGCGTCCGCACCGCGCCGCGGGACACCATGATTGCGAACGCGGCACCCCCCGGCCGCCGCGGCGCGGCCTTCGGGCTCCACCGCGGATTCGACAACGCGGGCGCCGTCCTGGGCCCGCTCGTCGCGGCGGGGCTCGTGGGATGGATGGGGTTTTCTCTGCGATCGGTCTTCCTGCTGGCTGCGATTCCAGCGGCGCTGTCGCTGCTGGTGCTGGCTTTCGGAGTCAGAGAGGAACCGCAGGCTGCCGAGCCCTCGACGGCTCTTCCCTCTTTACTTTTCGAAGAGAATCTTCCTCTTCCCCCCGTCTTCTGGCGCGCCGCGTGGCTCTTCGCGTTCTTCACGCTGTCCGCTTCCTCCGACACGTTCCTCCTCCTGAAAGCGAGGGAGATCGGGATCGCCGCCGCGTGGCTGCCGGTCCTCTGGGCGTTTTCGAACGCCGTGAAATCCGTGTTCTCGATGTGGGGCGGGGGCCTTTCCGACCGGTTCGGGCGGCGGCGGCTGCTGCTCGTCGCCTGGAGCCTCTACGCCGTTTGTTACGCGGGGTTCGCCTTCGTGTCGTCGACGTGGCCGCTCGTCGCTCTCGTCGGCGTCTATTCGTTCTACTACCCGCTCTCTGAAGGCACCGAGCGCGCGCTCGTCGTGGACCTCGTGCCCGCTTCGGTCCGCGGGCGCGCCTTCGGCTGGATGAACGGTCTCATGGGCTTCGCCGCCCTGCCCGCCAGCGTCGGCTTCGGGCTCCTCTGGGAGCACGCGGGCTCGGAGACGGCGTTCTTGACGGGAGCCGTGATCGCCGGAATCGCCGCGGCGGCCCTCCTCGCTCTGCGGTTTCCCCGCCCGCGTCCTGCCGGGTAAGATCCCCACGATGTCGGGACCCGTCTGGAAACGTCTCCGCCTCAAGGGCACCTGCGACGCCTGTGGCGAGACCTGCGACGAGCTTTTCGCCTCCGGCACCGTCGTCGATTTCGCGTTCACGCCGGATTCGCGCTATTGCGCGTCCTGCTACGACCGCTACGCGGGCCGGTACGACGAGCTGAACCCGAAGGCCGTCGACGAGCAGCAGAACCCGCCGGCCCTTTCGCGCCCCATCTCCAGGGGCGACATGCCGGATTGAGCGCCCTTCTGGAGCGTTTCGCCGGTTCGCCGCTCCTTCCGATCGCCGAGAAGGTCGCGGAAGGCCGCCGCCTCTCGTTCGACGACGGCGTCGCGCTCTTCCTTTCTCCCGACGTCCTCGGCGTCGGTGCGCTCGCGAATTCCGTCCGCGAGAGAAGGCACGGCAACACGGGCTACTTCAACGTGAACCGCTACCTGAACCCCACGAACCTCTGCTGGGTGGACTGCGCGCTCTGCGCCTGGGCGCGAAAGCCCGGCGTGGACGGCGGCTACACGATGTCCATCGAGGAGGCCGTCGCGGAGTCCGCCGCCGGCTGGCACGACGGCATCACGGAGCTGCATATCGTCGGCGGGCTCCACCCGTCCCTGCCGTATTCGTGGTACCTCGATCTCCTGCGCGCGCTCAAGGCGCGTTTTCCCGGCGTCCACCTCAAGGCGTGGACGATGGTCGAGATCGACTGGATCGCCCGCGTCGCGAAACAGGACGTCGTGACGGTGATCCGCGACCTCCGGGACGCCGGGATGGACTCCTGCCCCGGAGGCGGCGCCGAGATCTTCGAGAAGAGGGTCCGCGACGTCATCTGCCGCGACAAGATCACCGGCGAACGCTGGCTCGAGGTCGCGCGCCTCTGCCACGAGAACGGCGTCCGGACGAATGTCACGATGCTCTACGGCAGCGTCGAAAGCGTCGAGGACCGCGTGGACCACCTCGTGCGCATCCGCGAGCTGCAGGACGAGACGCGCGGCTTCCTCGGGTTCATTCCGCTCGCGTTCCACCCCGAGGAGACGCAGCTCCCGCACGTCCCCGCCGCGACGGGCCTCACGGACCTCAAGGTCATCGCGGTCGCGCGGCTCATGCTCGACAATGTCGATCACGTCAAGGCGTACTGGGTGCAGATCGGCGAGAAGCTCGCGCCCGTGGCGCTCCACTTCGGCGCGGACGACCTCGTGGGAACCGTGACCGAGGAGACGATCACGCACGCGGCGGGTGCGAAGACCGAGTCGGGCCTTTCGCGCGCCGAGATGGAGCGGATGATCCGCGGCGCAGGCCGCGAGCCCTTCGAGCGCGATGCGTTCTACGAGCGCGTCGTGCGTGACACCTCGGGCCGCGTCCTGCGCGCGAATCGGCATGACTTCGGAGCGTCTCTCTCCGCGGCGCCGGCCGGCCCCCCCGCGCACCCCTCCTCGCTGGACCCCGCCCTCACTTCCAGCTGAGCCTGCCAGGCTCCTCGCCGAGCTGGACGCGGAGCTCCTGACGTAACCGGTCCGCGTGACCGGCAGCCCGCCGGCTATCCGCCGAGCGAGGAAAGGCCTGCAAAGCACAAGACAGCTCGCGATTCAACAAGCCACCTGAACTATTTTCGTGTTACGACTTTGAGCAGAAAGTTCTCTCATGAAGGGCTATCCCGGCGCTCCGGACGTCGTCTTCCCGTTTCCGGGGGAGGGTCCGTCGTGCTGACCTCGTGCGTTCTCGCCCTGACGCTCTTCTCCCGTCCGGCGATTCCGGGCCCTCCCGGGGTCGCGCTGCAACCGCTTGGTGAAGTGGACGAAGGAGTCGTCGAGAGCCTCGCGCGGGACCTGAGCTCCTTCTTCGGGCTGAGCGTCGCGGTCCTTCCGCATGAGCCTCTGCCCGAGTCCGCGTACTACGCGCCCCGAGGCCGCTACCGCGCGGAGGAACTCGTCTCGTTCCTCGACCGAGTCACCTCCACCGCGATTCCGCATGTCCTGGGCGTCACGTCCCGGGACATCTCGGCGCCCAAGGGAGAAATCGCGGACTGGGGCGTCATCGGCGTCGCGCGGCTCGGCGGTCGGCCGGGCATCGTCTCGACGTATCGGCTACGCGCGGGCGGAGCCTCGGACGCGCTCTTCTCGGCGCGGCTCGATCGCGTCGCCGCGCACGAGCTCGGTCACACCCTCGGCCTCCCGCACTGCGACACGCCTCTCTGCCTCATGAACGACGCGCGGGGCCGCATCCGTTCCATCGACGTTTCGACGGGCCTTTGCGCGCGCTGCGCGCGAGCGCTCGTCGAGCGGACCCGCTGATTCAGCTCTTCCCGGGCGCCATCGCGAGCCAGCGCTCGAAGACCTTGAGGTCGTCGCCCTTCAGGCGCTTCTTCACGCCCGCTTCGTGCGACGAGAGGACGGCCGGGTCGTCGAAGGGCAGCTTCGCGTAGAGCTTCCCTCCAGGCTCGTGGCACGGCGCACAGTGAGCCACGAGAATCGGGCGGATCTCGGACGTGAAGACCGTTTCTCTCGAGGGCGGCGCGCCGGAGCTTTTCGGGCAGCGGAGTCCGTGGCTCTCGGGCGCGCCCGCGAACGCAACCGCCGGGGCAAGGAGAAACGAGAGCAGGCTGCAGGGGAGCTTCCGGGCCCCCCGGCCCCGCGCGGTCATTCGGGCTTCACGGCCGCCAGGAACCGCTGCGCGGCACCGCGCCCGCCGCCCCGCTGAACGTAGAAGCGGACGTACTTGCCCTTCGGCGCTTTTCTGATCTGCGCCTGCAGCTCGTCGACCGAGCCGACCGCCACGCCGTTCACCTCCAGGATGACGTCGCCCTCCTGAAGGTTGGCGTCGCCCGCGGGCGAGACAGGCTTGACGTGCGTGACGAGGACGCCCTTCTGGGTTTCGCGGTCGAGGCCGTACGCGCGGCGCCCCTGCGGCGTGAGGTCGTCGAGGTCGAGGCCGAGCATCTTCTGCTTGCCTGCCTTCGAATCCTCTTCCTCCCTGGCCGGCTTCTCGCCCGCCTCCGGCCGCTCCTCGAGCGTCGCCACTGTCGTTTTTTCCTTGCCGTCGCGGAGGTACCCGATCGCGATCTTCGTCCCGGGCGCCTTGCCAGACACGTATTCGATGACGTCGCGATTGCTCTTCACGGCGACGTCGTCCACCCTCGTGATGATGTCGTCGTGCTTCAGCCCGGCCTTTTCGGCGGGCTTGCCGGGTTCGACCGAGTTCACCAGGGCGCCTTCCGGCGCCTTCAGGTCGTAGGTCTCCTGCCATTTCTTGTTGATCGACTCGATGTTCACGCCGAGGAAGCCGCGCACGACCTTGCCCTTGCGGAGCTGGGGCAGGAGGCGCTTGGCCATGTTCACGGGAACCGCGAAGCCGATGTTCTGCGCGTTCTGCGCGCGCGCCATCGCGGTGTTGATACCGACCACCTCGCCCGCCACGTTGACGAGCGGGCCGCCGGAATTGCCGAAGTTGATCGCCGCGTCGGTCTGCAGGAGGCTCTCGAAATTCCGGGTTTGGGCCGAGAGGACCGGGGCGCGCCCCTTGCCGGAAATGACGCCGACGGTCACGGACTTATCGAAGTTGAGCGGGTCGCCGATCGCCATCACCCATTCGCCGACGCGGATGCGGTCCGAATCCCCGAGCCTCATGACCGGGAACGGCCGTGGACCTTCGATCTTCAGGAGCGCGAGGTCCGACCCCGGATCGCGGCCCACGACCTTCGCCGTGTAGTCGTCCTTGTCGCTGACCTTGACCTCGATCTTTTCCGCCCCTTCGATGACGTGGTTGTTCGTCAGGATGTAACCGTCGCTCTCGATCAGGAAGCCCGTGCCGCCCGAGAACTGCTTCTGGTCCTCGTCGTCCTCGGCGCCCCTGCGCCTCGGTCCCTCCGGACCGAAGAAGAACTCGAACGGATCCTGCCCATCCCCGTTGCCGAAGTTGTGGAAGCTCCGGCGACGCTTGTCGGCCTTGATGATGTCCGTCGCGGTCACCGAGACGATCGCCGGCATGACCTGCTCGGCGATGTCGGCGAAGGAGGGGCTGGCCACGCTTTGCGGGGCACGGCCGGGAGCCGCCTCGGACGCGGGCGCTGCCGCGGCCTTCTGGGCCGACGCGCGCTTCGTGAAATCGAGGCTGCCGGCGAGGATCATCCCGAAGACGACCGACCCGGTGAGAAGAGCGGCGAGAGACAGGACCTTCGTTTTCTTACGCATACCGTCCATGGATGATAGACCTCGTAGAGGACGGCTTCTGCCGTCTCTCGTCATCTACCGTGGCAAAGTTCGTGCCGGCCTCACTGTGTCAAAGCGACACGTCGTCAGAGCGCAGAGTGGTCGCGGAAAATGCAGCGGTCCATCGCGACGGGGATTCCCGCGGCCGCGAGGCGGCGGGCCGCCTCCTCGTCCACGACGCCGTCCTGCATCCAGAAAAAGCCGGCGCCCCTCTCGAGCGCGGCGGCGGCGAGCTCCGGGACGAACTCCGAGCGCCGGAAGACGTTCACGATGTCGACCCGCACGCCCCCGGGAATGGAGGCGAGATCCGGGTAGCACGGTCGACCCAGGATCTCCGCGTGGCCGGGATTCACGGGGATCACGTCGAATCCGGCGCTCAGGAGGTAGCGCGCGATCACGTGTGACGGGCGGGTCTCCTCGGGCGAGCAGCCCACGACGGCGATCGTCTTCGCGGTCTTCAGGGCGCGGTCGATCTCCTGGGGATCGTTGATCCCTGCCACCTGGCTCCCTATCGCGGCCGGCCCCTGCCGGCGAATTCCACGTCCTCCGGACGGATGTTGTAGAAGAACGTCACCGTCACACCCTCGCGGTCGTGCCCGAGGTCGTCCGGCAGAGGGCGAAACGCGCTCGAGCGCGCGATGGCCTGGAAGGCCGCATTGTCGAACGGCGGCGTGCCCGATGCCGAGAGGATTCTCTCGGCTTCCACCCGGCCGTCCTTCAGGATGAAGAAGCGAATCGTGAGCCGGCCTTTCACCCCGTAGCGCGCGAGCGCGGGCACGTCCCAGTTCCGCTTGATCTTGCGCACCATCTCGGCCGCATAGGCGCCCCAGTCGTACCCGACGGTGTCGAATGAGAGGGGGCCCGAGTCCACGAACCCGCCGTCCCGGTCGTAGCCTCCCCCGTCGTCCCCGCCGCTGCCGGACTGGACGGCTTTCCTCGCCGAGTCGGCGGTAATGGCGTTGAGGTCGGCGGCGGGAAGGCCCAGCAGGCGCCGCTGTGCGGCACTCTCCTCCGCCGTCGGAGGGTCGTGGAGTCTCAGCGGCCTCTGCGCGAGATCCGTGAGCTTCTTCGGAGCGTCGCCCGCGGGGCTTCCCTGAGCCGGCTGGACCGCCGACGCGGCCGCCGCGTTCGGGCCCGCCTTGCCCGCATCGAGGTCGCGGATACCCGATTGCGGATAGGCCTTGGGCATCGCCTGAATCGCGAGCTTCGGATCCCCCCCGTGCGCCTTCCGGTCCATGTCCGACGGCAGGGCGATCTTCGGCGCTTCCTTCGCGCGCGCGCCGGGAGACGGGAAGAACTGGATCGGGATCGCCGGATCGGGCGTCGTCGGTTTCATGAGACTGAGAAGGCCGAGCGGGTCCATCTCGTCCTGCGCGGCGGTGCGCGCCGGGAGCTTCACGGTCAGGAGGGCGATGACGAGGAGGAGATGCAGGATCACGGAGACCGCGAACGCGCGCTCCGTGTTGATACGCCGCGAGTCGCTCGGAGTGGCGGCCCCGGGCGGCAGGAAGTCAGGCGCGACGATCGCCTCGGCCGCCTCGAAGGGATCCTCTCCGGCGGGCAGACCTCCTCTCGGGGGCCAGGCCTCGGCGGATTCCACGCCCTCGACGACCTCGTCGTTCAGACGGATGACGGTGAGCTCGCTGATGTGATGCCTCGGGAGGGCGGTTTGTTGGCGCGAAGGGCCCCCCTCATGGGAAGTCCGTGCCATCTCGGTCCCATGCGCATGTTACGCGGTTTCGGGCCGCTTCCGGTGTTCCGCCCTTGCCCGGCAAGCCTCGCGGCCCTATAATCCCCCAGCGGACTTTCAAGGGTCTTGAAAGGGGGCACATGCCCTCTTTTTTTTGCCCCAAAAAGGCTCCGGAAAGGCACGAAACGACAGAATGAAGCAGGTGGCGCTTCCCATCGACGACGTCGCGGCGGACCGTCTTCGCGCGCGCGTCGCCGCATGCGGGCTGGAGCTCTGCCACATCGAGTGGAAGATGGGAGCGCGTGCCACGCTGACGCTCTATGTGGACAGGCCGGGCGGTGTGACGCTGGAGGACTGCGAAACGGCTTCGCGCGCGGCGTCGGAAATCCTCGATCCCCTCGAGGAGCAGCTCCCGAAGTACGTGCTCGAGGTTTCCTCGCCCGGCCTCGACCGTCCCCTTCGGACCCTCGACGAGTGCGCGCGCTTTTGCGGCCGGCGCGTGACCGTGCGACTCGCCACGAAGGTGGAGGGCGCGGCACACCTCAAGGGCGTCCTCGAGGACGTCCAGGGGGACGCCTTGACGGTCCTTGATGAGGACCGGCACCGACGATACACTGTGCGATTCGGCGACGTCCGGCTCGCGCGCCTCGTCCCCGAGCTCTGAACAGTCAACAGCCCACGGAGAACACGACACGATGAGTGCGACTCAACCCCCGACGGACAGCGGCGCGGCGCCGGAGAAGCCGGAGAAAAAAGCGGGCAAGGCCCCGCGCGGCGGCGCCAAGGCCCGGAGCGCGAAAGCGGCGAAGGCCGTTCAGGCTCCGCCCGCGACGCGCGCCGACGAGATCATCGAAGCCCTGCGCGCGGCCTCTCGCGACAAGGAAATCGATTTCGAGAGGCTCGTCGCCGCGCTCGAGGAAGCCATCGCGACCGCGGCTCGCAAGGTCTACAAGGTCCGCGAGATGGCGGCCCGGTTCGACCAGAAGACCGGGACGCTCACGGCCTGGACCCCGTACCGGATCGTCGCCGAGAAGACGGTCAAGCCGGAAGAGGCGGTGTCCGCGGCCACGATCGACCCGGACGACATCCCGCTCGGACAGGCGGCCGCACCCGCGCCCGCTCCGGCCGCGCCGGCCGATCCCGAGAAGGAAATCCGCCTCCCGTACATCGAGGTGTTGCCCGAAGAGGCGCACGCGCTTCTTCAGGGCGAGCTCGCGGGCCAGAGCTGGCAGGTCGTGCGCAACCCGCGCAGCGACGAGTCCTCTGGCGAGGAGTCGATCATCGAGCCGGCTGTGATGGGCCTCGGCGACGAGGTCCGCCTCTTCCGCTCGACTGAAGGTCTCGGCCGCATCGCCGCGCAGAGCGCCAAACAGGTCCTTTACCAGAAGGTTCGCGAGGCCGAGCGCGACAACATTTACAACGAGTACATCCCGAAGCTCGGCGAGCTCATCACGGGCACGGTCAAGCGGTTCGAGCGCGGCGACATGATCGTCGATCTCGGCCGCACCGAAGCCGCGATCCCGCGCGAGCACCAGTCGCGGGCGGAAAGGTACACGCAGGGCGAGCGCGTGCGCGGCGTCCTCGCGGATGTCCACAAGAATCCAAAAGGCTCGCAGATCATCCTCTCGCGCACGGCGCCCGAGCTCCTCATGCGACTCATGGAGATGGAGGTCCCCGAGATCTACGACGGGACGGTCGTCATCCGGGGCTGCGTGCGGCAGCCCGGGGATCGCGCGAAGGTGGCCGTGTCTTCCCGCGAAAGGGACGTCGATCCGGTCGGCGCTTGCGTCGGCATGCGTGGCTCCCGCGTCCAGGCCATCATGCGCGAGCTCCGCGGCGAGCGCATCGACATCATCCAGTATTCCGACGACCTCATCACGTACGCGCAGAACGCGCTTTCGCCGGCGAAGATCACCCGCGTCTCGGCCATGCCGGCCGACGAGGAGGCCGAGCCGGAGATCGGGGCGGACGGCGAGCCCGTGGAGCCGGTTCCGACCCTCGAGTGCATCGTCGAGGAGGACCAGCTTTCGCTGGCCATCGGCAAGCGCGGGCAGAACGTGCGCCTCGCGGCCGCCCTCATCGGCGCCCGCATCGAAATCAAGAGCGAGCAGGCCGTCAAGGCCGAGGTCGCCCAGGCTCTCCAGCGGATGCTCCTCGCCTCGCAGCGCCGCGGCACGGCGCTCGCCGAGGTACCCGGCCTCGACGAGGCGGCGGTCGCCGCCTTCGCGGCTGCGGGCTACGAAACCGTGGGCGATCTCTTCGACGCCGAGAGCGGAGAAGGCGGAGAAGAGAGCCACGAGGGCGACGACCCGCTCGCGTCGGTCGCGCTCGACAGGCCCGGGCGCGACGCCGCCCTCGAGGTGGTCCATGCCTTCGAGGAGGCGCCCGAAGAAGAAGAGGAGGCCGCAGGCGAGGGCGGTCTCGAGTTCGAGGAAGCAGGCGACGAGGATCCCTCTGCCGCCCCCGTGACGGAGACGCCCGAAAAGTGAAGACCACGTCCGCCAAATTCACGGTCCAAGAGCTCGCGAAGATGATGGGCAAGCCCGCGAAGGAAGTCCTCTTTCTTCTCCAGGGCATCGGCGTCGACGTCAAGACGGCCGAATCCGTCCTCGACCCCACGACCGCGCAGGCCCTCCTCATGGGAAAGACGCAGGCGCCCAAGACGCTCATCGTCAGGCAAGCCCCGTCCGCCGCGGCCGCGGCCGCGGCGGCGAGCGCCTCGGCCGCCCGGGCGCGGACCGAGCGCACCGCGCTGAAGCGCATCAAGATCGTCGAGCGCACACTCGAATCCGAAGAGGTCGATGCAGGCGAGGCGGCGGCCGCCGAAGCGGAGCCGACTCCCGCACCCCTCGAGGCACCGCCGGCTCCGGCCCGCGTCGAAGCTCCCACCCAGTCCGCCCCGGCCGCCGAAATCGCGGTCGAATTGCCGGCCCCGGTGGCCCCCCCTCTTCGTCCGGCTCCTCCGGCCTCCCCTGCTCCTTCGTTGGCTGCTCCCGCTCCCTCTGCTCACGCCGCGGCCGCACCGCCCGTCGCCTTCACTCCATTCACGCCGCCTCCTCAGGCGGCTCCGGCCGCCCGGCCGACTGCCCGCGCGGCGCGTCCCGCCGATGCGCCTCTCCCGGCAGTCCGTCGCCCCGTCGCTCCGCCAGCCGCCCGGACGGCCGCTCCGCCCGCCCGTACCAGCGCTCCGCCCGCCCGCAGCGGCGCGGTATCCGCGCGAACCAGTCCGCCGCCCGCTCGCGCCAGCGCTCCGCCAGCCCGGATCAGCGCTCCTCCCGCCCCGGCGGGCCCCGCCGGGGCGCTCGGCCGCATCCTGAAGCGCACGGCCGACCTTCCGCAGCATCCGTCCGATCCGACCGGGTCGGTCGTGCCCGCTCCGCGTCCCGACGCGATGTTGTCCTACGGCGCCGGGGCGAGCGCCGGACCACATTCGCCCGGCGTCACGCACGTCAGGACCGTTCCCGCCACCCCGCAGGCGGGCGCAACCGCCGCTCTCCCGCTGCGCGGCGCCGGCGGGCTCGGCCGCGCGGTCATCGCGCCGCCGAGCCCCGCCACCGTGCGACCCGTCCGCCTCGCGCAGCCCGTCGCCCCCACCGGGATCGGGTTCCCCAGGCCCGGGTTCGCGCCGCGCCCCGGCATGCCGCCGCGCCCCGGGTTCGCGCCGCGCCCCGGCTTCTCTCCGCGGCCCGGAGGCCCCTCGGGCCCCGGGTTCGGACCACGTCCTTCCTTCGGCCGCCCGCCGCTCGGCGTGGCCCCCGCCGTTTTGCCCGATACGGCCGAGCGCCGGAAAAAGGACGCCACGAAGCCCGGCCTCGGCGTCAAGAAGGGCGACGCGAAGAAGGCGGAGTCGAAAAAGCCTCGCACGAAGGAGGTCTCCGCTCTCGAAGAGGACGTGCGCGAGTACCTCGGCACCTACAAGCAGGACACCTACGAGGACATTCAAACGCCTTCGGGCGAAGGGACGGACGAGGCGCTCGTCGCCAAGCCCCTCTCCAAGTCCGCGCAGCGCCGCGCCGGCAAGAAGACCATGGCCACGGAGACGGGCGAGGTCGTCGAGGTCAAGAAGAAGGCCGAGGGGCCCGTCTTTCTCTCGGAGGGCGTCTCCGTCAAGGAGCTCTCCGAGAAGCTCGGAGTCCTCGCGAAGGACCTCATGAAGGCGTTTCTGTCGCGCGGCGTCTTCGCGACGATCAACCAGCCGCTCGACCCGAAGGTCGCCGTGGAGATCGCCCGCGAGTTCGGCGTCGAGGCGGCGGTCGTGTCGTTCGAGGAAGAGCTCGAGCTCTCGCGTCAGCAGACCGCGAACGACCAGGCGGCAGCCGAGCCGTCGCGGCCCAAGTCGGCCGAGATGCCCGCCGTCGGCGAGCGCGTCGCGCGCGCCCCCGTCGTCACCGTCATGGGACACGTCGACCACGGCAAGACGTCCCTTCTCGATGCGATCCGCAAGGAGCACGTCGCCGAGGGCGAGGCCGGCGGCATCACGCAGCACATCGGCGCCTATCGCGTCGTCACGAAAGGCAAGCCCATCGTCTTCCTCGACACGCCGGGCCATGAAGCGTTCACCCTCATGCGCTCGCGCGGCGCCAAGGCCACGGACATCGTCGTCCTCGTGGTCGCGGCCGACGACGGCGTCATGCCGCAGACGCAGGAAGCGATCGACCACGCCCGCGCCGCGAAGGTGCCGCTCGTCGTGGCCATCAACAAGATCGACAAGCCCGACGCCAATCCCCAGCGCGTCAAGCAGGAGCTCGCCGAAAAGGGCGTCCTCGTCGAGGAATTCGGCGGCGAAGTCGTGGCCTGCGAGATCTCCGCGAAGAAGAAGATCGGAATCGACCAGCTCCTCGAGATGATCCTGCTGCAGGCCGACCTCCTCGAGCTGAAGTCCGTCGTGACGGGGCCCGCCCGGGGCGTGGTGCTCGAGGCGCGGCGCGAGGCCGGGAAAGGCACGCTCGCGACGGTGCTCGTGCAACAGGGGACGCTTCACGTGGGCGACGTCTTCTTCGCCGGCACGGCCGTGGGCCGCGTCCGCGCCATGCTCGACGAGCACGCCCAGCGCGTGACCGAGGCGCCGCCCGCGACGCCCGTCGAGGTCATGGGCTTCGAGGACATCCCGAACGCGGGCGACACGCTTCAGGTCGTCGAGGACGAAGGCAAGGCGCGGCAGGTTTCGCAGTTCCGCTCTCTCAAGGAGCGCGAGGAATCGCTCGTGAAGTCCTCGCGCATGTCCCTCGACTCGCTCTTCAACCGCATGAAGGAAGGCGAGATGAAGGATCTCGCCCTCATCGTGAAGGCCGACGTGCATGGCTCGGAGGAAGTCCTCGTCCAGACCCTCGGCAAGCTCTCCACCGAGAAGGTGAAAGTCAGCGTTCTTCACTCCGGCGTCGGCGCCATCTCGGTGAACGACGTCCTGCTCGCGTCGGCCTCCGAGGCGATCATCATCGGGTTCAACGTCAAGCCTGAAAAGAAGGCCCAGGAGCTGGCCGACCACGAGGGTGTCGACATCCGCCTCTACTCGGTCATCTACACGCTGACCGACGAGATCAAGAAGGCCATGACCGGCCTCCTCGACACGGTCAAGAAGGAAGTCACGCGCGGGCACGCCGAGGTCCGCGAGACGTTCAAGGTCCCCAAGATCGGGACGGTCTCGGGCTGCATGGTCACCGACGGCGTCATTCCACGCTCGGCTTCCGTGCGGCTCATTCGCGACAGCCGCGTCATCTACGAGGGCAAGATCGGCTCGCTCCGCCGTTTCAAGGACGACGCGTCAGAGGTGAAGCAGGGCTTCGAGTGCGGCATCGGGATCGCGGGCTACCAGGAGGTGAAGATCGGGGACGTCATCGAGGCGTTCGTCATCGAGGAGCTCGCGGGATCGCTGACCTGAGGCGCGCGTGGTCGTCGCCGTCGCCCTTTACGAGTTTCATCTTCCCGGGTGCCGGAGCCTCAAGGAGAAGCGCTCGTTCCTGAGACCTCTCAAGACCCGCCTTCGCGGCGACTTCGAGATCTCGGCCGCCGAGGTCGCCCACCAGGATCTCCTCCAGCGCGCGAGCCTCGGGATCGCCGCGGTGGGACCCGATCCGGAGGCCCTCGAGCCTCTGCTGCAGAGAATTCGCCGTTTCGTCGAGGCGTATGCGGAGGAACAAGGGGCTGAAATCGCGAACGAGCGGCACGAGTTCGTGGGGTTCGGGGATGTCGGCGCGCCCGGAAGCTCATTCGGGGCCGGGACATTCGGCTGAAGGCAGGTGACGATCATGGCGACAGAGAGACGTTCCAGCGCCGCGCCGGGCAGGCGGCCGAAAAAAGTCGGAGACGTGGTTCGCGCCGAGCTCGCGCGCCTTCCCCGCGAGGACCTGCGCGACCCGGCCATCGGCTTCGCGACGATCACGGACGTCGTCATGGCCGACGACCTGCGCTCGGCACGAGTTTACGTGTCCGTCTTCGGCCCGGAGGATCAGTTCAAGACGACCGTGGAAGCCCTCAACCACGCCCGCGGTCGCCTGCGCTCGCTCGTCGGGAGGAACTGCGGCCTGCGCTGGGCGCCGGACCTTCATTTCGCCGAGGACCACACGCTCGAACGCGGCGCGCGCATCGAGGAGCTGCTGCGCTCGATCCCGAAGTCTCCGGACGAGCCCGACGTCTCATGACGCCGCGAGACCCGGCTCTCGACTCGGACTACGAAGAGGTCGCGAAGCTCCTCGCGGCGGGAAGGCGCTTCCTCCTCACCGGCCACCGTAACCCGGATGGCGACGCCCTCGGCTCGGCGCTGGGTCTCGCGCTCGCGCTCGAGGCCGCGGGAAAGGAAGCGTGCGTCGTGATGCGCGACGCGTGGTCGTCCGCGTATTCGAATCTGCCCGGGATCGGGCGCGTCGCCGTGGCGGACGCCCTGCCAGCCGACTGGCCCTCGCGCTGGGACGCCGCTCTCGCGATGGAGTGCCCCGAGGCAGAGCGCGCGGGCTGGCCGAATCTCCTCGCGGGAAGGGTCGTCAACGTCGATCACCATGCGGGCAACACGCGCTACGGCGCGCTCAATCTCGTCGATCTTCCGGCTGCGGCCACGGGCGAGATCGTGGCCGACCTGCTCGACCTTCTCGGATGGCCGCTCACCGCCGACATCGCGACGAACCTCTGGGTTTCCCTGGTGACCGACACGGGCTCATTCCGATACTCGAACACGACGCCGAAGGCGCTCGCGCTCGGGGCGCGCCTCGTGGCCGAAGGCGCGCAGCCGGGACCCGTGAACGAGTTCCTCTTCGAGGCAGCGCCTCTCTCTTCGCTGAAGCTCGAGGCTCTCGTCCTGGGCACGCTCGAGCTCCACGCCGGAGGCACGGTCGCGACGGTGGAGCTTCCCCGCCGTTTCTTCGACGAGAGCGGCGCGAAGGAGCCGGACACCGAGGGGCTCGTGAACCGCGCGCGCGGCATCGAGGGCGTGCGCGCCGCCGCGCTCATTCGGGAGGGCGAGGACGGCGAGATCCGCTGCTCGCTGCGGAGCAAGGGGACCGTGGACATCCGGAGCGTCGCCGTGCTCCATGCCGGGGGCGGGCACCGCAACGCCTCGGGCTGCCGCATGCCCGGCACGCTCGCTTCGGCGAAGGCCAGGCTCGTCCCCGAGATCGCAGCCGCCGTCGCCGCCGTGCCGGAGGCCGTTTGACGGGCTCCGGGTCGCGCGCGGACGGCCCCTCGGGTCTCCTCCTCGTCGACAAACCCGTGAAGCTCACGTCGCACGACGTCGTGGACGTCGCGCGGCGGCTGCTCGGCACGCGCCGCATCGGCCACACGGGGACGCTCGACCCCGCGGCGACCGGCCTCCTCGTGCTGTGCGTCGGCCGCGCCGGGCGCCTGCAGTCGTTTCTCACGGGCTGGGAGAAGACCTACGTTGGCACGATGCGCTTCGGCGTCGCGACCGACACTTACGACACGGAGGGGACGCCCGTCGGGGAGCCGCACCCCGATCCCCGCCCGGAGCGCGCGACCCTCGAAGAGGTCTGCCGGTCTTTCACCGGCGAGCTTCGCCAGTCGCCGCCCCCCTTTTCGGCGAAGAGGTTCGCCGGGAAGAAGTTCTACGAGCTGGCGCGCCAGGGCGAGGCCGTGCCCGACCTCCCGAAGACGGTGCTCGTGCGCGAGCTCACGATCCTCTCGCTGGAGGGCGACGTGGCGAGCTTCCGCGTCTCGTGCACGTCGGGCACCTATGTCCGTTCGCTGGCCCACGACGTGGGCAAGGCGCTCGGCTTCGGCGCGCACCTCGCGTCGCTCCGGCGCACCTCGATCGGGCCCTTTCGCCTCGAAGACGCGCGCACGCTGCCCGAGCTGGACGCGCTCGAGCCCGCGGATCGCCTGACGAAGCCCTTCTGGCTGGGCCTCTCGGAGATCCCGCTCCCGTTCCCCGAGGTTCCCCTCACGGCCGCCGAGGCCGCGAAAGTGAAGAGCGGGCACGGCGTGCCCGTGCGCGTCTCGTCGGAAGCCGCGGGCGCCGCCATGGTGCGCCTCGTCTCGGACGGGGAGCTCCTCGCGCTCGGCATCCTCGAGCCGCTCGGCAAAGGCGTCCTCGCCCTCGCGCGCCCGAAGATCGTCCTCGCGGACTAGGGGGTTGCCGCTCGATTGACGACCTTTGGCGTTCCCGGTAGACTTCGCGGGCTGAAAAATAAGAGATCTTCAAGGAAAAAACGACATTGGCCCAGCTCACCACGAAGAAGGCGGAAACGATCACCAGCTACCGGCTCCACGAGAGCGACACCGGGTCCCCCGAGGTCCAGGTCGCCCTTCTCTCCAAGCGCATCTCCGAGCTGACCGAGCACTTCAAGGCCCACGCCAAGGACCATCACTCCCGGAGGGGTCTCCTCCAGATGGTGGGCCGGCGGCGCCGGCTGCTCGATTACGTGAAGAGGCGTGACTCGGAGCGGTACCGCGCGCTGATCGAGCGCCTCGGACTGCGCAAGTAGTCTCTCTTCCCTCACGTTCGGCGGCACGCCTCGGCCCGCATTCCGCGGCCTGAGCTCGTCGTGCCCGCCGGGCCGGGCCATCCGAAAGGAACCGTCCATGCATGACACCCTGACCGTCGACCTCGATGGCCGCTCGCTCACGATCGAAACCGGCAAGATCGCCAAGCAGTCCGACGGCGCCGCCGTCGTGAAGTGCGGCGACACGGTGGTCCTCGTGACCGCCTGCTACGCGAAGGAGCCGAAGGACATCGACTTCCTTCCCCTCACCGTCGAATACAAGGAATACCAGTACGCGGCGGGCCGGATCCCCGGCGGATTCTTCAAGCGCGAGGGGCGCCCGACCGAGAAGGAGATTCTCACGTGCCGGATGATCGACCGGCCGTTCCGCCCGCTCTTTCCCGAGGGCTTCAACCACGAGACGCAGGTCGTGGGCCTCGTCCTCTCGGCCGACGGCGAAAACGACCCCGACATCCTCGCGATCAACGGCGCCGCCGCCGCGCTCGCGATCAACACGATCCCCTTCCATCACGTCCTCGGCGCCGTCCGCGTCGGAAAGATCGGCGACCGCTACGTCTTCAACCCGACCGCGAAAGAGCGCAAGGAATCCGAGTTCGACCTCGTCGTCGTCGGCACGCACGACGCCGTTTCGATGGTCGAGGCGGGCGCGAAGGAAGTCTCCGAGGCCGTGATGCTCGAGGCCATCCTGCGCGGCCACGAGCAGGTCCGGAAGATCGTCGCCGCCATCGCCCAGATGGCCGGGCGCCGCAACGTCGTCAAGGCGCCCTTCACGTCGCCCGCGCCGGTTCCCGCGGATTCCGTCGCCGCCGTCCGCAAGCAGTGGGAGGGCCCGATGATGGAGGCCCTCACGCACCCCGGAAAGATCGAGTCGTACGCGAAGATCAAGGAAGTCAAGAAGTACGGCGTCGAGCTGATCCCCGAGGACCAGCCCGAGGCGCGCAAACAGGCAAAACGCGCCCTCTCCGAACTCGTCGAGACGCTCACGCGCGAAACGATCGTTCAGAAGAGGACGCGGCTCGACGGGCGCGCCTTCGACCAGATCCGCCCGATCACGATCGAGGCCGGCGTCCTCCCGCGCACGCACGGCTCGTGTCTGTTCACGCGCGGCGAGACGCAGGCGCTCGTGACGGTGACGCTCGGCACGTCCGACGACACGCAGCTCATCGAGGACCTCGAGGGCGAGTCCGAGCGCGCGTTCCTCCTCCACTACAACTTCCCGCCGTTCTCCGTCGGCGAGGTCAAGCGCTTCGGCTCCCCCGGACGCCGCGAGATCGGCCATGGCCGCCTCGCCTGGCGCTCGCTCCAGGCGGTCCTCCCCGACGAGAAGGAATTCCCGTACACGATCCGCGTCGTCTCCGACATCCTCGAGTCGAACGGCTCGTCGTCGATGGCGACGATCTGCGGCGGCTCGATCGCGCTCATGGACGCCGGCGTCCCCGTCAAGGGCGCGGTCGCGGGGGTTGCCATGGGCCTCGTGAAGGAAGGCGACGCTTTCGCGGTCCTGACCGACATCGCGGGTCAGGAAGACCATTACGGCGACATGGACTTCAAGGTCGCGGGCACCCGAAAAGGCATCACGGCACTGCAGATGGACATCAAGATCGGCGGCATCACGCCGCAGATCTTCCAGCAGGCGCTCGAGCAGGCCCGACACGGCCGCCTCTTCATCCTCGACAAAATGGAGCGGACGCTCCAGGCCGCGCGCCCCGAGCTCTCCTCGTTCGCGCCGCGCCTCCTCACGATCACCGTGCCCGAGGAGAAGATCCGCGACATCATCGGCTCCGGCGGCAAGACGATCCGCGCGCTCCAGAAGGAGTATTCCTGCAAGATCGACGTGCAGGACGACGGGACCGTCACGGTCGCCTCCAGCGACCTCGGAACGGCCGAGAAGTGCCTCGAGGCGATTCGCCAGCTCACGACGGTGCCCGAGATCGGCACCGAGTACCTCGGCACGGTCATGCGCATCGAGCCTTACGGATGCTTCGTCCAGATCCTTCCCGGCATGGACGGACTCGTTCACATCTCGGAGCTCGCTCCGGGCCGCGTGCGCGAGACGACCGACGTCGTGAAGATGGGCGACAAGGTCAAGGTCAAGATCATCGCGATCGACCCCGTGAACGGAAAGATCAAGCTCTCGCGCCGCCAGGCGCTCACGCCCGAGGAGAGCGCGGCCGAGGTCGAGCGCCTCGGCCTCACGGCGGTGGCGGCGGGCGAGGGAGACGGCGGCCGCGACGAAAGGCCCCGGCACTTCGACCGAGACCGGCGTCCGGGCGGCGGAGGCGGCTTCCGCGGCGGACGGCCCGGCGGCGGCGGCTTCCGCCCCCGCTGAAACGTCCGAAGAGCACCAGAGAAGACAAGAGAAGATCTTTTTTGGAGGGTAAGAAGCCCGGTCTTCTTCGAATTCAGCGCGCGAAGAGTGCGTCGCGGCTCGTCTTCGGGAATTCCCTCAGGCGGCGCTCGGGCGTCGCGACGCCCGAGGGCTCGACGAGCGCCTGCGAGCGTTCGCCGGTCCGGACCCAGTACCGGAACGCCCGCAGAGCCGCGTCGTACGCGCGGTCGTCGCCACCCTCCTCGACGTAACGCCGGATCTCCTCGGCCGCGGCCTCGGGGCCGCGCTCGGCCTCGGCGAGCGTCGCGTACACGAGCGTGTCGGAGAAGCGATGGCGCGCGTCGTAAATCGTCGAGGGGAGCAGGGGCACGAGGGACATCGCCGCCGCGGTCATGGCCAGAAGAAAAACGTTTCGCATTCGGCGGGCGCGTATTTCTTCGAAGGTGAAAAGGAGGAAGAGTCCCGCTCCGAGGGCGAGCGGCCCAATCGCCCCCACCCGGTATCGGGACGTCGTCTGCACGAGGAGACAGGCCGCGAGGGACGCGAGGATCCCGACGGCCGCGAGCAGGAATTCATCCTTTCGAAGAATGCGGCGCGCCAGCGCCGCGCAAAGTCCGACTCCCCCGATGCCAAAGAGGCATGGGAACACCGGCAGCACCTTCAGGATCGGCAGCCGGTCGCGGAAGAAGTAGAAGTTCGCGTTGTCGGGGACCTCGAACGTGTTGAAGAACGTCGCGAGCTTCTTCAGGAAGAGCTTCGGCAGCTCGAGCGGTTGCTCCTTGTAGCCCGCGAGGACGAGCCTGGCGGTCTTCGAGGTCGAGCCGCCGGCCTCTTTCAGGATCTCCTTCATCCCCGGCGGCGGGTTCGTGGTCGCGTCGGCGCCGAAGGCGTTCCCCCACGCGAGGCCGATCGCCTGCCGCGTGTCGAACGTCAGGGGCGGCACTCCGGCGGAGACGTTTCGTATGCAGAGGACGGAAAGGGGAAGCGCGAGGCCGAGAATTCCGAAAGCGAGACGGCGGCGGCTTGCGCCGTCGCCCGGGGATTTCTTGGAAGGAGAAGAGAAGGAAAGACAATAAAGAGATACGAGGGCCAGGGGCGCGACTGTCTGCTTGAGCAGGATGGCGAGGCCGCCGAGGAGCCCCAGAGCAAAAGCGCCCCCTGCGCCGCGCATCCATCGCGCGCGCTCCGCCGCCCGCTCTTCCCCTTTCAAAGAAATCTTCTCCTCCTCTTCGGACCTTACCCTCGCGATCAGCGGCCAGGCGACGAGAAGCGTCGAGAGATGAGCCACGGGGCCGTCGCGGTAGAGGAAGAAGTCGTGGAAGACGAGCGGGCCGTACGCGCCGTAGAGGACGCCCGCGGCTGCGGCGCACCAGAACGCGCCGCGG
>JBGPDK010000003.1:0-58837 GCA_041482235.1 Thermoanaerobaculia bacterium | reverse complement strand
GTCGCTTCCTCGGGCGGATACTTGTACGCGACGGCCCACCGCGGGAATTTCGCCGTCTGGCCGAGGCGCTTCTGGTCGGCGAGCGCGTCCACCTTCACGACCACGCCGTCCGTCTCGAACGGCAGGTCGTGCCGCTTCGTCCGCCACTTGTCGAGGAACGCGAGGACCCCTTCCACGTCGGAGACGACGGCGCGATGGGGGTTGACCGGGAAAGAGAGTTCCTCGAGTGTGAAGAGGCTTTCGCTCTGTCTTTCCGGTCCCCCGGCGCCTTCCCAGCGGGCAATGGAGTAGAGGAAGGCCGAGAGACGGCGAGACGCCGTGATCTTCGCGTCGAGGAGGCGCAGCGAACCCGCGGCCACGTTGCGCGGGTTCGCGAAGAGCGGCTCCCCCGCCTCCTCGCGAGCCTTGTTGAGGGCGGCGAAGGACTTCTTCGGCATGTACACCTCGCCGCGCACCTCGAGCACATCGGGGATCTTCCCTTTCGAAGAAATCTTCAATGCCAAGGGTACGTCGTGAATCGTCTTCACATTCGGCGTGACGTCCTCGCCGGTCGTGCCGTCGCCGCGCGTCGCGGCGCGCGCGAGGCGGCCCTCCTCGTAGACGAGCGATACGGAGAGACCGTCGATCTTCAGCTCGCACACGAGCGCCGGAGTGCGGCCGTCCAGGCGCTCCGTCACGCGTTTGACCCAGGCCGCGAGCTCCTCCGGCGAGTACGCGTTCTCGAGCGAAAGGAGCGGGATCTCGTGCCTCACGCTCGGCAGCTCGCCCACGGGCGTGCCCCCGACGCGCTGCGTGGGCGAGTCCGGTGTCACGAGCCGGGGGTGCTCTTCTTCGAGCGCGATCAGCTCCCGAAGCAGGGCGTCGTATTCGGCGTCCGTGATCTCGGGCCGGTCCTCCACGTAATAGAGGCGCGCGTGCCGCTCGATCTCGTCCCGGAGCTCCGCGGCGCGCACCGCGGGGTCCTTCGCCTTTGTGCCGGTCTTCGCCACGAGCCGATTCTAGGGCGCGGGCCCGGCAAGCCCGCCGCCTCGGGAATCCGCGCCCCTGCTAGCATCCGCGCTCGTGACGCCCCTGCGCCCGCGGACTCTTTCTCTCGCCGCCGCTCTCGCCTCCACTCTCGTCCCGGCCCGCGCCGAGGCGGGGCCACGCGCCGCCGCCGTCGCGTCGTACACGATCGAGGCGCAGGTGAACGCCGCTCACGGCCTGACGGGGCGAGAGACGGTGCGCTTCACGAACCGAACACAGTTCTCGTTCGAAGACCTCAGGCTCCACCTCTACCTCAACGCCTGGAAAAACGACCGCTCCACGTGGCTCACCGAGCAGTCGCGCGGCGGCGGGCGGAACGACCGCGGGATGCGCGCGAAGGACGCGAGTCGGTGGAGCTTCACCGAGATTCACCGGATCGCCCTCGAGGACGGCACCGACCTGACGCCGTCGCTGAAGTACGTCTCGCCCGACGACGGCAATCCCGACGACCGGACGCTCGTCGCCGTCGCACTGCCGCGCCCCGTGTCGCCCGGCGAGACGCTCGTCTTCCGCGTCGACTGGGAAGGCCGGTTTCCCCGCGCGGTGGCGCGCACGGGCTGGAAGGACGACTACCTTTTCGGCGCTCAGTGGTTTCCGAAACTGGGCGTGGCCACCGACCGCGGCTGGAACGCGCACCAATTCCACGCCGCGACCGAGTTTTTCGCCGACTTCGGTGACTACGACGTGACGCTCACGCTGCCGAAGGCGGTGAAAGGGCACGTCGGAGCGACCGGCGTCCTCAAGGACGAGGCCGACCTCCCCGGCGACCTCGTGCGCGTGCATTTCACGGCCGAGGACGTGCACGACTTCGCGTTCACGGCCTGCCCGCGATTCGAGGTCGTGCGCGACACGTTCAGCACGGTCGGCCTTCCGAACGTCGACATCGTCCTTCTCCTGCAGCCGGACCACCGCCGCGTGCGGGACCGCTATCTCAAGGCCGTGAAGGCCGCCCTCGCGGGCTACGGCACGCGCTACCTCCCGTATCCCTACCCCATGGTCACCGTCGTGGATCCGCCCTGGGGCAGCCACACCGGGGGCATGGAGTACCCGACGCTCTTCACGGGCGGCGCGCACTGGCTCGCGCCCGCGGCCGGGCATTCGCCCGAAAGCGTGACGGTGCACGAGTTCGGCCATCAGGTGTTCTACGGAATCCTCGCCTCGAACGAATTCGAGGAGGCGCACCTCGACGAGGGCTTCAACACCTGGGCGACGCTCCGCGCGCTGAAGACGGCGTTCGGCGATCCCTCGCTCGTCGTGCGGTTCTTCGGACTCCCCGTCGTGTTTCCGTCCGTGTCCGTCCCGTACCCCGTCGCCCCGAACGAGCGCTATCACCGCTGGGCGCAGTCCTCGTCGTCGGATGCGACGGACGTGCCGTCCTTCCGTCAGCTCGACGGAGACGCCGTGCGCGTCAACGCTTACAGCCGCACGGCGCTCCTTCTCGCGTCCGCCGAGCGCACGTTCGGCGAGGACTCGTGGGCAAGGGTCATGAAGACGTACGCCACCCGCTGGGCGTTCAAGCACCCGACCTCGGCCGACTTTCTCGCGGTGGTCCGCGAGGTCGCTGGAGAGGCGCCCGCGCGCGCGATTGCGGGGATCTGGAGCTCGGCCGGCCCCCTCGACTATGCCGTGACGTCGGCGTCCACGCATCGGGCACGGCCCGTCACCGGGTACACGGGCGAAGGAGATGCGCGGGCGCTCGTGGCGCCGAAGGACGACGCGGGCGGCTGGGAGTCGCTCGCCGTCGTGCAGCGCCTCGGGGAGGCGTCCTGGCCGGTGGAGGTCGAGCTGCGCTTTGCCGACGGCAGCCGGATGCGCCGCCCCTGGAACGGCGACGAGCGCTGGATCCGCTACCGAATCACCGGGCCGAAGCTCGTCGCGGCGGAGGTCGACCCGGATCGCAAGTGCCTCCTCGACGCGAACCCGCTCAACAACGGACGCCTCACGGAGGAGGCGCCCGCGGCGTCGCGCCGCTGGGCGGCGCGCCTGCGCTTCTGGGCGCAGAACGCCCTCGAGATTTTCGCGCTCCTCGGTTTCGCGGGAGCCTCTTGAAACGCGATTCCGTGCTCGTGCTCGCGGCGCGCGGCCTCTTCTCGGCGCTCGAGACGTGGAAAGCGCTCCTGCTCCTCCTCGTCCTGAACGCGGCGCTCGCGGCCGCCTTCACGCACCCGCTCACGTCCGCGCTCCGCCAAACGCTGGACAAGAGCGCCTGGGCGGAGCGGCTGTCGGCGAAGGACGCTGACCTTCACACGTTCTTCATGGCGTTCGCGCGCACGAGGCCGGACGTCCTCGGCGACCTCTCGAAGTGGGACGAGGTCGTGACGGGCGAGGGAGAAGAGCGCCGCTCGCCGGGGCGGCAGGCGCCGCTCTCGGGCTTCTTCCGCACGACCGGCATGTCGGGGTCCGCGGTGGGCTTCGGAGCGCTCGCGGCGCTCCTCGCCGCCCTCTTCTCCGGCGGCTTCGCCGGACGCTTCGGCGCCGAGCGCGATCGGAAGAGCCTCGCGGCGTTCGGGGCCGACGCCGCGCGTCTTGCGGTCCCTTCTCTCCTTTACGGAGCGCTTTCGCTCGCGGGCCTCCTCGCCGCGTACCGCTGGATCTACGCGGCGCCGGGCACGCTCTACGAACCGGACGAGCTGCGCTACGAATGGGAGGCTGTCGGGCTTCTCCTCCTCCGCCTCGGGGCTTTCCTACTCGCGGCGGGATACCTGCGGCTCGTCGTGCTCTACGCGCGCGCGGCGCTGGGCCAGGGGACCACGAATCCGTTCGCCGCCCTGATGACCGGCTTCGGGTTCGTCCTCGGGCGGCCCGTGCGCACCCTGGCGCTCGAGATCCTCTTTGCCGCGCTCGGTGTCCTCCCACTCCTGGTGTGGCTGTTCGTCGGTCCCGTATGGGATGGCAAAGAGCTCGGCGATTTCGCCCTGATTCTCGCCGGCCAGCAGCTCGTCGTCCTGCTCCGGATTCTCACGCGCGCGGGGCACCTCGGCGCGGCCTCGGCTTATCTCACGCGCTCGAAGGAGGCCCGCGCTTCGGCCCCGGCCTCGACGACTCCGGAAGCCCCGCAACCCGCACCCGACGCGGAGCCGTCGCCCGCGCCCCTGCTGTGATTCCCATTCGCCTCCGGTCGGAAACGCCCGAGTCGTGGGCCGCGCGCATCACGGCGGTGGAAAACCTGCCCGCCTTCGTGGCCGACCACGCCGTGTGCGAGCTGCAGGCCTCGGTGCAGGCGTTGTCGCTCGTCGGGACGTACCCGCGCAACGCGGCGCTCGTCGACCGGCTCTCGGCGCTGGCGGCCGAGGAGCTGCGCCACTTCCGCAGGGTCTCGCGCGAGGCGCGCCGCCTCGGCGCGCCGATGCTCACGACGCGACGCAATTTCTACGTGGCCGAGCTCCGCGCCGTGTGCCGGAAGGAGCGGGAGCCCGACAAGGGTCTCGACCTCCTCCTCGTCGCCGCGCTCATCGAGGCGCGCAGCCACGAGCGCTTCGAACGCCTTCTCGGCCATGTGGCCGACCCGCGCCTCGCGAAGCTCTACGCCGAGCTCGTCCACGCCGAGGCCCGGCACGGCCCGATCTACCTCGAGCTTGCGGTCGCACACGCAAGCGAGGAGGCGGCGGTCAGGAGGCTCGACGAGCTTCTCGACGTCGAGGCCCGAGCCCTCGCTCACCCGGCGAAGGTCGAGGTCGCGGTCCACGGGGCCGCGTAGAGGGGAGCTCCGAAACGGCCTTTCACCCGAACAAGACCGCGCGCATGGACAGCGACCCCAGATCGAAGCCCGAGATGGGAAAGCGCACGGCATCGCCCGCGTCCGCGGCTCCGGCGGCGTAGAGGAGCGGCAGGTAGTGGTCGAGCGTCGGGTGCGAGAGGCGGCCTGTGTCTGTCTCCGGAGCCCGCACGAGGAAGTCGTCGTCCCTCTCCTCGAGGGCGCGCGCGACGTCCGCGTCGAACCGCCCCGCCCACTCGGGAGTGGCGCGGTCACCGCGGTGAAGCCTCGAGAACGCGTCTCTCAGGTTGTGCGTGATGTTGCCGCTCCCCATCACGAGCACGCCCTCTTCGCGCAATGGCGCGAGCGTGCGACCGAGGGCGAGATGCGCCGCCGGGGCGAGATGCGCGTCGAGGCTGAGCTGAACGACGGGCACGTCGGAGGCGGGGCGGAGGTGACGCAGCACGGACCACGTGCCGTGATCGAGCCCCCACTCGAGGCTGACCGAGGCGCGCTCGCCGAGAAGAGCCGCGACGCGATGCGCGAGCGCGGGGCTCCCGGGCGCGGGATACCGGATTTCATAGAGCGGCGCCGGAAAGCCGCCAAAGTCGTGAATCGTCCGCGGCTTCGCGCCACCGGTCGTGAACGTTCCCCGCACGAACCAGTGCGCCGACACCGCGAGGATCGCGAGCGGGGCCGGCACGAGGGACGCGAGGGCGGAGAAGCCGCGGCTCCACTCGTTGTCCTCGATCGCGTTCATCGGCGAGCCGTGGCCGACGAAGAGGACGGGCATGCGCGCCATGGCGGGCCGCCTATCGCGCCGCGCCGACGGGGCTGGGCGCTCTCTCGCGGCTCCAGCGCGAGGACGGGAAGCCCGCCGAGAGGACGTCGCCTTCACGGGAGTACCGGACGATGTAGGTGAACGGATCGACCTCGTTCGAGAGGTAGCCGAAGCGCACGTCCCGAAGGAGAACCTCCACGGTGGCTCCCCGCATCCTCTCTCGCGCGGCGGGAAACCGCGCGAAGCGGCCGAACACCCCGGCGATCCCGCTCTCGAGCGTGCGCCGCGCGAACGGGCCGTTCACTTTCTCGATCGCGCGCGGCGCGAGGTCGTCGCGTGAACGGTAGACGCCGTCCAGATGACGAAGCAGACCCAGGGCGCCGCCGCGGAATCCCGTACGGGCGAGCTCCTCGGTGTCCGGCGAGGGCGCGCCCTCCCTCCCGCGCTTGCCGAGATCCAGGAAGGTCGCCGTCACGGCGGGCCCGTCGTCCGAGAGGAGGAGCCAGCGGTCGGGCGAAAGCGGCTGAGGGATCGCGGCCCGCTTTGCGGCGCCTGGCGCGAGCGCGTCGGCGAGATGCAGCGCTTCGGCGTGGCGGACGGCGCAGAGCCCGACGTACGCGGCCGCGGCCAGGAGGCCCGCGCGCGCCGCGGTCCGCGAGCGCGCGTGAGAGCGCCGCGAGACCGCACGGACCCCGACGAGCGAGAGCGCGAGAAGCCCCGAGAGCGTCGCGTCGAGGATGAAGGTCCAGTCGAGCGCGAACCGCGTCCACGAGAGCGGCGAAAGGAACATCGTGCCCCAGGACGTGATCCAGTCGAGCAGGATGTGCGACAGGAGGCCGAGCCCGACGACCGCGCCCATCCGCCCCACGGCCGTGCGGCGCGCGGAGGCGCCGGGAGGACCGAGCGCGGGCGAGAGCCGGAGCACGGCGACGGCCGTGAGCACGACGATCCACACCGGAAGCGTCACGAACGAGTGCGTCAGCGCGCGGTGCTGCGTGATGTAGAACTCGGCCGAGAAAGGCGACACGAAGACGTCGGCGTCGGGGAACACGGCCGCCGCGAAGCCGGCCCACGTCTCGCGCCGCGCGAGCGCGCGGTCGAGGACTTCGTCCCCGGTGGACGGCAGGGCGCGGGCGAGCAGCGCGCCCGCGAGGCCGTGCGTGAGCGTGTCCATCGCCGCGCGACTTTAGCGCGCTTCCGTTTCCGTTATCCTCGCGCCATGACCGGGATCGCCCGCGCTTCCCTCGCCGCGGCGCTCGGCGCGGCGCCCCTCGTCGCGCAGGAAACGCTTCCGACGGACGAGACCGCCGCCCCGCGCATCAAGCAGGAGGTCGCCGTCGTCGCGACGCGCCTCGACGTGGCGCCGGCCTCCGCCACGGTCCGCGTCGTGACGCGCGAGGAGATCGCGGCGATGCCGGGAGCGCGCGCGCTGCCCGACGTCCTCCTGACGCTCGTCGGAATCGACGTGCGCCGGCGGGGCCTGAACGGGACGCAGGCGGACATCGGGATCCGCGGCTCGGATTTCAACGGCACCCTCCTCCTCGTCGACGGCCAGCCCGCGACCGACCCCGAGAGCGGACATCTCTCGGCGGACTTCGACGTGCCGCTCGGGGCCGTCGAGAGGATCGAGGTCCTGTCCGGAGGCGGCTCCGCGCTGTGGGGCTCGAACGCGGTGGGCGGCGTCGTGAACATCGTGACGCGCGGGGCCGATCTCGGGCGGTCGAACATGCACCTCGAGGCTCACTACGGGCACGGCAGCGATTCCCTCGACGCCGGCGGCTCCCGCGTCGCGATGCGCCTCAGCGACTCCGTCTCGGCGGCGGTCGACTGGGAGCGGACGGAGAACGCGGGTTTTCGCGACGACACGGAATCCGCATCCGGCCTTCTTCGCGTCTCCGGCCGCTGGGACACGGGCGCTGGGCCCGTGGCGCTCGGCCTCGGTTACGCGAGCCGCAACTTCGGCGCCTACGGCTTCTACGGCACGACATTTCCGAATCAGCAGGAGTCGACGCGCACGCGCACGGCCACCCTCTCTTCGACTCTCACCCTCGGCGGCTGGACGCTGACGCCGTCCGCATTCGCGCGCGCCCACCACGACGACTTCGTGCTCGAAAGGAACGACCCGTCGTTCTACGAGAACCTTCACGACACCGTCACGGGGCTCGTCCGCGCGGCCGCCCGACACGCGCTTCTCGGCGGCACACTCGCGTTCGGCGTGGAAGCCGGACGCGAGACGATTTCGTCCACGAATCTCGGGAGCCACGGCCGGGGCCACGGCGCGCTCTTCGCCGAGCTCGCGCACGGTTGGGCCCCGGACACGCCCGCCGCGGGCGGCGTGCGCGCGGGTCTCCGTCTGGACATGTACGAGGGCTATGGTTCGCGGCTCTCGCCCTACGCCGGCGCCGCCTGGGACGCCCAGCCCGGCGTCACCCTCCGCGCCTCGTTCGGGACGAGCTTCCGAGTCCCATCCTTCACGGAGCTCTACTACGTCGACCCTCAGAACGTGGGCAATCCCGACCTGCGCCCCGAGAAGGCGTGGAACGCCGAAGTGGGGGCCGCGCTCGCCGCCGGAGCCGTCACGCTCGACGCGGCGTACTTTCACAGGCATGCGACCGACCTCATCGACTTCGTGCGCTCGTCCTCGAGCGAGCCCTTCCGCGCCCGGAACGTGCGGCAGGCCGATACGGACGGCGTCGAGGCCTCGGCGGACTGGACTCGCGGCCGGCCTTCCTTCCTGACGCAGCTCCGCGTTCAGGTCGCGTACCTGTTCGTCGATCTCGCGAGCCTTTCGGCGGCAGCGGACGGAGCGACGCAGGGCAAGTACATCCTCGACCCCCTTCACGTGAAATGGGACGTCGCCGCCGGCGTCGCCCTTCCTTTCGACCTCTCGGCGACCTCACGCCTTTCGTACCTTTCCCGCCCGAGCTTCGCCGACGGCGTCTGGCTCCTTTCGGCGCGCCTTTCGTGGCAGGCGTTTCAGGGGCGCATCCTCGAATTCTTCGTGGATGGGAACAACTTCGGCAACGTGCGCTACGAGGAGGTCGCGGGCGTTCCGCTGCCGCGCCGCACGTTCTTCGGCGGTTTCAATCTGACCTGGTGAAGGCGGTAAACTAGCCGATCGAGACTCGTTCTCGATCACTCCATGCCGACGATTCTTCTTCTCGACGGCGCCCGGCGGCGCCTGCCCGAAGAGCCCTCCTGGCGCTCGACGAGCGATGTCACGCTCCTCGACGCCGCGACGGCGGGAGAGGCACTCGACGCCGTCGTGGCGAGCCGCCCCGTTCTCGTCATCGCGGACCTCGAGCGGAATCCGGAGGCCGCGCTCGAGGCGCTCCGGGCCCTTCGCGCCGCCCACGCGGTGCCGTTCCTCGTCCTCGCCTCTCCGGATCGTGCCGACGAGGCGCGCGGCGCGGGGTCGGTCCATGTCCTGGCCGGCGGGGCCGCGCCGGACGTCGTGCTCGCCGAGGTCCGGCGGCTCCTCGACCTCTTCGAGCGCGCCGCGCCGCGCGTGCCGGTCGACGCCCCCGTGGCCTTCTGGAGGGGCGGCCGCCCCACGGAAGGGCGCCTGATCGACATCTCCTCGTCGGGATTCTTCACGACGGCGAGCGAGGTTCAGCCCGTTGGCGCACGCCTCGAGGTGAGCTTCAGGCTTCCGCACGACCGGGCCGGCAAGATCGTGACGGGCGAAGTGATCGTCGTCCGGCGCGCCCCGGGGGCGCTCTCCGGCTTCGGCGCCCGCTTCTTCCGGCTTTCCGAGAACGCGCGCCTCCTCATCGACGACTACCTTTCAACACGACTGCGGCTCGGCCGAGCCTCGACCTAGCGGGGCTCTGAGAAGTCCGAGCGGGCCGACAGGTCGAAGAGGCGGATCCCGACGCGGTCGGCGTAGTCGTGGATGCGCGGCTCGCGGTAGAACTCGCCGAAGTACACGGCGACGAGCCCCGCGTTTGCGATGAGCTTGAAGCAGCTCCAGCAGGGCGAGGCCGTGGTGTAGATCTCGCCGCCCTCGATGCGGACGCCGTTCATCGCGGCCTGGAGAATCGCGTTCGCCTCGGCATGAACCGTCGCGATGCAGTGGCCGTCCTCCATCAGGCAGCCGACCTCGTCACAGTGCGGGAGGCCCCGGAGCGAGCCGTTGTAGCCCGTGGAGAGGAGCCGCTTGTCTCGCACGACGACCGCGCCGACGTGCTTGCGCGGGCACGTGGCCCGCCTCGCCACTTCCTCGGCGATGTTCATGAAGTAGCGATGCCAGTCGACGCGCTCGGCCACGAGGCCGGAATGATACAGACCCCGCCGCGCCCGGGGGCGCGCTACCAGCCGACGGGCTTGCCTTTGTTCTGCTCGTCGAGCCACGTCTTCAGCGGGGCGAAGTAGTCGCGGATGGCGGTCGCATCCATCTGCTTCTGCCCGGTCAGCGCCGCGAGCGCCTCCGGCCAGGGGCGGCTCGCGCCCATCGACAGCATCGCATTCAGCCGGCTCCCGGCCTCCTTGTTGCCGTAAATCGAGCAGCGGTTGAGCGGGCCCTTGCAGCCGGCGATTCCGGCCAGCGCGCGGTGAAACTGGAACTGGAGGATGTCCGCCAGGAAGTACCGCATGTAGGGAACGTTGCCGGCCACGTGGAACTTCGCGCCGGGATCGAAATCCTGCTCGTTCCGCGCAGCGGGCGGTGCGATCCCCTGGTATTTCTTCCGGAGCTCCCACCACGCCTCGTTGTATTTCTCCGGCGGGATCTGGCCCGAGAACACCTTCCAGCGCCACTGGTCGATCACGAGCCCGAAAGGCAGGAAGGCGATCTTCTCCAGCGCCTTGTCGAGGAGCAGGCCGATGTCCTTCGACGTGTCCGGCGCCTTCTCGAGGAGCCCGAGCTTCACGAGGTATTCGGGCGTCACGGAGAGCGCGATCGTGTCGCCGACGGCCTCGTGGAAACCGTCGTCGGCACTGTCGCGAAAGAGGTACGGCTGCTCGTTGTAAGCGCGCTGGTAGAAGTTGTGGCCCAGCTCGTGATGGATGGTGCTGAAGTCCTCGGCGGTGATGTCGATGCACATCTTGATGCGCAGGTCGTTCGCGGAGTCCACGTCCCACGCGCTCGCATGACACACGACCTCACGGTCACGGGGCTTCAGAAAAAGAGAACGCTTCCAGAACGTCCCGGGCAAGGGCGCGAAGCCCAGCGACGTGAAGAACGCCTCGCCGTACCTGACCATCTGCTGGTCGTTCGTCTTGCGGCTCTTCAAAATCTGCGTCAGGTCGTAACCGGGATCCGCGCCCGCCGGAGCCACGAGCGGGTAGATGTTTCCCCATTCCTGTGCCCACATGTTGCCGAGGAGATGCGCGGGGATGGGTCCGCTCGTGCTCACGCGGTCGCCGTACTTTTCGTGCAGCTTCGTGCGCACATAGGCGTGGAGCGAGATGTAGAGCGGCTTCACCTGCTCCCACAGGCGGTCCAGCTCCTTCTCGAACGCATCCGGCGGCATGTCGTATTTCGAGCGCCACATCGCGCCGGTGTCGGCGAAACCCAGCTCCTTCGCGCCCTTGTTCGCCAGCGCGACGTACGTGACGAAGTCCTTTCTCATGGGCCGCGAGATGGCGTGCCATCCCGTCCAGGCGTCGAGCAGCTCGTCGTAGCTGCGGCTCGTGGCCAGGATCTTCGACAGCTCCCCGAGGTCGCGGCACTCTTCTTTCCCGTCCTTGCCCTGCCGGCAGTCCTTGCCTTTGCCGTACAGGCCTTCCATCGACGACGCGATGCGCGTGAGCTGCTCGCTCTCCTTCGGGTCCGACGGCGTCGCGAGCGTGAGAGAGTTCTTCAGGAGCTTCATCTTGCGGGCGAGCTCCTCCGGCAACGCGAGCGTGTCGAACCGCACGGCCTGCTTGGCCAGCTCGACAGCCGCGTTGATCGCGCGCTCGTCGGCCTTCGCGGCCAGAAGCTCGGTGTCCTCGGTGATGAAGTTGAGCTTCACCCAGTCAGCGCGTCCGGCCTCCACGGAGAGCTGCAGGAGGCGCTGCTCTGCGTTCTTCAGGAACACTTCCGCCTCGGCGGCGGTCGGCGGCCCCTCGGCTGCGGCTGGAAAGGCGAAGCAGAGGACGGTCAGGGCGAGCGCGCGGCGGTCAAGCATGCCCGCATGCTAACAATCTCAGTAAGATCCGCCGAATGGACGAACGCCGCATCGTCGTGACGGGCCTCGGGGCCGTGACCTCGCTCGGGAACGACCTCGCGTCGACCTGGGAAGGCCTCGTCACCGGCCGCTCGGGCATCGGTCCGATCACGCTCTTCGACGCGTCGGCCTTCCGCACGAAGCTCGCGGCCGAGGTCAAGGTGCTGCCCCTGGGGCTCGAACCGGCCCTGCGACGCCGCCTCTCGCGCACCGACGTCATCGGCCTCACGGCGGCGGCCGAAGCCCTTGACGACGCGGGGCTCGACCTCGATCGTGAAAATCCCTCGCGCATCGGCGTCGTCCTCGGAGGAGGCGTGTCGGGCCTCCTCGACAGCGAGAACTATTTCCGGGACCTTCTCGCGAAGGGGCCGCGCCACGCGCGCCCGACGAAGGTTCTCAACCATCCCCCGGACCAGACGACCGACCGGATTGCCGAGCGCTGGGGCTTCCTCGGCCCCCGCTCCACGATCACGACGGCTTGCTCGTCCTCGGCGACGTCCCTCGGCTACGCCGCCGACCTGATCCGCCACGGCTTCTGCGACGTCGTCGTGACCGGCGGCGCCGACACGTTTGCCCGACTCACGCACGGCGGTTTCAACGCCCTGCGCTCGGTCGATCCCGAGCCCTGCCGCCCGTTCGACCGCCGCCGAAAGGGGCTCACGATCGGCGAGGCCGCCGGACTCCTCGTCTTCGAGGACGAAGGCCACGCTCTCCGCCGCGGAGCGCGCGTCCGGGCCCGCTTCCTCGGCTACGGCGTGACGTCCGACGCACACCACATGACGCAGCCCGAGCCCACCGGCGAGGCGGGCGCGCGCACGATCGCCGCGTGCCTCCTCGCGTCCGGCCTGAACCCCGAGGACGTGGACTACGTGAACGCGCACGGCACCGCCACGCCGCAGAACGACTCCGCCGAGACGGCCTCGATCAAACGGGCGCTCGCTCACCGCGCCCGCGAGATCCCCGTCTCCTCGATCAAGTCCATGCTCGGACACTGCCTCTGCGCGGCGGGCGCCATCGAGGCCGTCGCGACCGTCCGCACGATCGAGACCGGCCTCGTGCCGCCCACGATCCGCCTCGAGGAGCCCGATCCCGAGTGCGACCTCGACTACGTCCCGAACATCGCCCGCGAGGTGCGTGTGAGGACAGCGCTCTCGAACTCGTTCGCGTTCGGGGGGAACTCGACGGTCGTGGCGTTCGGGGCCGCTTGAAGGCGCCTGTCATCACCGGGGAGTCCGCGGTCACGGCGCTCGGCCGGACGCTCGCCGAGACCCGCGCCGCGCTCGCCGTCGGGCGCTCCGCCGTGGCTCCCGTCGAAGGGGACGGCGCGCCGCCTCTGGCCGACCGCTCCCCCGCGGCGCGCATCGGCCCGTTCACGACGGAGCCGGAACTGCCGAGAAGCAAGGCCCGCCGCCTCGACCTCGGCAGCCAGTACGCCGTCGTCGCGGTGAGGCAGCTCCTCGCCGACGCGAGCTACACGCTCGCGGGACGCGAGGCGCGAACCGGCATTCTCCTCGGCACAGGCTCGGCCGGCGTCGGTCCGCTGACCGAGTTCGAGCGCCAGATGGCGGTCGAATCGCCCGACGCCGCGTCGCCGTTTCTCTTCCCGAACACGGTGGCGAACGCGCCCGCCTCGCAGGCCGCGATCGAGGTCGGCATCAAGGGCCCGAACGTGACGATCACCCAGAAGGATCCGGCCGCCCTGAACGCGCTCTTTTACGCCCGAATGCTCCTCGCGGACGGCCGCGCGGACGCTCTGATCGTGGGCGCGGCCGACGAATGGAACCTCGTCTACCACCGCGCGTACGAGCGGGTGCATGCCACCCGCACCGGGCGGCGTCCCGGGTTCGTCCTCGGCGAGGGCGCGGGCGTGGTCCTCGTCGAGGACGAGGCGACGGCCCGCGCGCGCGGGGCCCGGGTCGACGCGCGGGTCGCGGGGATCGCCTCGCGCGGCGAGGCCGTCTCGCCCCAGAAGCGGCGCGCCCATCCGGCTGTTCTCGCGGCCGCGGTACGCGACGCCCTCGAGCAGGCCGGGCTCGCGCCATCCGACGTGGGACTCGTCCACCTCTCGAGGAACGGATCGCCCGCGACGGACGCCGCCGAAGAAGCCGCCCTCGCGGACGTCTTCGGCGCCCGGCTGCCGCGCACGCTGGCCGTCAAGGACGGCCTCGGCGAGAACCCGGCGATCGGCGCGATCCAGCTCGCCCTCGCCGCCGCCGAGCTGCGCGCGAATCCCGAAATCGGCGCCATCCTGGTCGACGCCTTCGGCGCCGGGGGCAACGTTCTCGCGGCGGTCCTCACGGCGCCATGACGCGCGCGTTTTCGACCTCCTTCGAGGTGCGTTTTCCCGAAGTGGACTCGTACGGTGTCGTCTGGCACGGCCATTACGTGCTGTACTTCGAGGTGGCGCGCAACGCGCTCTGTGCGGCGTTCGGGCTGACGCCCGCCGACGCCCTCGAGCACGGCTACAAGGTGCCAATCACGAAGGTCGAAATGAACCTCAAGCGGCCCGCGAAGCTGGACGACCGGCTGGAAGTTTCCGCCGTCCTTGCGCCCTCCGAGACCGCGAGGCTCGCGATGGCCTACGAGATTCGCCGCCTGCCGGAGAGGACGCTGCTCGCGACCGGCGCGACGGAGCAGGTGATCCTGAACCCCGAAGGCGAGCTGTTGCTGACGCTCCCGGCGCCCGTGAAGACGCTCGTGGCGCGCATACTCGCCTTCCAACGCGGGGAGGCCGGGCCCGTCCCCTCGAAGATCCTTCCGCCGCGCTGAGCCTCAGCGTCCTTTCGGGAACGTCGCCACGGCCCTCGTCGGCTCGCCGGGCGACGAGGAGAGCGTCAGCGTGCCGCCGTGCGCCCGGACGATGCGCTCGGCGATCGGGAGGCCGAGGCCCGTGCCTGCCGGCTTCGTCGACACGAAGAGCTTGAAGAGGTCGGCCGTCCTCGCGGTCGGCACGCCGGGCCCGTGGTCGGCGACCGTGAGCCGCCAGAAGCTCCCCGCGTCCTCGACGCGCGCCTCCACCTCGCGCGCGGCGGCCCCCTCCGCCTCCACCGCGTCGAGCGCGTTGCCGACGAGGTTGAGCACGACCTGGCGCACGCGCGCCGGGTCCAGCCGCGCGGGCGCGCCTTCCGCGTGAGGCGAGAACGTGAGCAGGATGTGGCGGCGCCCCGCCTCGGGCTGGAGGAAGGCGACCGCCTCGCCTGCGGCCTCATTCAGGTCGGCGGAAACGGGGCTGAGCGGCGACGGGCGCGCGTACGAAAGAAAATCCGTGAGGAGGCGCGCGAGCCGGCCCGTCTCGAGGCGCGCGGCCTGCGCGAGATCCGCGGCCGAGGCCCTGGGAACGCTTTCGACCGAGCCCGGGCCCGCGTGCGCGAGCTGCTCTTCGAGGAGCTCCAGATTGAGGCCCATGGCGTTCAACGGATTCCGGATCTCGTGCGCGAGGCCTGCCGCCACCTCGCCCAGCTCGGCGCGCCGCTCGGCCTCGAGGCGCGCCGCTTCCACCCGCCGCGTGCGCCGGTAAAGCAGGATGACAGCCGAGGAGGCCGCGAGAATGCCGAGCAGGGACACGACGGCGGCGGCGAACGTCCTGAGGTAGAGCTCGCGCCGCAGCTTCTCGACCCGCTCGGCGAGCACGCGCCGGGAGACCGTGAAGCGCAACCACGCGAAGTCGCTGATGGGAACCTCCAGATCGTACGGATCGGGCTCGGGCGTCTCGAGGCTCCAGCTGCGCGCCGTCGTACCGGGCTCCGCCGGCTTCACGTCGAGGACCTTCAGTCCCTCGGCGCCGGGTTGGGCCTTGCGGTCGGGCACCGTGAGCGTGCCCCGATACGCGTAGAGAACCTCCTTCTTCGCGCTGTCGAGGACCTCGACCTCCGTCAGGATCTGCCGCTCCGACAGGCCCGTCGAGACGAGCCGGTCGATTTCCGTCTGCTTGAGCTTCAGGACGTACGGGTCCCCCGACGAGCGCTCCGCGATGCCGCGGGCGAGCCGCTCCGCGTCCAGCTTCGTGTGGAGAATGGCGTCGTTGACCACGTCGCGTGAGAGCGACTTGAAGAGGAGATGCCCGAAGAGCACGACGGCGCCCGCCGTCAACAGGCCGAGCACCGCGAGGACGAGGGTCAACGAGCGCCGGAAGGCCCGGGTGTCGAGATCGGACACGCCGTCAGTCTAGCGACCCGGCCGCCCGGGATCATTCCCCGCGCTTGAGATACCGGAAGTCTTTGATGTCGTACTCCTTCATCTTCGCGATCAGGCTGCCCCGCGAGATGTTCAGGAGCCGCGCGCCGAGCGACTGGTTTCCGCGCACCTTGCGCATGACGCGCTCGATGACCTGCCGTTCCACCTTCTCGACGATCTCCTTGAGGTCGTCGCTCTCCTTGAGCGCGAGCTCCACGTGCTCGCCCGAGAACTTCTGGTCGAGGTCGGCCAGAACGATGGCGCCGGGCCCGACTTGCGCGGCAAGGCGGCGCACCTCGTTTTCGAGCTCGCGCACGTTGCCGGGGTACTGGTAGTTGAGGAGGGCGTTCATCGCCTCGACGTCGAACTGCTCCGCCACGGGGCCGCCGTGGCGCGCCGCGAGCGCGTCGAGGAGGGCCGGAATGTCCTCCTTGCGATCCTTGAGCGGCGGAATCCGCAGCGTGAGCGCCGAGATGCGGAAGTAGAGGTCGTCCCGGAAGGCGCCGTCCTCGACGGCGCGCGTGAGGGACCGCGAGGTCGTGCCGATCACGCGCACGTCGACCGGCACGGTCCGTCCGCCCGGCGCCGTCACCTCGCGGGCCTCGAGGAGCCGGAACAGGAGCGCCTGGGTGGGCCCGGGCAGGTCACCCACCTCCTCGACGAGAAGCGTGCCTCCATCGGCTTCGAACAGCCGGCCGACCCGCCGCCGGCGATCGCCCGCGGCGGGCGCGCCGAGCAGCTCCTCCTCGAGCGCCTGGGGACTGGCGGCCGTGGCCGCCACCCGCATGAGCGGGCGTCCCCGCCGCGGCGAGAGGGCGTGGAGCGTCTCGGCCACGAGGGTCTTCCCGCTGCCGACGTCCCCCACTAGCAGGATTGGCGCGCGCGCCGACGCCACACGCGACAGCGAGGCCTTGAGATTCGACAGCGGCAGGGACCCGCCGACGAGGAGCGCGAGCGGATCCTCCAGGGAGCCCGCGGAGGGAACGAACGCCGGCGAGGCACCGCGCTCGCCAAAGGCCGCCTCGCTCCGCTCGGCGTGCGCGAACCCGATGGCGGAGGCGGCGTGGGCGACGAAATCGAGAAGCACGGGATCGGAAACCGTCTCGGCCGGCACCAGGAGAAGGCCGACGGGCTCGCCTCCTGGCCGAGGCACCGGGAAAACGCGCAGGCGCGCGCCCGACTCGAGGACCTCCCAGGACACGGATTTCTCGTGCGCTTCCGCGAGAACCCGGACGGAGAGGCGCGGAAGCGTTCCCTTCCAGAGCGCCGCGATCGCCTCTCCATCGTTCGGAGGGAGGAGGGAGATGAACGCGAGGCTGTGTACGGGCGTCGCGGACGCGATGTAGGACGCGACTTCCTGGAGCAGCTCCTCGAAGGGGACCGGCCGGTGGAGGCGCTCGAAGAATCCGGGCCAGGGGTCTGCCGGGTGCCGCACGTCTACGCGGCGCGGCACCTCGGCGGGCGGCCCGGACAGCCGGCCGGGCGATGCGGCTGGCCGCGTCGCGGCCGCGGCCAGCGCCGTTGCCGGTGACGGCGCGGGGATCGCGGGCGCGAGCGCCGCCGCCGCGAGCGAAAGAGCGTCGTGCCCGCGCGGCGGGGGCGCCGCGATCCGGTTCGGATTCGGGGCCGGACCGTTCAGAAGCGTGATCGTGGCCTCGCCGATGGCGATCCGGTCGCCGGCCGCGAGGGCGGCGGACTTGACGATCGAGCCGTTCAGGGTCACGTCCGAGCCGGGCGCGCTCCCGAGCACCTCGAGGCGAAGCTCCTCTCCCGCTACAGAGATTCGGGCGTGCCGGCCGAGGACACCGCGAGCGCGCACAACGAGATCATTTCCCGTCGATGCGCCGATGTGGATGACATCCCGATGGACCTTGCGAACTTCCGATTCGCCGCCCGTCTTGCGGACTTCAAAGCTCAACATGGAACGGATCCTCGCCGGTGGGAGATAGGTGCCTGTACAGGCAGGAGTCTATCACGGGGGCTGGCGGTTGTCTGCCGGGCGTCAACACAAATTGAACGACGACGGCCGTCGATCGGGGGCGCTTAGAATCACAGGGGGGGCTGAATGTCTGGCATGCAGGTTTCCCCGCTCGACGGACCGCCCTTCCGGGGGCGCCACGCCACGACGCTGACGCGCATCGTCGGCACCCTGCGCTCGGTCCTCGACCCGGATTCCGTCGAGATGGAGTATCTCTTCGAGCCATCCGGGCAGCGCTTCCGCTGGCAGGCGCTGCGGAGCCGCGTGTTCACGACGAGTCCCGTGCGCCTGGCCCGGCGGCGCCCCGGGCCGGCGGAATCCCTGGCCGTGGAGTTCCACCTGATGGGTCTCCTTCGCGGGGCGCTTACGCTGCTTCGGGGGCCGCGGAGGCCGTGGACGGAGCCCGAGGTCCGGCGGTTCGAGGTCCTCCGGCCGCTACTCGCCCAGCTCCTCGAGAGCGCCGCGGCCGCAGAAATCCATGCGGCGGCGCGCCGCCGGCTCGAGAGCGCGGCCGAGGCCGCGTCCACGCCGATCCTCCTCATCCGGCCGTCGGGCGCCGTGCTCTACGCGAATCGCGCCGCGGCGGCGCTCCTCTCGGCCCGGGGCCCTCTCGTCGTCCTCCCTCAAGACGGCCGCGAAACCTCGCTCGCGACGTGGATCGCGCGCCTCGGAGCGGGGGCCGCGGCGGGCGAGAAGCTGCGCGCCACTTTCGCCGACGGCCGCGCTCTCGAGGCCTCGGTCGCGCGCTTCGCGGACGACGAGGAGGACGACGTCGCCGTCCTCACGCTGAGGGTCCAGTCGGCTCTCTCTCTCGAGGACGTGCGCGAGAGGCTCGCCACGCGCGGAGTCTCCGGACGCGAGGCCGAAGTCGTGGGCGCGGTGCTCGAGGGGCTTCGCAACGCGGAGATCGCGCGCCGCCTCTTCATCACGGAGTGGACCGTCAAGGACCACCTGAAGCACGTCTTCTGCAAGCTCGGCGTGAGCTCGCGCTCGGGCCTCCTGAAGGCCCTCGACACGGCTCCCCGCTCGACCCCGAAACCGCAGCCGGTGGCGTCCCCGGGCCGGCGATACCTCAAAATGTAGTGGTAGGCTCGGGACGTTCATGTTCCGACTGAGAAAACTCGAGATCCAGGGCTTCAAGTCCTTCGTGGACCGCACGTCGGTCACGCTTCCGTCGCGCATCACCGCGATCGTCGGCCCCAACGGGGCGGGCAAGTCGAACATCTGCGACGCCGTGCAATGGGTTCTCGGCGAGCAGTCGGCGCGCAATCTGCGCGGCACGACGATGGAGGACGTCATCTTCAACGGAGCCGCCCGCCGGCGCCCGCTCGGGATGGCGGAGGTCGCGCTCACGCTCGAGTCGCGCAGCGGCGAGCAGTGGGCCGAAACGGGCGGCGAGGTGGTCATCACGCGGCGCGTCACGCGCGACGGCGAGAGCGACTACATCCTCAACGGCAAGAGGTCGCGCCTCAAGGACGTTCAGGAGATTCTCCTCGGCACCGGCCTCGGCGTGCGCGCGTACTCGATCCTCGAGCAGCAGAAGATCGACCTGATCCTCTCGACCAAGCCGCAGGATCGCCGCCGGCTCATCGAGGAGGCGGCGGGCGTCTCGAAATACAAGATCCGCAAGCGCCAGGCCGAAGTGAGACTCGAGGAGACGCGCGGAAACCTCCTGCGCCTCACGGACATCGTCCAGGAGATCGACCGCACGTGCGCTTCGCTGAAGCGCCAGGCCTCGCGCGCCGCGCGCTGGAAAGAGCAGGCCGACCTGCTCCTGGAAAAGAAAAAGAAGCTCGCGCGGCTGCGCGCCGATCGGCTTCAGGCCGGCTTCGCCGGGGGCGAGGCGGCCCTGGCGTCCGCGATCGACGCCGAAGGCGCGGCCCTCGCGGCACTCGCTCGCCTCGAGGCCCGGCTCACGGAGGCCCGCCGTGTCGCCGACGAGGACGAACGCTCGATCCGTGAAGCGGGCGACGCCCTCGCTCGCGCGCGCGAAGCGCTCCTCGCCGCCGAGGCCGCCGTGGCGGCGGCCGCGCGGGAAGCCGAGGAGGCCGCCGCGCGCCGGGAGCTGCTCGAAGCTCAGCGCACGGAGTCGGAATCCGATCACGGCCGGTTCGTCGAGGAAGCGGGGCGCACGGTGAAGGCCCGGGAGGAGGCGGAGGCCGCGCTCGCCGGGGCGGCAGCGGCAGCAGCGGCGGCTGCCCAGGCTCTTGCCGAGGTGTCCGCCCGCGAGGCCGACGTCACGGGGCGCCGCGAGGGCTCGCGGAGCGACCTTCTCGCGGCGGCGGGACGCTCCGCCGAGGCCACGAACCGCGAGCGAGACGCCGCCCTGCTCGTCGACCGCCTCGGTTTCGCGCTCGCGAAGCTCGAGGAGCGGCGGGCGCGCGGCGAGGCGCTCGTGGAAGAGCGGAAGAGCGCTTCCGCCGACGCCGGCGCGCTCCTCGGCGCGGCATCGTCGGGCCTCGAGGCCGCGCGCCGGCATCTCGAGGAAGCCAGCCACGGCCGCCGTGCCGCCGAGGACCGCCTCGCGACACTCAAAGCCGCGCGCGAGGCCCACGTCGCGGCCCTTCACGCCGTCGATGTCCGCGCCGCCGCGCTCGAGACGACGCTCGCCGCGCGCGAAGCCGGGGGCGAGTCGGCGCGCCGGGCGCTCGAGGCCGCGGGCATCGCGCCGCCGGGGGTCCTCGCGGATCACTTCGACGCCGCGGTCGGTTTCGAGGTGGCCCTGGACGCCGCTCTCGGCTCCGCCCTCGAGGCCCCCGTGCTCGAGAGCCGCGTTGCGCTCGACGCCGCCCTCGCCTCCGTGCGCGAGAAGAAGCTCGGCGCGGCGCGTTTCGTGCACCCGCTGCCGGAGACGCCGTTTCCCCTGAAGCCGAAGGACCCGCGCGTCCTCGGGATCGCGCGGGAGCTGCTCGCCGCGAAGTCCGCCGGCGCGCCGGCGTCCGCGCTGCCCGATGCCGTCGTCGTGGCTAACGTGGACGACGCGCTCGCGCTCGCGGCGCTGCATCCCGAGCGCACGCTCGTCACGATCGACGGCGTCGTCGTGCGCGGCGCCGTCGTCGAAGCCGCCGGGACCGAAGTCCCCGGCGAGGGCCTCTTCACGGTCCGGCGCGACCTCCAGCACCTCGCCGGAGAGCGCGGCGGCCTCGCGGCGAAGCTCGCGGCGGCAGACGCCGAGATCGGCGCCCTCGCGGCGCAAGCCGGCACGTTCGCGACAACCCTCGACGCCGCACTCTCCGCGAGAGGCGCCGCCGAGCGCGCGCACTCGGAGGCCGAGACGAAGCGCGCGGCCGCACGCACGGAGGAGGAGCGCGCCGCCCAGGAGGTGCGCATCCTCGCCGAAGAGGACAGCGCGCTCCGCCAGGATCTCGCGAAAGCCGGCGAAAGCCGCGCCGAGGCGGCCCGCCTCGCCGCGCAGCGGCAGTCCGAGGTGGCCACCGTGGAGCGCACGTTGTCGGAGCTCGAGACGGCGCTCGACACCGCGCGCTCCGCGCGCCTCGCGGCCGCCGAGGCCGACGCCGGCGCGCGCAACGGGCGGGACGTGCTCGTCGAGCGCGTCCGCTCCCTCGCCTCCGCCTCGGCGACGGCCGAAGACCGCGCCCGCGACGCGGCGCGCCGCGTGGCCGACCTCGCCGACGCGCTCGTCGAAGTCGGGGGCAGGCGCGCGCAGGCTCTCACCGCCGGAGAGACCGCCCGGACGGCGCGGACCTCGGCGGCGATCGCCGCGGCCGAGGCCGAGCGGCGGCGCGCCGCCGACGACGAGGCGGCCACGTCGCGGCGCGAGGCGCGCGCGGCCACCGAAACGGAGGCTGCCGCCGCCCGCGAGGCCCTCGACGCCGTGCGCCGGACGCGCTTCGAGGCCGAACTCGCCCTCGAGCGTCACAAGGCCGAGCAGTATCACCTCCTCGAGCAGTGCCGGAACGAGTTCGGCTGCATGCCGGGAGAGCTTCCGGCCGCCCCGCGCACCGAAGCCGAAGCGGAGCTGACCGAAGAGGCGCTCGAAGCCGCCCTCGCCGAAGACGTGGCGGCCCGTTCACTCGCGCTCGAGCGACTCGGCCCCGTCAATCACGCGGCGCTCGAGGAGTACAAGGTCGAAAGCGCGAGGCTCGCGGAGCTGTCGGGCCAGAAGGCCGACCTCGAGGCGTCGCTCGCCCAGATCCTCGAGACGATCAAGACGATCAACGTGACGTCGTCGGAGCGCTTTCAGGAGGCCTTCGCGGCCGTCAACTTCAACTTCGGCCAGGTCTTCCAGCGCCTCTTCCGCGGCGGCTCGGCCTCGATGCATCTTCTCGACGAGGGCGATCCCCTCGACTCGGGACTCGAGATCATGGCGCAGCCTCCCGGCAAGCGGAACCAGACGATCGGCCTCCTGTCGGGCGGCGAGAAGGCGCTCACGGCCGTCGCGCTCCTCGTCGCGATCTTCAAGTACAAGCCGTCGCCGTTCTGTATCCTCGACGAGGTCGACGCCTCGCTCGACGAGGCGAACATCGACCGCTTCACGTCGCTCCTCGTGGAGCTTTCCGAGGAGACGCAGTTCGTCCTCATCACGCACAACAAGAGGACGATGGAGACCGCGCAGGCCCTCTACGGAGTCACGCAGGAAGAGCCGGGCGTGTCGAAGCTCGTCAGCGTCCGGTTCGACTAGGCGCTTCCCCCTGATCGGCGTCCTTCGGCGGCAGCGGCGTGATGAGCTCGTGCATGAGCAGGAAGCCGATGAGCATGAAGCCGACGAGGTACCAGAGCTGGAAGAACAGCTGGCCCGAGCCGTTCCGGTAGAAGCCGATGCCGAAGACGGGAAGGACCCCGTAGGCGCAGAGCGCGATCAGAAAGACCAGCACCGCCCTGTGGCCCTTGTGGGAGGTCTCGTCGCCCATCGTTTCGCTCCTCCTTGGAATGAGTCTCTGTCCGGATTCTAGAACGAGTCGCGGGTTGACTTGAACTGAGACTCTGTTCCCCTTATAACCGCCCCCGAGGGGACGAAATGCACCAGTGGCCCTTTTCCTGGCTGACGACCGTGGACGTCTCGCGGGACGGCTGGCGGGCGGAGGCCCTCTTCTGGTACACGACGCTCCTGTGCGTCATCGCGTTCGCGCTCGTCACGTTCGCGCTCGTTTACTCGTCCTGGAAGTACCGGGCGCGGCCGGGCGTGAAGGCCCTGTACACCCACGGGACGGATCGCAAGAGCTTCGCCGTCACGGGCATCCTCGCAGCCCTCGTCTTCTTCACGATCGACTTGAATCTCGTGAGGGTCTCGCAGATCGACGTCAAGGAGTACACCTACAACTGGCCCACTTCGCCCGACACGATCCGGGTGGAGGTGATGCCCCAGCAGTGGGCATGGAACATCCGCTACGCGGGCCCCGACGGCGTCTTCAACACGCCGGACGACGTCGTCGCGCTGAACGAGATGCGGGTACCCGTGGGACGGCCGGTGATGGTGAACCTGAAGGCGAAGGACGTGATCCACAGCTTCTACATCCCGAACTTCCGCCTCAAGCACGATGCGAACCCCGGCTACGTTACGCGCACGTGGTTTCAGGCGCTGAAGCCGGGCAACTTCGAGATCGCCTGCTCGCAGATGTGCGGGTGGGCCCACTACAAGATGAAGGGCGACCTCATCGTCCAGCCGGAAGCCGACTTTGTGCGCTGGATGAAAGAGGCCGAGGGCGACGCGGTGCGCCGGTTCGACCCGGCCGATAGGGAACAACTGTGGGGATGGGAATGGGTGCAGTGAGCGCCGTCCGGCACCTTCACGTCGGGCCCGAATTCCACGCCGAGCAGCACGTTCACCCGGAGCCGACCTCGTTCCTCGAGAGGTACATCTTCTCGAAGGACCACAAGGTCATCGCGAAGCAGTTCCTGTGGTACGGCCTCTTCTTCCTCGTGGTGGGCGGCGCCATGGCGATGATGATCCGCTGGCAGATCGCGTATCCCGGCACGCCGTTCCCAGTCCTCGGCCAGCTCCTGTGGCCCCAGAACGGGGGCGTGATGCCCCCGCAGTCCTACGCCTCGTTCTTCACGATGCACGGGACACTCATGATCTTCTTCGCGATCACGCCGATCCTCATCGGCGCATTCGGAAATCTGCTGATCCCCCTGATGATCGGCGCGCGGGACATGGCGTTCCCCACGCTCAACCTGATGTCGTTCTGGACGAACGTGCTCGCGGGCCTCTGCATGATCGTCTCGTTCTTCGTCCCGATGGGCGCCGCGGCGGGAGGCTGGCAGTCGTACCCGACGCTCTCGACGCTCGTGGGCTCCCCCGGCCACGGCCAGACGCTCTGGATCCTGGGCATCTTCCTCACCGGAAGCGGCTCGATCATGGGCGCCGTCAACTACATCACGACGGTCGTGCGTCTCAGGGCCCCCGGCATGGGCTACTTCCAGATGCCGCTCTCGGTGTGGGGGATCTGGCTCACGGCCATCCTGAACGCTCTGTTCGTGCCGGTCCTCGCGGCGGGCGTCCTCCTGCTCTTCCTCGACCGCGTCTTCGGCAGCCATTTCTTCCTCGCCGGCGCCTCGATCACGAAAGGCGGCGGCGATCCGGTGCTCTACCAGCACCTGTTTTGGATCTTCGGCCACCCGGAGGTCTACATCCTCATCCTGCCCGCGTGGGGCATCGTGTCCGACCTCCTGTCGTTCTTCTCGCGCAAGCCCGCCTTCGGCTACAAGGCGACGGCTCTCTCGATGAGCGTCATCACGCTCCTCTCGATGGCGGTCTACGGGCACCACATGTTCGTCGTCGGCATGAGCCCGCTCCTCTCGCAGGGCTTCATGACGCTCACGATGCTCATCTCGATTCCCTCGGCCGTGTTCTTCCTGAACTGGCTCGGGACGATGTGGCGGGGCTCGATCCGCTTCGCGACCCCCATGCTCTTCTCCGTCGGCGTCGTGTTCGTGTTCGGCCTCGGCGGCCTCACGGGCCTCCACCTCGGCGCGATCTCTTCGGACATCTACCTCCACGACTCGTACTTCGTCATCGGGCACTTCCACCTCACGATGGCGGCCTCGGTGCTGCTCGGCGCCTTCGCGGCGATCTATTTCTGGTTCCCGAAGATGTTCGGGAAAATGATGAACGACAGGCTCGGCAAGTGGCACTTCTGGCTCACGATCATCCCGATCACGATCGTCTTCTGCGGGATGCTCGTCGTCGGCTACGGCGGCATGCAGCGCCGGCTCTACAACGCCGACGCGTACGACTTCCTCAAGCACCTACACCCGATCAACGTATGGATCACGCGCGCGGCGCTCCTCCTGGGCGCCTCCCAGTTCCTCTTCGTCGGCAACTTCCTCTCGAGCCTCATTTCCGGAAAGAAGGCGACGGAGAATCCGTGGGAGGTCGGCACGCTCGAGTGGACGATTCCCTCGCCGCCGCCGCACCACAACTACGACGAGATTCCCATCGTTCTCCACGGGCCGCACGAGTTCAACAACCCGGCCGTGGCCGGCAAGGACTGGCTCGCGCAGGACGAGCCGATCGGCGACGAGCCCGTCGCGCTCGGTGCGGTCGGCCACTGATGAGCACGGCCGTGGCCGTCACGCGCTTCCCCGTTCCGGAGGAGTCCCGGCGAACCTCGTTCGTCGGGATGGTGATGGCCCTCGCCTCGTGGACGATGCTCTTCGGCGCGCTTTTCTTCGCGTATGCCGTCCTCCGGCTGCGGGCGCCCGCCTGGCCGCCGGACGGCCTCCAACCGCTGCCGAGGGCCTTGCCGTTTTTCAACACGCTCGTCCTTCTCGCGTCGAGCGTCGTCCTGCACTTCGGCATTCGCCCCGAGGCGGAGAAGAACCCGGGGGCGCTCCGGCGCGCGCTGCTCGGAACGATGGCGCTCGGAAGCCTCTTCCTCGGTTTGCAGCTCGCCGTCTGGGTCCCGCTCTGGCGCTCTGGATTCCGGATCGACACCGGGACGTACGGATCGATCTTCTACGGCCTTACCGTCTTCCATGCGGCCCATGTTCTCGCGGGCCTCGTGGCGCTGGCCGTCCTCCTGCCGGGCGCGTTCTCGGGGCGATACGCCTCGGGCCGCCAGAGCCCGGTGCGCCTCTCGGCCATGTTCTGGCACTTCGTCGACGCCGTCTGGGTCGTCATGTTCGTCTCGGTTTATCTGCTCTAGGAAGAAGAAAGAGAAGAGAAGGTTTCCATGAAGGTCGGAAAGAACGTCGACGGAGGCGCGGCGCCCCAGACGATCGCGGCGGCGTCGATTGCGGCGTTGCTGGTGGCCGCGCTGGCGGGGGGCGGCGCCGGCTGCTCGGGACCCGGCAAGACCTTCACGAAGTCGATGACCCTCGGGGGCAGGAAGGTTTCGGCGCGCCGGCTGAACAATGGCCGGCACCTCTTCGTGACCTACTGCTCCGCCTGCCACGGCATCGACGGAGACGGGAAGGGGCCCGCGTCGATCGGCCTCCGCCCGCCGCCCCGCAACTTCACGCAGGGCCAATTCAAGTTCGCGGCCGTCGCGAGCGGCCAGCTCCCGAACGACGAGGACCTCCTGCGTATCGTCCAGAAGGGTCTTCACGGCAGCGCCATGCTCCCGTGGAACGACGTCCCCGAGCGGGAGCTCATGGACATCATCCAGTACATCAAGACGCTCTCGCCGAAGTGGGCGGACAAGACGCCCGGCGAGCCGATCGTGCCGGGCGCCGATCCGTGGGGCCCCGAGCGCAAGGCCGAGGCCGCGGCGCGCGGCATGAAGGTCTATCACGGGCTCGCGCAGTGCCTCTCGTGCCATCCGGCCTACGAGTCGAAGGAGACGATCAACGCCGCGAGCCTGGAGTTGTCCAAACGCGAGGCGATCCTCCGGCCGGATGCGTATCACGCCGAGCTGAAGGACAGCGAATACGGGTACAAGCTCATGCCGCCCGACTTCACGCGCGACCACGTCCGTTCCGGCGAGGCGCTCGAGGACATCTACCGCACGGTCGCCTCGGGCATCGGCGGCACGGCCATGCCCACGTGGAAAGGCGCGTTGCCCGACGACGACCTCTGGGCCATGTCCTACTACGTGCGCTCCCTCATCGAGATCAAGGGCACGCCGGAGGCCGACGCGCGCCGGGAAAAGCTCGTCGCTGCGCTCGCAGTCGCATCACACGACACCGTGAACGTCAATTAGAGAAGAAAGAGAAGAAGAAGAATTTCTTAGAAAGCAATACAGCAAGATGGCCCCTTCTCTCACCAGCGGTAGCGCCTTTGCAGCCTTCCCCCAGCGCGTTGCCGCGCGGGCGACCGGGAGCCGCTGGTTCTGGGCGCTCTTCGTGGCGGCCGCGTTCGCGCTGCCGCTCGTGCGCTCGGTCCGCCGTGCGCTGCCGCCTGCGCCGCCCGTCCTCGGCTCGTTTCCGGCGTTCGCCCTCGTGGACCAGGCCGGTCACCCCGTGCGCGATACCGACCTTCTGAAGCATCTCGTCATCGCCGAGTTCACGACGGCGGCCGCGCTCGCCGAGGGCGGCTCGCCCCTCGCGAAGCTCCAGCGGCGCGTGCGCAACACGGGCGAAGCGGTTCACCTCGTGAGCTTCGTCGACACGTCGTCCTCACCCTCCGGCCCGACCCTCGCCGCCCTCGCGAAGGGCGCCGGAGCCGGCGCGTGGCGCTGGACGCTCGCGGGCGGCGACATCAGATCCCTTGAAGCCGCGGCGCTGAAGGCGATTGGCGCGCCGGAAGGCGGCACGCTCGCGGGCCGTCTGATCCTCCTCGACGCGCGCGGCCGCGTGCGCCGGCTCGGAGCGCCGACCCCGGCCGAGATCGACCTGATGATGCGCGATACGGGACTCCTCGTGAACATGGAAGGACTGTGAATGAGCGCTCGTTCTGAGGCCACGTACACCCCGGGTGACGCCCCCCATGTGGAGCCCACGTTCGGAGCCGCGACGACAGGCAAGGTCGGGATGTGGATCTTCCTCGTCACGGACGCGATGACGTTCGGCGGGCTGCTGCTCGCGTACGGCATCCTGCGCGCCGGCAATAGGGAATGGCCCGGGCCCACGACCGTCCTCGGCATCCCGTTCACCGCCGTGATGACGTTCGTCCTCATCGTCAGCTCCCTGACGATGGTCCTCGGACTCGACGCGGCCAAGAGAGGAGACCGCCGCGGGGCCGTGAAGTGGCTCCTCGCGACCGCCGGCGGAGGCGTCTTCTTCCTCTTCGGCCAGGTCTACGAGTACCGGCATCTCATCCACGAGGGCTTCACTCTGCCCTCGGGCAACTTTCCCGCCACGTTCTACGTCATCACGAGCTTCCACGGAGGCCACGTCTTCACGGGCGTCTGCTACCTGCTGATCACGGCCTTCGGCGTGTCGCGCGGGAAGTACCTCGAGAACGGCGCGAACTTCGTCGAGATCACGGGGCTCTTCTGGCACTTCGTGGACCTCATCTGGATCCTCGTCTTCACCCTCGTCTACCTCATCCCATGAAGAGGACCGCATGACCGAGCACGCCATGACCCATCCCGCGGCCGAGTCCCACGCGCCGCACGCCAACCACCGGCGGGACTACTTCCGCATCTTCTGGGTGCTCCTCGTCCTCACGATCATCGAGGTCGCCGTCTCGTACACGAAGATCGACAAGCGGATCATCTCGGCCGTCATGATCGCGCTCGCGCTGTCGAAGGCCTCGTTCGTCGGTCTCTACTACATGCACCTGAAGTACGAGAAGCGCTCGCTCCTGTGGCTCGCGTTCCTGCCCCTGCCTCTCGCGGCCTCCTATGCGGTGTTCCTCCTGCTCGACGCGTTCAACCTCCTCAGGGGCGTGCCGATCCCGTGGGCGCATCCCTGAGGCGCGCATGAAGACGACCGCCCGCGCCGCGCTCCTCGCCGCCGCCGTGCTCCTCGCGCGGGGGGCGATGGCCTGCCCCTCCTGCACGGCGTCGTCTTCGCCGAAGGACCCGAACATCTGGCCCCTCGTCGGCCTCTTCATGCTCGTGCCCTGGATCCTCGCCGCGGCCGTGACGATCCTCGTGAGGCGCGAGTCGAAGTCGTTCTTCGGCGCCCGGCGCGATGCGCGAGCGCCCCTCGCCGGCGTGCTCGGCTTCTCCCGCCCGCGCGGGTCCCGGCCCGCCTGAGCGCTCAGCCTTTCCGGCCCGGCAGCGCGCAGTGCGCGCCGCAGCCGAGCCGGTAGCGGTTGCGCGCGACGAGCCGGTACGCACGGTCGGCGAGGGGCCGCACGAAGGGCAGCGCGAAGAGGCATCCCAGCGGTCTGCCGCCCGGAAGGATCTTCACGAGGCGCTCGGCCGCGGCCGCGCCGCTCCAGGTCTCCTGGCCGGGACCGATGAGCTGCAGGGCCTCACGGTAGGCGTCTGCCGGAATCCAGGGAAAGCGCTCGCCGAAACCGCCGCGCTGGAACGGCACCAGCTCGACGGCTCCGCCCCGGTCCCACGAGGAGATGAGGTCCACGGACCGGACGCAGAACCGGCAGTCGCCATCGTAGACGAGCGTATACGGGCGTTCGCTCACGGGTTCACGGCCGGACGCGGAGCTGCGTTCGCGCCCTCTTCACGCCGGACCTTTTGCGCCGACCGGCATCGCACTTGCGTTCGGGCGTTTCTCGTATATTTTGCAGCGGTTCCCGGGAAGCGTTCCGGGTCCATGACAGGAGCACTCATGATCAAGGAATTCAAGGAATTCATCAGCAAGGGGAACGTCCTCGACATGGCCGTCGGCGTCGTCATCGGCGCCGCCTTCGGCAAGATCGTCGCGTCGTTCACGAACGACGTGATCATGCCTCCCATCGGTCTCCTCCTCGGAAAGGTCGATTTCTCCAATCTCTTCATCAATCTCTCCGGCAAGTCGGCTGAAACGCTCGCGGCCGCGAAGGCGGCCGGGATCCCGACCATCAGTTACGGCGTCTTTATCAACACGATCATCGACTTTCTCATCGTGGGCTTCGTGATCTTCCTCGTCGTAAAGCAGGCGAACCGCCTGAAGAAGGAAGCGCCCGCTCCGGCTCCCGCGCCCACGAAGGATCAGCAGCTCCTCACCGAGATTCGCGACCTTCTCAAGAAATAGTCACGATTCCAAAAAAGAGAATCCTTCTCCGGAGGTTCAAGGCCCCATGACTTTCAAGAAACTCTCCCGCTGCGCGACCTTCGCCTTCCTCGCGGCCGCGCCCATCCTCGCACAGGAAGCCGTGCCGCCGCCGTGCGCGTGCCCATGCCCCTGCCCCGAGCCGCCCCCCCCGCCGCTGCAGGGCTCGCTGAGTGCCGGCCTCGCTCTCACGTCCGGCAACACGGACACGAGCAGCTTCAACCTGGGGTTCAACCTCGTCTACGACCCGAAGACGCACAGCCTCTTCAGGGCGGACGCCTTCTACCTGCGCTCCGCGAACAACGGGGCGGCCACGACCGACAAGGCCGCCGCGAATCTTCGTTTCGAGTACGGGGTCACAGACCGCACCTACGCCTTCGCGCAGGTCGGCTTCCAACGCGACCGTTTCAAGAACGTCCTGTACCTCATCACGCCGATGGCGGGCGGCGGGTACTTCTTCATCAAGGAGAAGACCCTCGAGCTCACGGCGGACGTCTCGCTCGGCGGGGCTTTCGAGTCGGACAGCGGCTTCCCCTCGACGGGTTCCGGAGCACTTTCCATCGGGCAGGGCTTCGCCTGGAAGATCTCACGGAGCGCCACGTTCACGGAGAAGGCGACCGGCCTCTGGAAGATGAACCACTGGTCCGACTCGTTCTACCATTTCGAGATGGGCGTCGCGGCGTCGATCACGAAGGCGTCCGAGCTGAAGATCCTGTATCTCGTCGACACGAAGAACAGGCCCAATCCGGACACGCTCAAGAAGACCGACACGGCGCTCATCGCGGCATTCGTCTACAAGTTCTGACCGATCCCGGCCATGCTCCCCGGCCGCCAGGCGAAAGATATCAACGCCGATGACGTGGTGCTCGGCCTCGATGCGGCGGCGATCCGCCGGTCTTTCGTCGAGAAGCTCTCGAAAAGCAAGAGGGCCGCTTTCGCGGCCCTCTTCCATCCTGTGTCGTGTCGCGCGACTAATTCTTGACCTTGTACGGACGCATCATCTCGTTGTCCTCGTGGTCGAGGATGTGGCAGTGCCAGACATAACCGGGACCACTGGAGGGATCGAAGGGGTAGAGGTTGGTGCCCGCCAGCGACTTGTTCGGGGTCAGCGGGGTGCTCGTCGGCGCCCACCGCGCCAGGATCCTCATCACCTGGCCGGGGTTGGACTTCGCCGTGTCCTTCAGGCCGGCCTCCTCAGGTGCAGGCGGCTGGGCATCGCCGAGGAGATAGGGGTGGATCTCCGGGTTGCCCCCCACGACCGGGACTCCGTGCTGGCCGTTCGGCAGATTCGTCGTCCGCCCGTTGATGACATAGGGCAGCGGCGGGCCGTAGCCGGGGCAGGGGTTCACGGGATCGACACCGTCGCATTGAGCCGGCAGAGGTGAACCGAACGCCTTGGGCCACTCGCCGGGAATCGACAACGACGGATCGTCATTCTCGATACCGATATACCCGAATCCCGAGGGGTTGCTCGACCCCTGCGTCCCGTCGGAGTCGAACGACTCCCGGTTCAGGATCTCGAACTGGACGAGGTGCGTGTGGATCGGGTGGGCATCGCCTGTCTCGTTGATGATCTCCCAGAGCTCGATCGATCCGACACGCGGTTGCTCGCTGATGCCGTCCGGGAAAACAGATTCGACGTTGGGCGCCGCTGTTCCATCCCACCTCGTGTTGTTGAGCAGGACCTCGAGCGGACCTCCGGGCCCCGCGTGCTCCTTGAGGACGAGCTGCCTGACCTTGTCGACTTTCACGCCGGGGGTGATGTTCCCGTTGCCATCGGTGAGGCGAAGGACCGGCGTCGGGCGCTTGCACTGCCCGGCGGCGGGGTTGCAGCTCGCGTCCGACACCGGCCTCGAGCTGACCCGGAACTGCATGATCCTGACCATGCCCGGCTGGTCCACGCCCGGCACCGCGCCGTCCGGGAACGGGATCGGGGCATCATTCGTGACCACGACGTTCTGACCGCGCAGGTTCGAGAAGTCCACGATCGCGTAGGCGCGCTCGCCGGGCGCGATGAACACCGTGTCGACCTTGACCGGCGTGTCGAGGTAGTTGTCGTCCGCGCCGACCTGATAAACCGCGGCCGCGCCGAACTTCAGGTTGTACACACGCGCGTTCGAGCCGTCCAGCAGCCGGAAGAGGTAACGCCGCGGCTCCACCTCGAGGAACGGCCAGGGCGCGCCGTTCACGATGGCCACGTCGCCGATGAACTCGGGGTTCCAGAAGGGGTGCACGTCCGGGTTCGTGGGCGGTCCGTTCAGGTTGCTCGTGGCCACATCGTCGCCGCTGCCGTCGGGGAAGAACAGCTGGCTGCGCGTGTCGAACTGGCGGTCCTGGAGAGCCATCTCGATCTCGTAGGGGCCGCTCGGGAGGTTCTTCGGCTCCCTCGACGCGTCACGGAGGAAGTAGAAGGACGCCAGGCCGCTGTAGACGTTCGTGCGCGTCGAGCCGAGCGCGTGGTCGTGGAACCACAGGGTCCCGGGCTCCTGCGTGTTGTTGTAGAGATAGATCGCCTTGCCGTCGCCGGGATGGTCGAGTGTGCTGTATCCCGGCCCCTTTCCGCCGTCCGCGGTGAACCATGCGGTCGGACTGCCGTCGAAGGCCGACGGCACCTCGGCGCCATGGAGGTGCGGCACGGTGGGCGGCCGTCCGACGAACGGTTTGCAGCACGCATTGCCTGCGTTCTCCGATTTCGTGCAGTCAATTGGGGCGCACATGATGTTCAGAGGGTCGGCCCAGTGGATCGTCTGGTCCACGCTCAGAAGCCCCTGCAGCCCCAGTCCGCCGGCGAAGGCCGGCAATTCGTTCTCGTACTTCACGACCGTCGGAACGAACCTTCTCGCCTCGAGCGTCACCCCGGGCCAGTTCGCGGGGCCGAGAACCTTCTTCGTGAGCGAGTCCGACGTCTCGTAGGCCCACACGGTGGTGTCCCGAAAAACGACGTGTGGGCAGGGGTGACCAGAACTGTCCTTGGCGGGATACTTCACTTTCAGGGGATCGGGCAGGACCGTCTGGCCGACCTCTTTCATCTTGACGGTGAGCAGGGGATGCCGGAACGCATCGACCCTCGGCATATCGCCCGCCGGTCCGAACACCGGCATCTCGACCTTGAACTGCGGGATACAGTCCCCCGGCAGCGCCGTCTGGGTAACAAGCGTGCTCGCGCGGGCGCCTCCGAAGGCCCCGAGGAGAATAACTCCGAGGAATATGAGGCCTGCATTCGCCAACTGTGTTCTTTTCAACATAACACCATCCTTTGCAAGAAAATGTAACCATTTGAGTGGATCCGTCCGGTGCGCGTACACGAAGCGTCGGAAAATTCAAGGACGACTTCTTCCTCTTTTGAAGCACCTCCCACACGGGTGTCCACATCCATGAGTCCTCTCGCTCAAGTCGCCTGGAGGCCGAATGTGTTAGATCTCCGGAGAGATAACCTATCGTTTACGGCCCGCGATTGCATTGGTGCAGAAGCATCATGGAGTCGAGAATCCGATCGCTCCTTAACTCCTCGTTTCGAGAGCCTCTTCGCGAGTTGTATTCGCGTCCAATGGAAAACCTATGGTTCGCGATGTGTCGCACTTTCCATGATGCAGAAGAATCATCAGGTCCACTCCTTCATTAACTCTCTGTTTTGGAGGCACTTCCAGAGCTTCCAACCCTCGATCCGAAAAGCTCCGCGAGGAGCTCGTCTCGTCCCCTGAACCGCCCCCGAATCGGGCGATAATGGTCGGGGGCCACCCCATGCCTAGACACGTACCTTCGCTGCTCGTGCTTCTGCTGACCTCGCCCGTTCTTACCGCGTTTGCACAATCCCAGAGTTTCGACCCGGACACCCGGCGGCTGTGCGCGGCGCTCAAGGACGTCGAATGGCCTTCCGGGGACCGCCCCACTTCAGAGGAAAAAAAGACACTGGCGAGCTGTGTCGCGGCAGACCTCTACTTTGGTTTCGGGCAGCCGGCTGATCCGGTAAAAGCCCGCAAGTGCGCCTATGTGGAGATGGAAAAGGGTGACGAGCACCTCGCCTTCGGCGGAAAAACCATCCTGATGATGGTTTACGCCAACGGCAAGGGCGCGGCCCGTGACTTCGATGTCGCGCTCAAGCTGGCATGCGAGATAGGCGGCGCACCGATCGACATTGCCGGCCGCGTGCGACGGCTTGCGCGTCTCAAAGAGGAAGACTGGACCGGCGACACGTTCAGCATCTGCGACTACAGCGCCGGGAAGTACATGTACGAGCAGTGCGCCATTCTGCAGGACAGATTCGACAAGGTGGAACGTGGCGGAAGACTGGACGCCATTGTCGCCAAATGGAGTGCGGGGAACAGGAGGGCTTCCCGCGCCCTTCGAGCGAAGGCTCAGAAGTTCTCCGAAGCTCGAGTGGGCATGGAGATCGACCTGAGCGGAACCCTCGAAGTACACGAGGTGGCTTTCCTGGAACGGGATCTGATCTCCACGCTCGAGCGGTTCGAACGCGGCGAATTGCCCAGATTCTCGTCCGACGACTTCCGCAAGGCGGATGCGGCCATGAAGGCCGCATACAGTCGGACCCAGACCGGGTCGAGCACCCACTGGGGGACCGTGACACGGGAGGGGATCAGGAAGGCCCAACAAGCGTGGATCCCCTATCGGGACGCCTGGGTCACGTTCGGCAGGAAGAAGTATCCGCGCGTCGCGGCGGAAAGCTGGAAAACCTGGGTGACCCAGCAGCGCACGGCCATGCTGGACAGGTTTCTGCATTAGCCCCGGCGGAAACTCCGCTACGCCTCAGCAGTGCACATGACCCAGCAACGCATAGGCAATGATGAAGATGACAATCGTCGAGAGCAACCCCCCACCCAGCTTCCACGAGATCAATCCAGCCAAACATCCCCGGCCGGGACCTTCCATATGGACCTCCTTCGATCCTTACTTCCATATCTTGAATTTCAACTGCAATCCTTGCTTTTGAATGAGCGAACGCCAGTCAATAAATAAAAGAGCGCAGAGAAGCAGTAGCCCCACTCCTCTGTCAGCTCCGCTTCATCAGGGCGAGCGCGGAGAGCGCGAAGCAGTCCGCCGAGCGTCATGCTCACCCACGTCCCTTTCCTCGCGCCATCCTCGGCGGGAATCCAGGAACTCTAGCGCAACGAAGACGCTCCGGAGGAACGGCTCCCGCATCCGGGACTGAACGTCAGGTCAGGGCATCATCCCCATGCCGCTCCCGCCGTTCATCATGGATCCCATCACGACATAGCCGTCGTTCGTCGAGTTGTCGTTGACGACCGCGTAGGCCATGACCATCCCGGCCGAACCCTGGTTCAGCCGAACCCGAACCTGCAGGCCCGTGTCTCCGGAGCCGAAGCGCGAGTGAATGTTCGCGAGGACGTCGTTGAACTGGTGGGACGAATAGCCGGCGATCTGGAACGGGAGGCCCGTCACGCCCGTGCCCGACGGCGCGGAACCGTCCGAATCCAGGACCTCGACGGAACCGGTCACCGTTCCGGAGTTCGTGTTGACGACGCTCACGTTCACGCGGTTTCCGGGCCCGGGAAGCAGGCCGAGCATGTACATGGCGAAATCGTCCATGCCGAAAGAGCCGCCCATCATCGGCATCGAGCGGAGCGACATCGTCGACGGCATGCCCATGAACGAAAGGCCGTAGGCGCCCCCGCCCCCGTTGTTGTACACGCGAACGACGGCGGAAACCGGGGCCCCGGCGACGATCCGGATGTTCCCGGCGCTCTTCGGGACGCCGAACGTCGCCGAGAGGACGTCGGGCAGATAGGTGACCGGCTGGGTCAGCGTCATCGAAACGGTCGCGGCAGGCGCCGCGCTCGCCGCGTCCGCGGGGTGGAAGGAGAGCGTGGCCGAGACGGGCACGGTGCGGCAGCGGATCCAGAGATCCGTCTGGAAGAACGCGCCGTTCTTCCCGTCGACCCGCACGGCTGCCGGAACGACGATCTCGGCCGACATTCCGTCGAAGGGGCCGTTCTGCATGCCACCGGTCTGGGCGGCGGCCGGAAGGACCGTTCCGAGGAGAAGGAGCAGGGGCAAGCGTCTGGCAGAGCGCGGCAGAAGAGTCATCAGGCGTACCTCATATATGGTTATATAGTAGATCAGTCATTACTTGCAATCCAGGTCGCCCCTTGCTCCATCCACCGACGCTCACGCCTTGGGCTTCTTCTCCTCCGCCTTCGCTTCGTGAGCATGGTCCATCTTCATCATCGGGCACTCCATCGCGCCCTTCGAGCCGTGCATCTCCGCGTGATGCATCATGTGCGACATCATCGCGGGCTGCATTTCCATCATCATGGAGTGGGAAGCCTTGCGCTGGGCGACGAGCTCGTTGATGACGGCTGCCATCGGTTTCTCGAGGGCGTCGACGTCTTTTGACGCCTTGGCGGCGTTCATCTCCGCCACCAGCTTATCCAGCGTCCCGTCCATGGCCTGGAGCTTGTCCTGCATCTCCTGCTTCTTCGCCATCATGCCCTCGCACTCGGTCTTCATGTCAGCGTGATGCTTGGCCGCCGCAGCGCTGTCCTTGTGGTGGCCGGTCATCGGGGCCGCCTGAGGGCTCTTGGCGGCCGGAGAGGGCGCAGGAGGCGTTTGCGCGCCGGCGCTCGTGGCCAGCGCAAGAGCGGTGGCGGCGAAGATGCCAGGAACGAGGAGCCCAAAATGGTGAGTTTTCATCGTCATATCTTCTTTCTGGCGGCCTTTTGGCACCGCGTGTTCAGGCATCAGGGAGCAATTCTCCTGCCATCTTCGGCGGGCTGTCACACGTACGTTTGGCCTGGGCGGGAATTTCGAAGGATCAGGGTGAGTAGAACTGGGACCACGACCCATTGCGCGAGCGGCGCCAGTCCGACTCCGAACACGCGCGGCATGGAGTCGGCGTACCGCCACGAGAGCACGACCTGCGTGTTGAACCACTCGCTCCACACCGTGTACGCGAAGCCGAGGGCGACGAAGAGGACGGTGGGCCCGCGGCGGCCGGCGCCGAGCCATCGCCTCGACCGAAAGATAAGCGACGTGACGCCGAACGCTAAGAGAAGAATCAGCACATCGCCCCCGGCACAATGCAGGCGGGAGCGGACGAGATAGCTGAGCTCCCGGCCGCGATCGGCATAGAGGGGCGACTGGAGAAATTCCCATACCACGTTCAGGCCGAAGCCGACGACCACGACGGGCAGCTCCGGGAGCCTGCGCGACAATTCGGAAAACACGGCCGGGCGTCCCGCCGGGGGCGACTCTGAAAACGTCACGCGAAGCCGTACGCGCTTCAGGCCCGCTTTTCTCGCAGGGCTTCTCCCCCGGCAGGGGGCGCGTACCGGCCCGGCTCCTTGTCGAACTTCGCTTTGCAGGAAGGGGAGCAGAACACGTAGTTCTTTCCCGCATGCGTGCTTTTCAGCGGGGCTTTGTCGTCGACGGTCATGCCGCAAACAGGGTCTTTTGCCATCTCCGGGGCCTCCTCGAGCATGCGGTGCCTCTGGGCACCTCCAAACAATCACGCAATTCCACTGCCACCTCAGTCACAAGGCGGTTCGCCGGAGCCTCAGGGCGTTCGCGATGACGGAGACCGAGCTCAGGCTCATCGCGGCGCTCGCGATGATCGGAGAGAGGAGAAGGCCGAAGAAGGGGTAGAGAACGCCGGCCGCCAGCGGGACCCCGATCGAGTTGTAGGCGAACGCGAAAAAGAGGTTCTGCCGGATGTTCCGGATCGTCGCGCGGCTGAGATGCCGCGCGCGCAGGAGACCCGAGAGGTCGCCGCCGACGAGCGTGATCCCCGCACTCTGGATGGCCACGTCGGTCCCCGTCCCCATCGCGATGCCCACGTCGGCCGCGGCCAGCGCGGGCGAGTCGTTGATGCCGTCGCCCGCCATCGCGACGATCCGGCCCTCGCTCTTCAGCCGCGCCACGGTCTCGGCCTTCCCGGCCGGAAGCACGCCCGCGACGACCTCGTCGATCCCAAGCTCCTTCGCCACGGCCTCCGCGGTCGCTTTCGCGTCGCCCGTGAGCATCACGACACGAATCTCGAGGTCATGCATCGCGGCGATCGCCGCGCGCGTGGAAGGCCTGATCGGATCCGCCGCGGCGAGGAATCCGGCTGGCTTGCCGTCGACCGAAACGAAGAGAACCGTGTGGCCACGAGCACGTTCGGCCTCGGCCTCGGCGAGAACATCCGCGGAAAATGGAAACGAAAGAGGAAGAGAATTCTCTTCGAATAGTGAAAGAGAGCCGACGGCGACGACGCGGCCCTCGACGCGCGCCTGCGCACCCTTACCCGGAATCGCGCGAAACCCACTCGGGGGCGCCAGCGGGAGATGACGCTCCTCCGCCGCCGAGACGACCGCGGCGGCGAGGGGATGCTCACTCCCCCTTTCTAAGCTAGCGGCGAATCGAACTAGCGCATCCTCCTGAAACCCAGCCACGGGTTTTGCTAAAACGATCTTCGGTTTCCCCTCTGTCAACGTGCCCGTCTTGTCCACGACGAGCGTGTCCACCTTTTCGAGCCGTTCGAGCGCGGCCGCGTTCTTGAAGAGAACTCCCGCCGCCGCGCCGCGGCCCATCGCGACCATGACGGACATCGGCGTCGCGAGGCCCAGAGCGCACGGGCAGGCGATGATGAGGACGGCGACGGCGTTCACGAGCGCGTGAACCAGGCGCGGCTCGGGCCCGACGAGCGCCCAGATCGCGAAGGTGACCGCCGCGACGAGAATCACGACGGGAACGAAGACGGCGGCGACCTTGTCCGCGAGCCGCTGGATCGGCGCGCGGCTCCGCTGGGCCTCGGACACCATCCGCACGATTTGCGCGAGGACGGTGTCGCCGCCCACCTTCAGGGCCTCGATGACGAGGGCGCCGTTCCCGTTCACCGTCGCGCCCGTCACGGCATCGCCTGCCTTCTTGGCGACCGGAACCGGCTCGCCGGTAATCATGGATTCGTCGACCGCGCTCTCACCCTCGACGACGCGGCCGTCGACGGGAACGCGCTCGCCCGGGCGCACGCGCACCCGGTCTCCGCTCTTCAGGCGCTCGATCGGAACGTCTTCGTCGGCACCGTCCGCGTTCACGAGCCGCGCCGTCTTCGGCGCCATGCCGAGGAGCGCCCGGATCGCGCCGCCCGTCTTCTCGCGGGCGCGGAGCTCCAGAACTTGCCCGAGAAGGACGAGCGTCGTGATGACCGCCGCCGCTTCGAAGTAGACGTCGTGCGTTGGGGGATGTGCCGAAGAGACCGAAGAAGAAGATCTGCTTAGAAAGGGAATAAGGAACTCGGCCGTTTTCGCCAGGCTGTATGTGTAAGCCGCGCCCGTCCCGAGCGCGATCAGTGTGAACATGTTCAGGTTGCGCGTCTTCACGGACGCCCATCCCCTCTCGAAGAACGGCTTCCCGCACCACAGCACGACCGGCGTCGCGAGAATCAATTGCGCGAGAAGGCCGAGGCGCGGCGAGACTCCGCCGACGAGCTGTGGAGCCACCATCGCGCTCATTTCGAAGAAAAGCAGCGGTACGGTGAGCACGACGGCAACTCGCAGCCGGCGCTTCATGTCGTCGAGTTCGGGATTCGGCGCGTCTTCCAGCGAGATCGTCCGCGGTTCGAGCGCCATGCCGCAGATCGGGCACGAGCCGGGAGAGGGCCGCACGATCTCGGGGTGCATCGGGCACGTGTACTCGACGCCCTTGCCGGCTGGCGCCGCGGCCGCCGTGGGCGCTGCCGACTCCATCGGCTCGTGACCGCCGCCCGACAGATACTTCCCGGGCTCCCGGCGGAATTTCTCGAGGCAGCCCGCGCTGCAGAAGAAGTAGCCCTTGCCCTCATGAGCGGTGGAATGCTTCGTCCGGGCCGGGTCGACGTCCATGCCGCAGACGAGGTCCTTCGCGGTCCCGGCCGGCAGTGAAGAAGGCAGCGTCGGAAGAGTCGACATTTCTACATTTCCCTTTGGGGTTCAGGTCGTGATTGCAGGGACGACAAAGGAAGGCCCCTGCGCTCCCGGCAGCTCGCGCTCCTTCCAGAGCATGTAGACGGCCGGGTAGACGAGAAGCTCCAGCGCGAACGAGGTCACGAGGCCGCCCACCATCGGCGCCGCGATGCGCTTCATCAGGTCGGCGCCCGCGCCCGTCGACCACATGATCGGAATCAGCCCGAAAAATGCCGCGCAGACGGTCATGGCCTTCGGCCTCACTCTCTTGACGGCCCCGTGGATGATGGATTCGATCAGGTCGGCGCGATTCCGGAGCAGACCCTTCTCCTTCGCCTCCGCGTGGGCGAGGTCGAGAAACAGGAGCATGAAGATGCCGGTTTCGGCGTCGAGTCCCATGAGCGCGATCATCCCGACCCAGACGGCAATGGACAGGTTGTAGCCGAGAAGGTACAGGAACCACACGGCGCCGATGATCGAGAACGGCACGGCGAGGAGGACGATCATCGTCTTCATGGCCGATTTCGTGTTCATGTACATCAGCAGCCAGATGAGGACGAGCGTCACGGGGATGACGACCTTCAGGCGCTCCTTGACGCGAATCATGTTCTCGTACTGGCCGCTCCATTGGAGCGAATAGCCCGGTGGCACCTTGACGTTCTCGGCGACGGCTTTCTTCGCTTTCTCGACGTAGCCGCCGACGTCCTCCTTGGAGGTGTCGAAGTCCACGTACACGTAGCCCGAGAGGAGACCATTCTCGTTGCGGATCATTGCCGGCCCCCGCACCTGATGGATCGCGGCGAGCTGGCCGAGCGGCACCTGGGCGCCGGACATCGTCGGGACAAGGACGCGGGCGAGCAGGTCGAGATCTTCGCGCAGCTCGCGCGAGTAACGCACGTTGACCGAGTAGCGTTCCCGGCCCTTGATGATCGTCGTGACCGTCTCGCCTCCGATCGCCGTCATGATGACGGCGTTCGCGTCGTCGACGGTGAGGCCGTACCGGGCGAGCGCGTCGCGGTCCAGGTCGAAGTCGACGAAGTACCCGCCAGCGACCCGTTCGGCGAAGGCCGAACGGGTGCCCGGAACGGCCTTCACGGCCGCCTCGACTTCCACGCCGATCCGTTCGATCTCCTTGAGGTCCGAACCGAAGACCTTGATGCCGATGGGCGTCTTGATCCCCGTGGAGAGCATGTCGATGCGGTTCTTGATGGGCATCGTCCATGCGTTCGTCGTCCCGGGGATCTTCAGCGCGCGGTCCATCTCGTCCACGAGCTCCTCGTGGGAGATGTGGTCGTCCCACGCGTGGCGGAAGAATCCGGCCAGCCACTCCGGCGCCCAGGATGAGTACCAGCGTTCCTTCTTCCGCCATTCCGCCTCGGGCTTGAGGATGACCGTCGTCTCCATCATCGAGAACGGCGCCGGATCGGTCGAGGAATCGGCCCGGCCCGCCTTGCCGAAGACCCGCTCGACTTCCGGGAACGACTTCAGGACGCGGTCCTGCACCTGCAGCAGGTGCTCGGCCTCGGTCACCGAGATCCCTGGCAGGGTCGTCGGCATGTAGAGAATCGAGCCTTCGTAGAGCGGCGGCATGAACTCGGAGCCGAGCTTCAGAAAGACCGGGACCGTGGAGAGCATCACGAGGAGGGCGATCGCGATCGTCGTTTTCGGATGGCGGAGCACGGCGCGGCAGGGCCGCTCGTAGAGCCGGTGAAGGACGACGCTGATCGGATGCTTCTCCTCGGCGTAGTACTTCCCCACCGCGAGTTGGTTGACGATCCAGGCGAGCCACTTCGGGCGGAAGGAGAAGCCGTCCATGCGCGCGAACATCATCCGGATCGCCGGATCGAGGGTGATGGCGAGGAACGCCGCGATCGCCATCGCGAGGTTCTTCGAGAACGCGAGCGGCCTGAAGAGCCGCCCTTCCTGGTCGACGAGCGTGAAGACCGGCAGGAACGCGACGGCGATGACGAGGAGCGAGAAGAACACGGAGGGGCCGACCTCCATGAGCGCCGCGAGCCGGACCTTGTGAAAGTCGCCGGGCCGGCCGCCGTCGTTCCACTGCTGCAGCTTGTGATACGCGTTTTCGACCTCCACGATCGCGCCGTCCACGAGGATTCCGATGGAGATCGCGATGCCGCCCAGCGACATGATGTTGATGTTCAGGCCCATCGCGTTGAACGGAATGAACGCGAGGACGACGGAGATCGGAATCGTCACGATCGGGACGATCGCGCTCGGAACGTGCCAGAGGAACACGAGGATGACGATCGAGACGACGATGATCTCCTCGATCAGCTTCGACCTCAGCGTGTCGACGGAGCGCTTGATCAGGTCCGACCGGTCGTACGTCGGAACGATCTTCACGCCCGGCGGAAGCGACGGCTCGATCTCCTTCAGACGGGCCTTCACGCGCTCGATGACGTCGAGAGCGTTCTCGCCGCTGCGCATCACGACGATACCGCCCACGGCGTCTCCCTTGCCGTCGAGGTCGGCGATCCCCCTCTTGATCTCGGGACCGAGCGACACGCGCCCGACGTCGCCGACCGTCAACGGCGTCCCCTTCTCGTTCGTCTTGACGACGATCTTGCCGATGTCCAGGGCCGTCTTGAGATAGCCGCGGCCCCGAACCATGTATTCGCGCCCCGAGAACTCGATGAGGCGCCCGCCGATCTCGTTGTTGCTCTTGCGGATCGCCTCGACGACGGACTCGAGAGGCAGGCCGTACGCCGAGAGCGTGTTCGGGTCCAGCGTCACCTGGTACTGCTTCTGGGAGCCGCCCACGCTCGCGACCTCCGCGACGCCGGCCACGGATTGCACCGCATACCTCAGGAACCAGTCCTGATACGAGCGGATGTCGTCGGTCGCGTTCTTCCCGCTCTCGTCGACGAGGGCGTACTGGTAGACCCAGCCGACGCTCGTGGCGTCGGGCCCGAGCTCCGTCTTCACGCCCGCGGGGAGGCGCGACTGGATCTTCGACAGGTACTCGAGGACGCGCGACCGCGCCCAGTAGATGTCGGTGCCGTCCTCGAAGATGACGTAGACGTACGAGAAGCCGAAATCCGAAAAGCCCCGGATCGTCTTCACCTTCGGCGCCCCGAGAAGCGACGTCACGATCGGATACGTGACCTGATCCTCGAGGACGTCGGGGCTCCTGTCCCAGCGGGAATAGATGATGACCTGCGTGTCCGAGAGGTCGGGGATGGCGTCGAGCGGCGTGCGCCGAATGACGCCGACCGCTAGAACGATGACGATCGCGTAAATCGCGACGACGAGATACTTGTTCTCGGCCGAGAAACGGATCACCTTCTGGATGAGGCCGGGCTCGGCGTGCGGGGAGGCGCTCATTCCATCCTCCTCAGCGCTTCTGCCCGGCGTCTGGCAGGGGTGCCGGCGCCTCCTTCTTGCCGGCCGACGTCATGGCCGAGATCGCGGCCTTGAGGCGCGATTCGGAATCGACGAGGAAATTCGCGCCGAGCACGACCACGTCGCCCTCCTTCAGCCCGTCGCGGATCTCCACGGCCCCGGCGCCGTGATCGCCCACCGAGACCTCGCGCGGCGACAGTTTCCCTTCGGCCTCGGACACGAAGACGATGTTCCGCGTCCCGCTCTCCAGGATCGCGTCGTCCGGAACCTGGAGGACGTCCCGAGCCGAACCGTGAACCGTGACGTCGGCGAACATCTCGGGCTTCAGCTCTCCCTTCGGGTTGTCGAGCTCGACGCGCACCTTCACGGTCCGCGTTTTCTCGTCGACGGCCGGGTAAACGTACGTCACCTTGCCGTTCCAGACGCGCCCGGGCCAGTACGAGAGCGTCACCGTCGCGCGCTGCCCCACGGTCAGGCGCGGCAACTCGTACTCGTAGACGTCCGCGAGAACCCAGACGTGCGAGAGGTCGAGGATGTCGAACAGCGTGTCGGCAGGCATCACCTTCATGCCGTGATAGGCGGTGCGGCCGGTCACGTAGCCCGAGATCGGCGCATAGACCGGAATGGCGCGGATCGGCTGGCCGTTCTTCTCGATCCGCTCGATGTCGGCCGGCGTGATCTCCCAGAGGATCAGCCGCTGGCGCGCGGCGGACAGCAGATCCTGGCCTCCCTGCGCGACCGAGGAGACCCCGGACGTTCCGAGAGACTTCGACGCCCTGAGAGCGAGGAGATACTCCTGCTGGGTCGCGTAGAGCTCGGGGCTGTAAAGGTACGCGAGCGCTTCGCCCTTGGTGACGTACTTGCCGGTGAAGTCGGCGGTCACGTGCTCGACGAACGCTTCGAAGCGCGTGTGGACGTGATGGATCAGCCGCTCGTCCGCAGCCACCCGGCCGGTGGTCCGAATCGACGTCTCGAACGGGGCACGCTTGACCGCCACTGTCTTCAGCCCGAGGAGCTGTCTCTTCGCCGCGTCGATCGTCACCGGCGCGAGCCCCTCCGGACTTCCGGCGGCGCTCTCCGCTTCGTCCGCGTAGACCGGCACGAAGTCCATTCCCATCGAGTCCTTCTTCGGTACGGGCGAGGTCTCGGTGGCGTTCATGGGGGAGCGGTAGAAGAGGATCCGGCGGGGGACCCCGGCCGCTCCCGGAGTCGTTCCCTCCGGGGCGCCGCTCTGAGCGTGCGTTTCGATCTTGACCAGTTTCATGCCGCAAATGGGGCAATCCCCGGGCTTGTCGCGGATGATGTGAGGATGCATGGGGCACTGGTACTTCTTCGCCGCGGAGGTGTCCGCTCCCTTGGGCGCGCATCCCGTCAGGAGGGCGACGGCCGGCGGAAGCGCGGCAGCCACGGCAAAGGCGAGGAGGACTCGGGCGAGACGCGGTGCTTTCATGTCCGTCCTTCCTACATTCTGGATGCGGCGGCGCTGAAGGAGGGGCTGCGGGAAGACGCCATCGCGGCGGACCCGGAGCGGTCCAGGGAGAACTCCCGAAGGTCGGCCTCGGCGCGAATGAACCCGGCGAGGCGCGAGACCGCAGCGCGGCGGTCGATGAAGTACGTGCCGAGCGCCTCCAGCACGGTGACGAAGGGTACCGAGCCGGTACGATAGCTCGCGAGAGCCGAGTCGACGGACAGCCTGTCCTGCACGAGCACGCCTTCGGCGTCGAGCTTCGCCTCGTCCGCAATCTGCTCGAGGCGGATCAACCTTTCCTCGGTTCGTGCCTCCACCTGGCGGCGCAGCGAGGCTTCGGTCGCCGAGGCCGCCTCCCCGAGCGCCTCGGCTTCGACGATCAGCGGCCTCTGCTTCTTTCCGGCCCAGAGCGGGATCGACACGCCGACGCCGGCGGACCACATGAGAGGAAGCCCTCCGCGGTTCATGTAGGCGGCCGAAGCCACGAAGTCGGGCTTGAGATTGTGCCTCGCCAGATCCACCGACAGCTTCGCGCGGTCCACCGCGAGCGCCGCGTCTTTCAGCTCGGGCGTGGCCTTCAGCGCCTCCTCGACGACCTCGCGCCCCGCGGGGACGCCGGGGAGAGCACCCGGAGTCAGCTCCTTTTTCGTCGGAAGGGGGCTCTGCGCGGTTCGGTACAGAAGCTGGTTCAGGGCGCTCACGGCGGTCTTCTCTGCAGCCTCGTCGCGGCGCCGCTGCTGGAGGAGGCGCGTCCTCTCGCCCTGGGCGCGAAGGACGTCCTGCTGCGTTCCCAGCCCCGCCGAATAGCGGACGCGGACGTCCTCCTCGATGTCGCGCCAGGTCGCGATCTGCTCGTCCACGAGTCTCAGGTCCTCGCGTGCCTCGAGGAGATCGGCGTAGGCGCGCCGCACGGCGGCTTCCAGCGTCAGGGCCACGCGTTCGGGCCGCGTGGCGCCGCGCCCCGCATCGGCGCTCGCGACCTTCTCGGCGAGCGCGAGCTTTCCCGGAAACGGGAACGCCTGTTGAGCCATGAAGGAGAGCCGCGTCATCGGCTCGACGCCCAGAGACAGGCTCGTTCCGTCGTTCTCGTAGGTGACGCTCAACATCGGGTCCGGCAGCGCGCCCGCCGGAGCGACGCCCGCACGGGCGGCGGCGGCCTCCTGGCGCGCCGCGGCGAGATCCGGGTTCTTCGCGAGCGCCTCGGCCACGAGCGCCTCGACCTCGGCGGCGGCCGAACCCGGGGAGGTCTCTCCTCCACGGGCGCTCGCCGAACCAAGACACCAAAGGAAAAGCACAAGTCCAACGGCAGCTCGGGACCCTCTAAGAAATCTTCTCTTTTCTTCTTCTCTCGCCAGCATTGATCACCTCGTCGAAATGCCTCACGGAGCCGCCCTTTCGGGCGGCGGGAGAACTGTTCGACGAGGGATCAGACCAGAAAGACCGCGAAAAGGAGAAAGAGAGGAGCCGATCGGGCGCGCGGCGCGACGCGGCGCGCCGGCCCCGCGGTGGAGGCCGCGAGAGGCGGAAGCGGCTGGTCAAGGAGGATCGCGGGAGGCGCCGCGTGGGCCGGGGCGGACGATTGAAGCGAAGGCGCGGCCTCCTCGGGCGCGGACGGGCGGCAGCAATTCGCGGAGGAGTCCGGAACGTTTCCGCCCACGCAGCATCCCATCGGCGCTCCCGCCGGCCGGCAGCACGAAGCCGTATTCACGGGCCGGAGAGCCGCGAGAGCCGGGACCGAAAGGAGCACAACCGCGAACGCGGCGGCCGAAAGGCGGATGAAAACGGAGGGCCCGGAGCGACTCATCAGCAGCAGCATAACGCAGGAGACCCCCGGAAATTCCCTGAGGCAGATGCTTCATCTCGCAGGCGCGCCGCCGTCAAGAGGCCACGATCTCGTTTCGGAGTAGCCCGATCCCGGCGATCTCGGTCTCCATGACGTCACCGGGCTTCAGGAACTCCGGCGGCTTGCGCGCGTAGCCGATGCCGGGCGGCGTTCCCGTCGCGATGATGTCGCCCGGCTCGAGCGTGAGGCCGAGAGAAAGCTCGGACACGATGCGGGGCACCTTGAAGTACATCTGGCGCGTGCTCGCGTCCTGCTTCACGACGCCGTTGACGCGTGTCACGAGGTGCTGGTTGTCGTAGTCGAACCCGGCGGCCGTCACGATCCACGGCCCCATCGGGCCGTGCCCGTCGAGGCTTTTCCCCTTGAACCACTGCCCCCCGTGCTGCTTCTGCTGGAGGTCGCGCGCCGTCGTGTCGTTGATCACGGAGAATCCGAAGATGAATTCCAGCGCCTTCTCTTCGGGGATGTTGCGCCCGCGCCGCCCGATGATGACGGCCAGCTCGCATTCCCAGTCGATGCTCGTCGAGACCCTCGGGTCGTAAGGGATCGGGTCATAGGGGCCGTTCACGGCGTGCGTGGCTTTCGTGAAGAACACGGGGTGCTCCGGCAGCGTCTGGCTCGCGTCGCGAAGTCCCTTCCCCTCCTCGAAGTGGTCCAGGTAGTTCCACCCGACGGCGTAGACGTTTCTCACGGGGTCGGGAATCGGGGCGAGAAGCCTCACGTCCTCGGCGCGGGGGCCGTCCAGTGGAGCCGACAGGAGGAGGGCTCGCACCTCGGCGAGCGCCGGTTCGCCGGCGGCGATGAGCGAGACCATCCGCGCGGAGTCGAAGGAGAGCTTCGTTTTCGCCTTCGAGGCGGCCGCTCCCAGATCGACGATCCGCCCGTTCGCCGCGAGAGCGCCCACGCGCGGCGCATCGCCCGGCTTCGGCGCGAAGGTGAGGACGCGGAGGGAGTTTCGACCTTCTTCCATGACGCTCTCCCGGACATTCTAGGGAATGATCGCGCCCCCGGGTGAGAATGAGCGGCATGGGAACCCAGTCACCCCCGCCCGGATACGCCCCCACACCGCGGCCCGCACCGCCGTCGCGCTTCGACACGGGACGCCCCGCAGCCCCGATGGGTCCGCCGGGGCGAACGGTGCTCCTCGGGCTCGTCGCCCTCGCGGCCGCAGCCTGGCTGCTGATGCGCGCGCCGACCAGGCTCGGGGCAGCCTCGCTGCCGCGCCTTGCCGCGGACGGAACTCCGGCGGGCGATGCTCCCGCCGGGCAGTGCGCCGGCGCGAAGGGCTGCCTCATCATCTACGTCGCGCCGTGGTGCGGCCCGTGCAAGGAGTCGCTCCCGGGCGATCGCGCGCTCGCCGACCTCGTGAAGGAACGCGGCATCGAGACCACGTTCGTCGTGGGCATGGATGCGATGCCTAAATGCGCGGAGATGGCCCGCAGGATCGTACGCGAGGTCCTCGTCGACAGCTCGGGTGCGTGGGCCAGGAAGATGAGCATCCGCGGCGTGCCCTACTTCCTCGTCACGGGCCCCGACAATCGCGTGAAGAAGCGGCAGGCCGGAGCGCTCCTCGCGAGCCCGGAAGAGGTTGCGCGGCACCTCGGGCTGTGAGCGCCATTCGCTTCGATCGCGCCGTCCTCGAGGACATCGCCCGCGCGGCGTCGGCCGCGTATCCGTACGAGGGCTGCGGCGCGCTCCTGGGCGAGAGAGACCATGTGCGCGTCACGCTTCTTCTCCCCAACACGGAGAAAGGCAGTCCGCGCGTGAGGTTCGAGGTCTCTCCGGGGGACTACCTGCGCGCCGAGCGCGAGGCCGACTCGCAGGGCCTCCGCCTTCTTGGCTTCTGGCACAGTCATCCGGACCATCCCGCGCGCCCTTCCGACACGGACAGGACGCACGCCTGGGAGGGGCTCCTGACCGTCATCGTCTCGGTGCAGAAAGGCCATGCGCGGGACATCGGGGCGTGGGAGATCTACGGCCCGGAACTTCCGTTCGAGCCCGTGACGATCGAAAGCTCGGACTTTTCGGACGAGTACGTCACGACGCTTTGGAGAGAAGGAGAGAATTGATGCCCGTTCCCGTCCGAATCCCCACTCCCCTGCGGCGGTTCACGGGCGACCGCGCCGAGATCCGCGTCGAGGCGGCGCAGGTTTCGTCCGTCCTGGAGCGCCTCTTCGAGGAATATCCGGGACTGAGGTCGCATCTCCTGAACGAGGACCTCACGCTCCGGGCCTTCGTGAACATCTACGTCAACGACGAGGACATCCGCTTCCTCGACGGCCTGAAAACGCCCGTCGGGGACGGTGACTCGGTCTCCATTGTTCCCGCCATCGCGGGCGGGGCGCGATGACCTCGCCGCCCGGTCCCGGAACGCGCGCCGCGCGCGGCGGCGAAGGGCGGAAGAAGGCGTTCGACGCCGTCGCGCAACCGATCGTCTGCACGGCCACCTACGCCTTCGACGACACCGCGGAGATCCGCGACCACTTCGAGGGCCGGATCCAGCGCGAGGAATACGGCCGGTACGGCAACCCGACAGTCCGGACGGCGGAGAGGAAGATCGCGGAGCTGGACGGAGCCGAGGATTGCGTCCTCTTCTCGAGCGGGATGGCGGCGGCCACGACCGCGCTTCTCGCCCTGCTGAAGAGCGGTCAGCACGTCGTGATGACATCGGACTGTTACCGAAGGACGCGGCAGTTCGTGGCCCGGACGCTTCCACGGTATGGAATCGAGAATACCTTCGTCGAGCCGGGCGACTACGAAGCGCTCGAAGCCGCGATCCGGCCGGGGAAGACGCGCCTCATCCTCGCCGAGTCGCCCACGAACCCGTACCTGCGCGTGGCGGACCTGCCGCGCCTCGTCGCGATCCGCGACCGGCATCCGGGCGTGAAGATCCTCATCGATTCGACGTTCGCGACGCCCGTCAACCAGCGGCCGCTGGAGTTCGGCGTGAATCTCGTCCTCCACTCGGCCACGAAGTACCTCGGCGGCCACAACGACCTCCTCGCCGGCTCGCTCTCGGGGAAGGCGTCCCTCGTCTCCGGCCTGCGCGACCTCCGCGGAGTCCTCGGCGGCGTTCTCGATCCGCACGCGGCGTACCTTCTCCTGCGCGGAGTCAAGACCCTGGATCTGCGCGTCCGTCGTCAGAACGAGACGGCTCTCCGCGTCGCGACCTGGCTCGAGGCGCATCCCCGCGTGGAGCGCGTCTTCTATCCCGGCCTGCCGAGCCACCCCGACCACGAGGCCGCCGCCCGCCAGATGTCGGGCTTCGGCGGCGTTGTGAGCTTCCTCGTGAAAGGGGACCTCGACGCGGCCTCCCGCTTCATCGACGCCACGACGCTGCCCATCATCGCGCCGTCGCTGGGGGGCGTCGAGAGCCTCATCGAGCAGCCGGCCCTGATGTCCTTCTATGAGCTGACCACCGAAGAGCGCCGGGCGATCGGCATCTTCGATAATCTGGTCCGGTTGGCCGTGGGCATCGAGGATGCCGCCGACCTCATCGCAGACCTGGGGAACGCGTTCGCCGTTTCGTCCTGAAGGACCCCTCCCCGGTCTGCCTGAACTTTTTCTGGAAGGAGATCCCATGAACCCGAGCGCGACCTCCCCGCCGGCCGGCGACCTCACCCGCGAGGAGGTCCAGCGCTATGCGCGCCACCTCATCATGCCGGAGGTCGGCCTCGACGGTCAGAAGAAGCTGAAGGCGGCGCGCGTGCTGTGTGTGGGAGCGGGCGGGCTCGGATCGCCCCTCGCGCTCTACCTTGCGGCGGCGGGCGTCGGCACGCTCGGCCTCGTGGACTTCGACGTCGTGGACTCTTCGAACCTGCAGCGGCAGATCCTGCACGGCACGAAGGACGTCGGGCGAAAGAAGCTCGAGTCCGCGGCCGAACGGCTGAGCGACGTCAACCCGAACGTGAAGTTCGTCCCGCACGAACTGCGCCTCTCGTCGGACAACGCGCTCGACCTCTTCCGCGACTACGACGTGATCGCCGACGGCACCGACAACTTCCCGACGCGCTACCTCGTGAACGACGCGTGCGTCCTCCTCGGGAAGCCGAACGTCTACGCCTCGATCTACCGCTTCGAGGGGCAGGCGTCGGTCTTCTGGGCGGCGAAGGGCCCGTGCTACCGCTGCCTGTATCAGGAGCCGCCTCCGCCGGGGCTCGTTCCGTCCTGCGCCGAAGGCGGCGTGCTCGGCATCCTGCCGGGCCTCCTCGGCGTGATTCAGGCGACGGAGACGATCAAGCTCATCCTCGGAGCGGGCGAATCGCTCGTCGGACGGCTGCTCCTCGTGGACGCGCTCGGCATGAGCTTCCGCCAGCTCAGGCTGCGCAAGGACCCCGACTGCGTGGTCTGCGGCCCGAATCCCTCGGTGACGCGGCTCATCGATTACGAGGAGTTCTGTGGTATCCCTCGGGCGAAGGAAGAGGAGAAGCGAGAGATGGGCGTACCCGCGATCACCGTGCAGGACCTGAAGGCGAAGATGGACAAGGGCGACGCGTTCGTCCTGGTGGACGTGCGCGAGCCGCAGGAGTTCGCGATCTCACACCTTCCGGGCTCGCTCAAGATCCCGCTCGGAACCCTTCCCGCGAACGTGAACAAGCTCTCCACGGCCGACGCCATCGTGGTCCACTGCCGCACCGGAGTTCGCAGCGCGAAGGCGGTGGAATTCCTGATGGCCGCGGGCTTTCGCAAAGTCTGGAACCTGACGGGCGGCATCGACCGTTGGGCCGTGGAGATCGACCCGACCGTGCCGAGGTATTGACGGGAAGCTCCAGACATGCGCGTGACGGTCCGGGAAGCAGCGACGCTCCTGAACGCCCCCGAGGCGAAGGTGTACGAGTGGATCGAATCCCGCGACCTGCCGGCGCATCGAATCAACGACCAGTACCGCATCAACCGAAGCGAGCTCCTCGAGTGGGCCACGGTGAGAAAGCTCTCCATAGACCCCGGGTTGTTCCACGGTGAGGAGGAGGACGAGCGCGTCCCGTCGATCGCCGAGAGCCTCGAACGTGGCGGTGTCTTCCACGAGGTCGGCGGCAGCACCCGCGAGGAAGCCCTCCGCTCGATCATCGCCCTGCTCAAGCTCGACGACGAAGGAGACCGGGAGACCCTGCTCGATCTCCTCCTCGCCCGCGATGCCGCGGCGGTCGTGCCGGTCGGCGACGGGATCGCGATCCCCCACGTGAGGAATCCGATCGCCCTCTCCCTGGACGAGCCGTCCCTCACCCTCTGCTTTCTTCGACAGCCGGTCGATTTCGGCGCGCCGGACGGTCAACCGGTCTTCGCGCTGTTCTTCCTCGTCAGCCCGACGACGCGCGTCCATCTCCAGATGCTCGCCAAGGTCGCCTATCTCCTTCGCAACCCGGCGTTCCGAGGCGCGATCCGAGGCCGCGAATCCGCCGCCCGCCTGATCGACGTCGCACGGAGCATCGAGCAGGCCGCGCCATGACGGCGCTCGACCTTCTGGCCGCCGCGGCGCTGCTCGTCGGGTTCAGCGGGCTCCCCGGCCTGCTGCTCCCGCCGGGCAGCGCGGCGGCGCAGCGGGTCGCGACCGTGCTCCACGTGCTCGGATGCGCCGCGGGCGCCGCCGCGGCGGCCCTGGCGCTCGCCGGCGACGCCGTGACCGTTCGTTTGACCTGGTCGTGGCCTCCGGGCACGGCGACCTTCGCGCTGGACCGCCTCTCGGCGTTCTTCCTCGTGCCGGTCTTCGTCGTGTCCGGCCTCGGCTCGATCTACGGCGAGGGCTACTGGGCGGAGGAGCACCATCCGAAAAACGGCCGCAAGCTCCGCTGTTTCTACGGCGTCGCGACGGCCGGTCTCGCTCTCGTGCTGGTCGCCGGCGATGCCTGGTCCTTCCTCGTCGGCTGGGAGATCGTCTCCCTCGCGGCGTTCTTCCTCGTCACGACCGACCAGGACGACGCCGGAGCGCTCCGCGCGGGTTGGATCTACCTCGTGTCGGCCCACGCGGGCACGTTGGTCCTGTTCGCGATGTTCGCGCTGCTCCGCGACGCGACCGGCGGGTGGCTTCTCGCGCCCTCGGACGCCCTGGGCGCATCCCCGCTGCTCCGGCCGATCCTCCTTCTCGCGCTCGCCGGCTTCGGCTTCAAGGCGGGAATGATCCCGTTTCACATCTGGCTCCCGGACGCGCATGCGGCGGCCCCGGGTCACGTCTCGGCCCTGCTGTCGGGCATCGTCCTGAAGCTGGGGATCTACGGGCTCGTTCGCCTGCTCTCGATGCTGCCGGCGTATCCGACGTGGCTCGGCCTCGCTCTCGTGGCCCTCGGGATCACGTCCGGCGTGCTCGGCGTCGTCATGGCGCTCGCTCAGCACGACCTCAAGCGCCTCCTCGCGTACCACAGCATCGAGAACATCGGCATCATCCTGATCGGGCTCGGCGTCGGCGCCCTGGGGATGGCGCAGCACCGGCTCGACTGGGCCGTGCTGGGGTTCGCCGGCGGCCTGCTTCACGTCTGGAACCACGCCGCGTTCAAGTCGCTCCTCTTCTATTCGGCCGGGGCCGTGATCCATGCCACCGGGACCAGGGAGATCGACGCGCTCGGCGGCCTCTTCCGGCGCATGCGCTTCACGGGAGCCGCCTTCCTGGTCGGCGCCGTTGCGATCTGCGGCCTGCCTCCCCTGAACGGCTTCGTGAGCGAGTGGCTGATCGCTCTCGCGAGCTTCCGCGCGCTCACGCACGAGAGCGGAGGCGTGGAGATGCTCGGCGCCGCCGCCGGCGCGCCGGCGCTCGCGTTCATCGGAGCGCTGGCCGTCGCGTGTTTCGTAAAGGCTTTTTCCGCCGTGTTCCTCGGGAGGCCGCGGCGTCCCGACGGGAAGCACGGCGCCGGCGACGCGAGCCGATCGATGCGTTTTTCGATGGGTTCCCTCGCCCTGGCCTGTGCCGTGATAGGTCTCTGGCCGACGGGAGCGGCCGGCATCAGCCGTCGCGCGGGGGAGGCCCTCCTCGGTACGCGCGCCTCACCGATCGCGAACGCCGACCTCGGCGCCCTCGGCGGGATGCCGCTCTTCCTGCTCGGCGTCATCACGGCGGCCGGCATCGTCGCCGTGGTCTTGACGCGCAAGGCCGCGCTGACGACGACCTGGGACTGCGGATACTCCTTGAGCGGCCCACGGATTCAGTACACGGCCTCGTCGTTCGCCGAGATGCTGGTGGGGATGTTTCGCTGGGCCGTGCTGCCGGACGAGCACAGGCCGCGCCTGAAGGGCCCATTCCCCGCGGCGGGCCAGCGCTTCGAAACTCATACGCCCGATCCGGCGCTCGACCGTTTCGTGCTGCCGGGTCTTTCGCGCGGGAAGTCGCTCCTCGGCCTGCTGCACGTCATCCAGGCCGGCCGCATCCAGGCCTACATCCTGTACATCGTCGTCACGCTGGTGCTTCTCCTCGCGTGGAGCTGGTCGTGGTGAATTCGATCGCGAACCTCCTCGTCGTGCTCGCGTTCGCGCCGCTCCTCCCCGGCGTGATCGGCAAGACGAAGGCCTTCGTGGCGGGGCGCGCGGGGCCGCCGGTGCTTCAGGCCTATTACGACCTCGCGAAGCTCCTCCGCAAGGGGTTCGTCGTCAGCCGCACGACGACGTGGGTGTTTCTCGCCGGGCCGGTCCTTTCCGCCGTGGCGCCGATCGTCGCCGCGCTCCTGTTGCCCCTCGGAGGCCGGCCCGCGTCCCTCTCGTTCACGGGAGACATGCTCCTCTTCGTCTCCGTCTTCGCGCTCGCGCGATTCTTCGTCGCCGCGGCGGCCATGGACACGGGCTCGCCCTTCGAGGGGATGGGCGCGGCGCGCGAAACGACGTTCGCGGCCCTCGCGGAGCCGGCACTCCTCTTCGGAATGCTCGCGCTCACGCGCCTGTCGGGCTCCCTGTCGCTGACGCACATGCTCGACATCCGCGCCGCGGGAGCCTGGCAGAAGGCGAGCGCATCGATCGTCCTCATCCTGGCGAGCTGGTTCATCGTCCTCCTCGCCGAGAACGCGCGTGTGCCGTTCGACGACCCGAACACCCATCTCGAGCTCACGATGATCCACGAGGCGATGGTCCTCGATCACGCCGGACCGGCGCTCGCCTTCATCCTCTACGGCGTCGCCCTCAAGCTCACCGTGTTCGCGGCGCTGCTCGTGACGCTCCTGATTCCGGCCCGCTCGGGAGGAGGCGCCTTCGACCTCGCCCTCTTCGCGGGCGGCCTCCTCGGAGTCGGTGTGGTCGTCGGGCTCGTCGAGTCGAGCATGGCGCGGCTCCGGCTCGTTCGTGTCCCCCAGCTCCTGGTCACCGCGACGCTTCTCGCGGGCTTCGCCGTGGTTCTCCTCGTCAGGTAGGCGATGCGAGAAGCCGCTGCGACCGCCCTGATCCTCGCCGTCACGATGAACTTCCTCGCCCTCGGCACCTCGAACCTGAAGGCGTGCATCCGTGCCGCCGCCCTGCAGGGCCTTTTCGTGAGCGTGTTCCCGCTGCTCTTCACCCCGGCACCGTCCCTGCGTCTCCTCGGCCTCGTGATCGTGGCGGGGGTGGTCAAGACCTTCGTGATTCCAGGCATGCTGTATCGGGCCCTCCGCGAGGTGCACATCCAGCACGAAGTGGAGCCCTATTTGGGACTCGTTCCCTCCGTTCTTCTCTGCGCCGTCGGGACGGGAGCCACGACGCTCTTTGCGAGCCGGCTTCCGCTCCTGCCGACACACCGGGACCTCCTCGTGGTACCGGTGGCGCTCGCGACGCTCTTCGCCGGATTTCTCCTCCTGACGACCCGCCGCAAGGCCATCTCCCAGGTCACGGGCTACCTGATCCTCGAGAACGGGATCTTCGTCTTCGCGCAGCTTCTCCACGAGGCCATGCCGGCGCTCGTGGAGGTGGGCGTCCTCCTCGACCTCCTCGTCGGGATCTTCGTCATGGGAATCGTCATGAACCACATCCAGCGGGAGTTCGGCTCGCTCGACACGGAGCGGCTCTCGGAGCTCAGGGACTGACGGGATGCTGCTTCTCGCTCTCATCGTCCTGCCGCTCCTCGCCGCTCTCGCGGTGTTCGTGACGCGCTCGGAGAGGGCGGCTCCCCTGATCGTCGCCGGTGCGGCCGTTCTTCACCTGATCGGCTCGCTCACCGTGCGGTCCGGCGACGCGACGCTCGGAGGCTGGTTCGCCGTCGACGCGCTCGGACATCTGATTCTCGACGTGGTGTCCGTCCTCTTCACGCTCTGCGCGCTCTACGGCGTCGAGTACCTGCGGATCCGGAAGGAACGGACGAACCGCATCTTCTGCGTCTGCCTCCTCACGTTCCTTTCGATGACGACGGCGATCAGCGTGGCGCAGCACCTGGCGGTCGTCTGGGTCGCCGTCGAGGGGGCGACGCTCTCGACGGCCATCCTCATCTACTTCAACCAGAACGCCCGCTCGCTCGAGGCGGCGTGGAAGTACCTCATGATCGGGTCGGTCGGGATCGCGCTCGCGCTCCTCGGCTCGCTCTTCGTGGCGTACGCCGCGCTCCACGGCGCCTCCGGGGACGAGAGCCTCCTCTTCGGGGCCCTGCTGGAGCACGCGGACGGGCTGTCCAGGCCATGGCTCAGGGCGGGTTTCGTCCTCCTCCTCGTCGGCTACGGGACGAAGATGGGGCTCGCGCCGATGCATACCTGGAAGCCCGACGCCTACGGTGAGGCCCCGGGGATCATCGGGGCGCTCCTCGCCGGCGGAATGACGAACTGCGCGTTCCTCGCGCTCCTCAGGGTCTACCGGGTGATGCAAGCGGCCGGAGAAGGGGCGTTCGCGCGCGAGCTCTTTCTCGCTCTGGGGCTTCTCTCCATGGCGGTCGCGGCGGCGTTCATGGTCGGGCAACGCGACTTCAAGCGGATGCTCGCGTACTCCAGCGTCGAGCACATGGGAATCCTGGTCCTGGGCATCGGCGCCGGCGGCGTCGCGGTGCTCGGCGCGCTCCTGCACGTCATCAACAACTCCCTGACGAAGGTCGTCCTCTTCCTCTCCGCGGGAAATATCCACCGCGCGTACGGGAGCAAGACGATCGACAGCGTGAGCGGCGCGCTTCGCCGCGTCCCGCTGTCCGGCGCTCTCTTCCTCGCCGGCTTCCTCGCGATCACGGGCTCGCCGCCGTTCGGGCCGTTCATCAGCGAATTCACGATCCTCACGGGCGTCATGACGGGGCGCCTCTTCGTCACGGCGGCCCTCTTCCTCGTCTTCCTCGCCGTCATCTTCATCGGCATGGGCTCGACGGTCCTCGCGGTCGTCCAGGGGCCGATCTCCCCGGCAGGCGGAACGACCGACTTTCGCGACAGCTTCTGGAAGACCGCGCCGATGCTGGCCGCTCTCGCCATGGTCGTGATCATGGGCGTGTGGATCCCGGGCGACGTTTACGACCTGGTCCTCGCGGCCGCGAAGGCACTGGAGGGCGCCTCGTGACGGGGACGGCAGGGATTGCGGCCACGGCGCGGAACTCTCGCGCCCTCTCACTCCGGGATGTGCCGTGGTTTCCAGCTTCAGGATTCCGCGAGTGGCTCGTCCATGGCGTCCGCGACAAGGGACAGCGCCTCGCGGCCTACTTCGGCTCGACCGATGAAAGGGTCGAAGGCGTCCCGCTCACGGCGGTGCTCGCGGACGACGCGAACGGGCGGCTTCACGTCGCGCGCACGATCTCCGACGGAACGATGTTCGAGTCGGTCGCTCCCGAGGTCCCACAGGCGCAGCTCTTCGAGCGCGAGATCGCCGAGCAGTACGGCGTGGGGTTCGAGGGCCATCCGTGGTTGAAGCCGGTCCGGTTTCATCACTCGTATCGGGAGGGCCACGACGCCTGGGGCCGATCGAAGGACGCGGCGATTCCGCCCGGGGGGACGGATTTCTTCAGGGTCGAAGGGGACGAGGTCCACGAGGTCGCGGTCGGCCCGGTCCACGCCGGCGTGATCGAGCCCGGGCATTTCCGGTTCCAGTGCCACGGCGAGCAGGTCTTTCACCTCGAGATCGCGCTCGGCTACCAGCATCGCGGCATCGAGCGGGCTCTCATGGGAGGGCCGACGAAGCGGACGCTGCCCTACGTGGAGACCGCCGCGGGCGATACGACGATCGGCCATGCAATGGCATACGGCCAGGCGGTCGAGGCCCTCTCCGGCGCCGTGGTCTCCGCGCACGCCCACGCCGTCCGCGGCATCGCGCTGGAGCTCGAGCGCCTTGCGAACCACGTCGGCGACCTCGGAGCGCTCGCCGGCGACATCGCCTATCTCCCGACGGCGTCCTACTGCGGGCGGCTGCGCGGAGACTTCCTGAACATGACGGCGGAGCTTTGCGGCTCGCGCTTCGGGCGCGGGCTCATCCGGCCCGGCGGCGTCGGATTCGATCTCTCGCCCACCCAGGTCCGCGATCTGAGATCGCGCCTCACCGTCGCGCGGACCGATGTGACGGAAGCGGTCGAGCTGCTCTGGGAGACGCCGAGCGTGAGGGAGCGGTTCGAGGGCACCGGCATCGTCAGCCCCGATGACGCGGAGGCCCTCGGGCTCGTCGGCCCCACGGCGCGAGCGTGCGGGATTCAGCGGGACGTGAGGCACGACTTCCCCGCGGGCATCTACCGCTTCGTCCACCTTCCCGTCGTGACCGCGCATCACGGCGACGTCAACTCCCGCGCGTACGTCCGCTGGCTCGAGATCCAGCAGTCGATCTCGTTCATCCTGAGCCAGCTCGACGGGCTGCCGGCGAGCGGGACGCGCGCCGTGGCCGGGGCGCTGAGGCCGGACTCGCTCGTCGTCTCGCTGACCGAAGGTTGGCGCGGGGAGATCTGCCACGTCGCGATGACGGACGCGGCGGGACGCTTTTCCCGGTACAAGATCATCGATCCGTCCTTCCACAACTGGTTCGCTCTCGCGCTCGCCCTCCGCGACGGCCAGATCTCCGACTTTCCTCTCTGCAACAAGAGCTTCAACCTGTCCTATTGCGGCCACGACCTGTGAGAGAGAACTCATGCTGAAAGCGTTCCTCGCGCGCGCGCACCAGGGGCACCGCACGACGGCGTACCCGGCGGGTGACCCGCCGCCGATGCCGGAGCGGTTTCGCGGGCTGCCCGCCCTCGACCCCTCGAAGTGCCCGGACGGGTGCCGGTCGTGCGCCGACGTCTGTCCGACCGACGCCATCCCCGGGGACGGCTCGTTGGCTCTCGACCTCGGCCGGTGTCTCTTCTGCGTCGAGTGCGTCACCGCCTGCCCGGAGGGGGCGATCGCATTCACGCGGGACTACCGGCTCGCGACACGCCGGCGGGAGGACCTCGTGCTCCGGGGGGAGCCGCTTCCCCTCGCGGAAGCGCTTGACGAGAAGCTCCGGAGCCTCTTCGGGCGGTCGCTGAAACTGCGCGTCGTGAGCGCGGGCGACTGCAACGCCTGCAGCGCCGACGTCAACGTCCTCGGGACGATCGGCTGGGACCTCGGGCGGTTCGGAATCCAATACGTGGCGTCGCCGCGCCATGCGGACGGCC
>JBGPDK010000002.1:0-59267 GCA_041482235.1 Thermoanaerobaculia bacterium | reverse complement strand
GGCGGTGGCCTTCACGCGCGCGGGTGCGGATCTCTCGCCGTCCTCGTTCACGAGGACGACGTTCTCGCCGTCGATCAACCCCCGTTCCGTCGCCAGGGTCGCGGTCAGCCAGACGTCGTTTTCCGAGTAGACCTCGGAGAGGAGGCGGTTGTTCGTCGTGCGGCCGAACGTGTGCGTCGGCGTCCGCCCGAAGAGGAGACGGAACTGCCCGTCGGCGGGCTGCGAATGCCGGGTGTAGTCGGGGAGCGGCGGGAGACCCGCGTCCGCCATCTGCTTCGAGTAGATCTCGATTTTCCTCGACGGCGTCTTGAAGCCGAGCTCGAGGCCGTCCTCGATCGTGATTGGCACGGCCTTGCCCTTGAGGACGCCCGTCCGCTTGAGGAGGGCGAAGTCGTACCCGCCCTTCGTCACGCGCTCTTTGACCATCGCCTCGGGATCGTTCCAGGGGAAGTAGCGCCCAAGGTCCATGCGATTCGCGAGCTCCTTCGCGATCCACCAGCCGGGCTTGCTTTCGTACAGCGGCGGAACCGCCGGCTGACGGATCGACAGGAACGGCTCCGACCAAGGGGTCGATCCCACGTCGTCCCAGCGCTCGAGGTACGTCGCCTCCGGAAGAACGACGTCCGCATAGCCGGTGATTTCCGCCGGGAGGACGTCGATCGCGACGAGCAGGTCCAGATTCTGGATGGACTCGATGACGCGCGGACGCTGGGGAAGCGCCTGCAGGAGGTTCGTCCCGTAGACCATCCAGCCCTTGACGGGGCCTCCTTTCGCGGCGAAGCGGCCGGGGGTCGTGGCGTCGCAGATGCCGTGCGAAAGGACCTCGTCGGCGAAGGGGTAGACGACGCCGTCGGGGTGGTCCTGCGTGGTCTTCGGCGTCTCGGGATAGTCGGGGACGGGATACTTCGGAAGCGGCATCGAGGCCGGAATGAAGAAGCCCCCGCGCCTGCCCCAGGAGCCGAGGAGCGCGTTGAGGATGGCGACCGCCCGCGAGCGCTGCGTGTCGTCGCCGTACCAGGTCGTGTGGCGGCCGGGGTGGACGAGCGAAGCGGGGCGCGCGCCCGCGATGACGCGGGCCGTCTCGATGATCGTTTCGGGAGCGATGCCGGTCTCCGTGAACGCCCACTCCGGAGTTCTGCCTTCGACGTGTTTCTTGAGCTCGTCGAAGCCAGTCGTGTATTTCTCGACGTAGTCGCGGTCGTAGAGCCCCTCGGCCACGATGACGTGCATCCAGGCGAGGAGGAGAGCGAGGTCGGTTCCGGGCTTGATGGGAAGCCAGTACCGCGCCTTGCCCGCGGCGGTCGAGAAGCGCGGGTCGACGACGATGACGGTCGCCCCCTTCGCGATCGCGCGCGCGAAGTCCTGGACCTGCGTGTTGTGCATGTTCTCGCCGAGGTGCGAGCCCATCAGCGTCAGGCAGCGGCTGTTGCCGATGTCGAGGACCTCGGGTGAACCGACCGGCGATCCGAACGTCAGCTGGAAGCCGACCTCGCGCGGGCCGCGGCACTGCCCGTAGGACGGAGCCGTGACGTTGCCCGATCCATAAGCGAAGAGGAGGTGCTTGAAAAACGAGCCGCCGTAGCCGTGCGAGAAGAGCGCGACTTTGTCCGGCCCGAACTCCCTCTTGATCTTCAGGAGTTTCTCGGCCGTGAAGTCGAGCGCCTTCTCCCAGGAGACCTCCTCGAATGTCTGGTCGCCCCTCTTCCCCGTCTTGCGCAGCAGCGGCGTCTTCAGCCGGTCCGGGTCGTACAGGAGGCCCATCCCTCCGGTGCCGCGCGGGCAGAGCCGCCCCTTCGAAAGAGGGTGCTCGGGATTGCCGACGATCTTCGTGACGCGGCCGCTTTTCACGTGTGCGAGGACGCCGCACTTCCAGAAGCACAGCTCGCAGAACGTCGGGACAACGGTGTCGCCGTCCGTGCCGGGGTCGTGGACGACGTCGGCGTCGAACCCCCACCACTTCGTCACGAGGCCGGATCCGGCGACGGCGGCTCCGAAGCCCGCGCCGCTGATCTGAATGAACTCGCGCCGCGTGGCCGTCATGTACTTCTCCTCGGGAGCGCCACTTCAAGAACTGAGCCATGCGCAAAGCGGCCGAAAGCGCGATTTCTTGAAACGAAACGTCTCTTCGCGGGATGAAATGTTTCAGGCCGCGGCGCGGGCGTGAAACACCATGTCGCGAGGGTCTAGCGGGGCTCGACCCGGGCGGCCGCCACGCGCCTCCGCTCGGCTGCGTCGAGGCCGCGGAATCCGGTCCGCGTGCCCGCCTCGAATTCCGGCGCGGCCGGGGACCGGTGGCAGCTCTCGCAGGTGCGGGCCTTCTTCCCCGTCGCATGCGGCTCCATCGGCGCGAGCAGCCGGCGCGATGTCTTCCCGCCGCCCGCCGCCGTCCTTTCTATGTCGAGGATCATCCCCGGGGCCGCGGGAACGATCCTTCCGTCCGCGCGGACGCCCAGGAGCGGCGGTCCCCACGAAAAGCCCTCCGAGCGCTCCGTCCACGCGCCGGCCGTCGGCTTCCCCGCCGCGAAGTCCCACTGCGTGCGCGCCGCGTCGAAGCTCGTGTGGCACGTGTCGCACCTCGGCGCCCACGCCGTGTGGCAGGCGCTGCACGACAGGCGCTCGTGCCCCTTCCGCGCATGGTTCGCATCGCGCGGCGTCTGCTTCACCTGCAAGACGACGCCATCGAGCTTGCGCACGAGAATCCAGTCGGATGAGGAAGAAGACGAAGAAAGAGAAGAAGAAGATCTTCTTAGAAGGTTTAGGAGGGGAGTGCCGCGTCGACCGAGGCGCACGCGTGCATCGGGCGGGGCAGCATGAGAAGAAGATTTCTTAGAAAGGGTCCAGTCGGGGGGCTCAGCCCGCCCGAGGCGGGCCGCTCCATCGGGCGCGCGGCCCTCACTCCCCTTTCTAAGAAAATCTTCCTCTTCTCTTCGTCTTTCTCTCTTCTGAATTTCTAAGCTGATCTCGTCTTTGACCTCGCTCCACGCGACCTCGCCCCCCTCGCGGACGGGCCCGTGGCAGGCCTCGCACGTGATCTCGACCTGCTCCTCCTCGTGCGTTCGCGCCGTCCCGTCGCCCATGAGCTCCGTGTGCAGGTGGCAGTCGATGCAGGACATCCCCGCGACCTGATGGACGTCGGGCGCCATGCGGCAAGCGGGGCGGCCGTCGGCGAGCTTCAAGGGTGCCGGGCACGGCAGCGGCCCACCGGCAATCTGGTGCGGCTCGACTTCGGCGAGACCTTCGTAGGTCAGGCTGATGCGGCCGCTCCGGCTGTGGCAGGCGAAGCAGCGGTCGTTCGGGACACGGGCGTCGATGGGCGGGTGTGCGCGCGGCGGATCGCCCTTCTCCAGCCGGGCGACGTGGCAGGCCGCGCAGCCCGAGCCGTTCCCGTGAATCGCATCGTCGCGATTCGCGCGCCGCGCTCCGAGGTGACAGCCGGCGCACAGCTTTCTGAGGTGGAGCTCGGCAGGCGTCGGGCGGGCGGCCGCGAGGATGTCGGCGACGGTCTCGGTGGAATCCGGAGAGGGGATCTCGCCGAAGGCGAAGCGGTCGACCGACACGATCCCGCTCGCGCGGGTCATCGGCGACGTGGCGACGCGCGCGGATTCTCTCGCGTGACACCCTTCCCGGCCGCAGGTCACGGCCACCGTGGAGAGCGCGCCGGGCTCGCGCTCGAGCCCCTCGTGCGCGCGCGCCTTCCCGAACGCCAGTGGATTTCCGAGATGGCACGACGCGCAGCCGAGAGCGGCCCTCGAATGTGCGCCGCCGGGATCCTCGTCCGGCTTCACGTGGCAGCTCACGCACCGTTCGGTTCGTCCTCCGGCGTGGTCGGGACCCCTTCCGGTCCCGCGCGTGCGATCCGCTTCGCGGCCCGAGGCCACGAGGAAGCCGAGAAGGGCGGCGAGCGCCGCGGAGACGAGAGCGAACGTTCGGAACACTCGGCCCTCCGAACAGCAAGACGTGTACCGTTCAGTTCCTCGCGAGCAGCAGGATCCGCACGGTGAAAGCCGCGTAGGCGGCAACCCACCCCGCGAGGAGCACCACGACGAGTCTGCGCGCGCGGTCCGCGTGCCGGACGAAACCGAGAAGGAGAACGAGGAGAAGCGGAGCCAGCCAGGCCGAAGGAACCGGCAGGTCGACAAGGGCGCCCTGCAGCCCGAGGAGATACCAGGGGCCGAGAAGGACCCGCGCGGCCCCGCCGGAAAACGCGCCCGGAGGCGGACCGAGCGGCAAGGGCACCGTCCCCGCCAGCGACGCCGACACGAGGCCCGCGAGGACCAGCGAGCGCGCGTCAGGGACGAGGCGCCGGCCGTGCTCGGCCGTGATGAGCCAGAGGAGGAGCGTGAGCGTCCCGGCGTGATGGAGGGAGATCGCGCCCAGGTCTCCCGGTATCACTCCGAGGAGAAGGCGTTGGAGCTCCGGCCCGATGAGAGGCACCGTCTCGGCAATCCGGCTCCCGACGGGCAGGGCCTCGGCGGCCGCCGCATCGCCTCGCAGGACGAAGCCGCTCAGGAGCGCGAGGAGCGTCAGCGGAAGAAGGAGGACGGAACGCCACCACGAGCCGGCCGAGAGCTGGCGCTCGGTCCGCCGCGCGAGGACCTGAACGAGGTGGGCCACCGCCGTCACGAGAAGGCCGAAGCTCGAGTAGGCATGAAGCGCCCGCAGGAAGAATCCCCACGGCATGCCGCCGTGGAGGCGCTCGAGGCTTTCGAGAGCGTGCGCCGGCGAGAAGAAGGGGACGAGCGCGAGACCGCTCAGGGCGCTGACCGCGAGGAATCCGAAGGCGAGCCGCCCGAGGTCGCCGGACGAGGACCTCGCTCCGCCGGCCGGAGCTTCCGTCAGAGCCGCGTCACCCACGAGGCTCCACGCCGCTCGAGAGAAGCGCGCGCAAGGGGCGCCCGGGCCGGTCCAAAAGTTCGTTTGCCGTCGACGGCGAAGCGGCTGCCGTGACACGGACAGGCAAAACCGCCGGAGGACGCCGGCCGCACGCGGCAGCCGAGGTGCGTACAAGTGAGCGAGAGAGCCGTCGGCGCCGACGGCGGGCCGGTGACGAAGAGACCCCCCAGCTCCGCTCCGCCCTCCGCGATCGCCCGCGAGACCGCCTCGGGCGAGAGGGTCGTCTCGCGCGGAGCCGGCGCGGCCGCGCGCAGGACGCGATGCAGGATCAGCGCCGAGGCGAAAAGGAGCGCGCCTCCCGTCCAGCGCCAGAGCTCACCCAGAAAGTCGCGCCGCGAGCTCACTCGATCCCCAGCTCGCGCATGCGCCTCCAGAGCGTGCTGCGGCTCACGCCGAGGGCCTGCGCGGCGCGATGCCGGTTCCAGCGATGTGACGCTAGCGCCTTCACGATCCGCTCGCGTTCGGGGTGGGGGGGAGACTCGGCCAGTGACACAGTGGGCGGCGTCAACGCCTCCGAAGACGGAGACGAAGACTCCGCCCTGCGGAGTTCCGGCGGGAGGTCCTCGATCTGGATCGTCTGACCCGCGCAGAGCGCGACCGAGTATTCCAGCGCGTTCTCGAGCTCGCGAACGTTTCCGGGCCAGGGGCAGGTCTCCAGCACGTTCAGCGTGTCGGGCGAGAGGCGCAGCGCCCGGCCCGCGCGGCCGCCGATGTGCGCGAGGAGGTGCTGTGCGATGAGGGCGATGTCCTCCGGCCTCTCACGCAGCGGCGGAAGGTGGATCGGGACGACGCGCAGGCGGTAGTAGAGATCCTCACGGAAACGCCCCGCCCGGATCATCTCCAGGAGGTCCTGGTTCGTCGCGGCGATGATCCGTGCATCCATCGTGCGCGGCGTGCTCTCACCGACGCGCTCGAACTGCCGCTCCTGCAGGACGCGCAGGAGCTTGACCTGCAGGTGCAGCGGCACGTCCCCGATCTCGTCGAGGAAGATCGTGCCGCCGCGCGCCAGCTCCAGCCGTCCGACGCGGTCCCTCACCGCTCCCGTGAACGCGCCCTTCACGTGGCCGAACAGCTCGCTTTCGAGCAGTTCGCCCGCCAGGGCCCCGCAGTTGACCGCCACGAACGGGCCCGTGCTGCGGAGCGAGTTCACGTGCAGCGTCCGGGCGATGACCTCCTTGCCGGTGCCGCTCTCGCCCGTGATCAGGACCGTGGCGGTGCTCTGGGAGAGCGACTCGACGAGATGGACGATCCGCAGCATCGCCGGCGAGCGGGCCACGAGGCCGTGCGAGGCGATCATGCTCTGCAGAAGGCTGTCGTCGTCCTCGGCGGGCCGAACCACGACGAGATACCGGGCGCGCGGATCACAGTGGTTCGAGACGTGCTGCGGGATCACGGCCGCCGTCAGCGAGACGAGCCGGGCGCTGCCCGCGCCGCAGCGCAGGACGGCGCGACGGCCCTCCTCCCGCCGCCCGTTCGTCAGGGCCTCGCGCAGCGTGTCGGCGGGCCCGAACAGTTTCGCGCCGACCAGCTCCTCGATCGGCCTTCCGAGCATGGAGGCCACCGTCCCAGGGCCCGCGATCTCGTCGAGGGTGAAGCTGGCGCGCAGGATCCGGAACTCGCTGTCCAGGACGATGGCCGCGCGCCCGAGAGCCTCGAAAACCGTTTCGAGCGTGGCAAATCCCTCGTTGGCCGCGGGCGGCTGGGAGGACGACGGGGCGATTTCAGGAGCGCTCACGGTGCGGCCTCGAGCCTTTCGATCACGGCCTCGACATCGTAGTCCGGCGTCGACGCTCCCGCCGAGACGCCGATCTTCTTCATTCCGGCGAGCCTGGCGAGGTCGAGCTCCGCGGCCGTCCCGATCAGGAACGTCGGCTTCTTCGCCTGTGCGATGCGCGCGAGCTCCTTCGTGTTCTTGCTGTTCTTCCCGCCGATGACGACGATCGCGTCGATGGAGGCGTCGTCGCAGAGGACGCGCAGGGCGTCCTGGTTCTCCTTCGTCGCGTAACAGATCGTGTCGGCGATGCGCGTGTCCGCGACGCGGCGGCGGATCTCCTCGACGTGCGGCGCGAAGGACTCGGAGTTGATGGTGGTCTGGAAGACGATCTTGACGCGCGGGACGCGCGACCAGTCGAAGGACGTCACCTCTTCGAGCCTGTAAAAGACGCGGTAGCGCGCGGGGTCGAGATCCTTCGTGTATCCGACGACCTCGCGGTGATCCGCCTGTCCGAGGAGCGCGATGAAACAGCCGTCCTGAAGCGATTTCGTGATCTCCTTGTGGATGTCCGTCACGAACTTGCACGTCGTGTCGATGGTCGTGAGGCCCAGCGACGCCGCTTCGGCGCGCACGGACGGCGCGACGCCGTGCGCCGAGAAGACGATGCGCGCCTCGTGCGCCCTCGCGCCGGCGAGATCCTGGACCGTGGGAAAGCCGAGCCGGGCCATCTCGTTCTCGACGCTCTCGTTGTGCACGACCTGCCCGAAGATCGCCCCCTTCTGGCCCTTCGCCGCCGCGATGCGGACGAGCTTGTCCGCCACGCGCACCCCGGCGCAGAACCCGTACTTCTCGGCGAGGACGACCTCCATCAGCCCCCCTTCCCCTCGAAGTCTACGAGAACGAGGTCCGGCGGCAGCGCCTTCACGAGCCGGTCGCGCTTGATGAGCTCGAAGCCCTTGCCCCCACGTGAAACCGTGGCGTACCTTTTCGTCACGGCGTGCTCGGTGCCTTTCGTGTTGACGAGGACGAGCTGGGCGCGTTTCTCGTCGTCGCCGAACAGGGCCGCGCCGACGAGGCGGTCGTCCGGCGCGAGCTTGAAGCCGAGGACGCCCTTCCCCGGCCCCGCGAGGACGGGGACCTCGGACGCCGGGAAGAGGATCGCGCGGCCTTTCTCGGACGCGAGGGCCACGAGGTCCTTCTCGTCGCAGACGAACACGGAGGCGATCTCGTCGCCCTTTGCGGGCTTCGCGAAGCGCCGGCCAGCCCGCGTCGTGACCTCGCGGAGCGGATCCGCCGAGAAGCGAAAGACGAGCCCCCGCCGCGTGACGGCGAGGAGCGTGACGTTCCTGGGCCGCGTGATGCGCGGGTCGAGGGAGAGCGCGGCGACGACCCTTTCGCCGTCTCCGAACCTGAAGAGCTTCTGCACGGGCTCGCCGTGGCCCGTCGAGGGCGGCACGTCGTTGAGCCTCAGCACGTACGCGGTGCCGTGATTTGAGAAGAGGACACCCGGCTCCTTCGTGGAGCCCTGCAGGACCGCGAGGACCTCGTCGCCTTCCCTCAGGCGCGTGGACTTCGGGTCCTTCATCTCGCGCTGGCGCTTCAGCCAGCCGTCCTGCGACACGACGGCGTACGTGTCCTCGTGCTGGATGAAAGCCTCGGCGTCGTACGTGGGCTCCTCGACGCTCGCGGAAACTTTCGTCCTCCGCCGCTCGCCCGCGAGCGTCTCTCGCACCTCGGCGAGCTCACCCTTCACCTCGTTCCAGAGCCTCTTCGGCGCCTTGAGGATCGCCTCGATCGCCGCGGCCTCGACCTTCTTCTCCTTCAGCTCCGCGCGGATCGCGTCGATCTCGAGCCGCGCGAGCTTGTAGAGCTTCGTCTCGAGGATCGCCTCGACCTGCTCCTCGTCGAGCGAGAAGCGCGTCATGAGCTTCCCGGCGGCGTCGGCCTTGCCGTCGGACTTGCGGATGATGCGGATCGCCTCGTCGAGCGCGTCGTAGATGACGATGAAGCCCTTGAGGAGGTGGATGCGCCGCCTCAGCTCCTCGAGGTCGAAGACGAACCGACGCCGCACCGTCTCGAAGCGGAAGTCGAGGAAGTGCCGGAGGATCGCGGCGAGCGGAAGGCGCGCGGGCTCGCACACGTCGGGATTCGCCGTCGGGACGAGGCAGGTCAGGTTCACGGGCACCGTCGACTCGAGCGGCGTGTGCTTGTAGAGGTACGTCATGACGAGCGCGGCGTCGGTCTCGCGCTTGATCTCGAGGACGATGCGCACGTCCTCGGTGGACTCGTCGCGCACGTCCACGAGGGCCGGCAGCCTGCGTTCGAGGATGACGTCCGCGATCTTCGCGACGAGCGAGGCCTTCTCCTGCGCGTAGGGGATCGACGTGATGACGATCGTCTGGGCTCCTCGCGCCGCGTCCTCGACCTCCCACTCGCCGCGCAGCTTGAGCGTGCCCTGCCCCGTCTCGTAGATCGCGCGCAGCTCGCGCTTGCCGGAGACGAGGAGCCCGCCCGTCGGAAAGTCCGGGCCCTTGATGTACTTCAGCGGATCGGAATCGGCGTCGTCCACGCCCGCGATCGCGGCGTCGAGCACCTCGACGGGATTGTGCGGCGGGATCGACGTCGCCATGCCCACGGCGATGCCCGTCGCGCCGTTGATGAGCAGGTTCGGATAGCGGGCCGGCAGGACGACCGGCTCGAAATGGACACCGTCGAAGTTCGGGCGCCAGTCGACCGTGTTCTTTCGGATCTCGGAGAGAAGCTCGATCGCGAGCGGGCGCAGCCGCGCCTCGGTGTATCGGTAGGCCGCCGCCGAATCGCCGTCGAGGGAGCCAAAGTTGCCGTGCCCGTCCACGAGCGGCGCGCGCAGCGAGAAGGGCTGCGCCATGCGCACCATCGCGTCGTAGATCGCCACGTCGCCGTGCGGGTGATACTTGCCGATGACGTCGCCCACGACCGAGGCGGACTTCTTGAACTTCGCGTCCGGCGTGAGGTGCAGGTTCTGGAACATCGCGAAGAGGATCCGCCGCTGCACCGGCTTCAGGCCGTCTCGCACGTCCGGGAGCGCGCGCGACGTGATGACCGACAGCGCGTAGTTCAGGTACCGGCGCCGGGCCTCTTCGGGAAGCGGGATCTCGGCGTCGAACGGCAGGGGCGACTGGCCGCCCGCGGAGGAGAGCTTTCTCTTCGACATGAGGCGACGGTACCGGCCCCGTCCGGGGGCGTCAAACCGCACGCCGCGGCGGTTCCGTACACACCCGGTGCTTGACACCTTTCGGTCGGGCGGTCACGCTGCCCGCGAGTTCATCGTGAGCGCGCTGGCCGACCCCGAGCTCTTCGCGCGGATCGCCGCGGGCGACCGCGACGCGTTCGGCCTCTTCTATGACCGGTACGCGCCGGTCCTTTTCGGCTTCTGCGTTCGTATCCTCAAGGACGCGAGGGATGCGGAAGACGTGCTGCAGGAGGTCTTTGTTCAGGTGTGGCGCGACGCGGGCCGTTTCGACGCGACGCGCGCGTCGGTGAAGACGTGGCTGTTCACGATCGCGCGAAGCCGCGCCCTCGACCGCTGGCGCAGCCGGCGCTCGGTCGAGCAGCGCTTTTCGGCCGCACCGGACGAGTCGCTCGATCGCGCGGGCGCGAGCGACGGCGGGCAGGAGGCCGCCGCGCTGCGCGACTACGTCGGGCGCTGCCTCGGCAAGCTGTCCTCGAACGAGCAGGCGGTCCTTCGCCTCGCGTACTTCGACGGCTTCACCCAGGAAGAGATCGCCGAACGCCTGAACGAGCCGCTCGGCACGGTGAAGAGCCGCACGCGCTCGGGTCTCGCGAAGCTCAAGGCGATCGCCGCGGGGGAAGGAGGGGCCGGCCGTGGCTGACGACCGCATCGACCCCCGGGCCTCCCTGCTCGCGGCCGACCTCGCGGCGTGGTGCGACGCCCTCACGGCCGAGCTGGACGCGACGGAAGAGGGTGCGCCCGCGCCGCCCGAGGTCGCGCCTCCACCCGAGCTGAAGGGGCGCGTCCTCTGGCGGATCCAGGGAGAGGACCAGGCGGCCCCCGGCCCTCCTGACACTCCCGCGATGCCGGACCGCGGCCTGACGACGATGATCTGGGCGCTCGGCGTGGCCGCGTCGTTCATGCTTGCCGCCGCGTTCGGAGCGCTCTGGTATGCGACGCGCGCCGACCTCGGCGCGACGCGCGCGAACGTCGCGCAGCTCGAGGGGATGCTCCACGACAGGGACCGCGAGCTGAAGGAGAAGGAGCACGAGGTCGCGTGGCTGAAGGATCCGCGCGTGCAGATCGCTCTGCTGAAGGGTCTCGAGGCGAACCCGAACGCGAGGGCGAAGCTCCTGTGGCATCCGGAGTCGAAGCAGGGAATCCTCTGGGTCAGCGGGCTCCCCCCGCTGCCGCTCGAGCAGAGCTACGAGCTGTGGGCCTTCGTGGGCGACCAGCCCGTCCCCGCCGGCACCTTCGACGCGCGCGCGGACGGTGCGACCGTCATCCCGATCTCGAAGCAGGAGAACCTCGGGGAGGCGCCCGTGAAGTTCGCGGTCTCCGTCGAGCCGAAGGGAGGCGTCGCGAAGCCCACGGGCGCGATCGTGCTCGTGGGGGAGAGGTTCTGAGGACGTAAACGTTCCCGCGGTCCGTGCGTCTCATCCCTGTCGGCGGACATCAAGCCCGCCGCAAGGACGGAAAAATGAACCACAACACATTCCAGAAGAAGCTCTTCGGTGCCGGGGCCCTGCTGGTGGCCGGCGCCCTCGCGGCCGGGACGGCCTTCGCTCAACCCGCGCCCGGACGTTTCGTACGCGGGATCCGCGCGGCAATGGCGACGCTGGACCTGACCGACGACCAGAAGGACAGCGTCAAGGCCATTCTCGTTTCGCACAAGGACGAGGCCGTTGCCTTCCACGCGCAGGCGAAGGCGGACCGCGAAGCCCTGAAGGCCGCCGCCTCCGTGGCGAACCCGGACCCCGCAGTCGTGGGCGCCGCGTTCCTGAGGTTGAGGGCGGACGGCCAGACCGCCGCGGCCAAGATGAAGGCCGCGCGGGCCGAGATCGACGCGGTGCTCACGCCCGAGCAGCGGGCGAAGCTGGACGGATGGATCGCCGCCCACAAACAGCAGCGCCGCGCCATGTTCGGCGGCGGCCCCGCTGTGAAATGACGTCCTTTCTTCCTACAGCCAGCCCGACCGCTTGAACGCCTTCCAGAGTCCGCCGCAGACGGCGAGCATGAGAGAGAGCGCGAAGGGGTAGCCCCAAGGGGACTTCAGCTCGGGCATGTGCTGGAAGTTCATCCCGTAGATCCCCGCGATCATCGTCGGCACCGCGAGGATCGCCGCCCACGCGGAGATCTTCCGCATGTCCTCGTTCTGCCTGATCGAGAGCTGCGTCAGGTTGGACTGCAGGATGCTCGTCAGGAGGTCGCGGTCTCCCTCGAGCTGCTCCACGACGCGAACGAGATGGTCGTTGACGTCTCGGAAGTACGGGCGCACGTCCTCGTGCAGGAGGGCGAAGTTCCCGCGGGCGAGCCGGTCGAGCGGGTCGAGCAGCGGGCGCACCCCGCGCAGGAACTCCATGAGCTCGCGCTTGAGGAAGTAGATCCGTTCCGCCGGGTTGTCCTCCTTCGGCGAGAACACGGCGTCCTCGACCTCGTCGATGTCGCGCTCGAGGCCGTGCAAAACCGGGAGGTAGTCGTCGACGACGTGATCGACGATCGCCCAGAGGACGGCGCCGGGGCCGCACGCGAGAAGCTCGGGCCTCTTCTCCACTCTCTTTCGGGTCTCGACGAGCGGGCTCCCCTCGCCGTGGCGCACGACGACGACGAAGTTCGCCCCGACGAAAAGGAGGATCTCGCCGAGCGTCACGACCTCCTCGCGGTCGACGTAACGCGCCGTCTTGATCACGACGAACAGCGTGTCGTCGTACACCTCGAGCTTGGGGCGCTGGTGGGCCTTGAGCGCGTCCTCGACGGCGAGCTCGTGGAGCTCGAACGCGGACCTCACCGACGCGAATTCCCCTTCCGTCGGCTCGTAGAGACCCAGCCAGACATACGTCCCCGGGCCCTTCGAAGCTTCGAACGCCTGCTCGAACGAGAACGTGCCGGGGCGGCGGATGCCGCCGTCGTAGATGCCGCAGTCGACGATCACGCGACGGGGCTCACGAAGTCGAACTTGCCGACATCGACGAGACCGCGGTCCGTGAGCTTCAGCTCGGGGATGACGGGCAGCGCAAGGAACGCGAGCGTCATGAAGGGATGATCCATCGTGCCCCCGAGCGCGCGCGCGGCCTCGTTCGCCCGCCGCTCGGCGGCGTCCACGTCCGCCATCGGCGCGTTCGACATGAGGCCCGCCACCGGCAGGGCGACCTCGGCGAGGGCCTCGGCGCCTTCGGCCACGACGACGCCGCCGCCGATCGCCGCGACGCGGCGCACGGCCGTCTCCATCGAGGCGTCGTCGGCGCCCACGACGACGACGTTGTGCGAATCGTGCGCGACCGACGACGCGATGGCGCCGCGCTTCAGGCCGAAGCCGCGCGCAAAGGCGACGCCGACGTTGCCCGTGCCCCGGTGCCGCTCGACGACGGCGAGCTTCAGGAGGTCGCGCGAGACGTCCGCCGCGGCGGCCCCGTCCACGACCCGGGCGGGCTCCGTCGACGCGCCCGTCGCGAGCGACCCCGCGCGCACCTCGATGACGCGCAGCGAGGCGCCTTCGGACGCCGGGAGGCGGAGGCGCGAGCGGTCGAAGCCTTCGAGCCGGAATCCGGGCCCCGCTTCCATCGGCGCGCCCGGGATCTCCTCGAGGAGGCGGCCGCCCTTCGCGACGCGCCGCCCGCCAAGCACGACGAGATCCGGCCGGAAGTCGTCCAGCCGCTCGAACGTCAGGAGGTCGGCCCGGAAGCCGGGCGCGACCGCGCCGCGGTCGGTGAAACCGTAGTGGCGCGCGCACGACCAGGAGGCGAGACGGATCGCGATCACCGGGTCGAGGCCGAGCGCGATGGACCGGCGCACGTGGTGGTCGAGGTGCCCGTGCGCGAGGAGGTCCCACGGGTGCCGGTCGTCGGTCGCGAAAGCGAAGCGCTCGGAGTTCGAGGGGCTCACGAGCGGCAGGAGGTCGTCGAGGTTCTTCGCCGCCGTGCCCTCGCGAATCCAGATGTCCATGCCGCGGCGCACCTTCTCGTGCGCTTCGGCGCGCGAGAGGCACTCGTGGTCGGAGCGGATGCCGGCGCCGATGTACGCGTTCAGGTCGAGCCCGGAGAGGAGCGGCGAGTGGCCGTCGATGGGGACCCGGCGGCGGCGCGCGTCCTCGATTTTCGCGGCGACGCCGGGGTCGCCGAGGAGGAAGCCGGGCACGTTCATCATCTCGGCGAGGCCGAGGACGTTCGGGAGACCGTAGAGCGGGGCGAGGTCGGACGCCGAAAGCACGGCGCCCGCCGTTTCGAGGTGCGTGGACGGCACGCACGACGGCAGCATGACGAAAACGTCGACGGGAAGGCCCGCCGCGGCCTCGAGGAAGGCCCGGATCCCCGGAACGCCCCTCACGTTGGCGATCTCGTGCGGATCGGTGACCACCGCCGCCGTGCCGTGCGCGGCGGCGAGGCGCGCGAACGTGGCCGGCGTCGTCATGGTGGACTCGACGTGCAGATGCGCGTCCCAGAGCGCGGGAGCGATGTAAGAGCCCTTGAGGTCGATCTCGTCGTCCTTTCGCGCCGCGCGATAGTCGCCGAACCCGAGGATCCGGTCGCCCTTCACGCCTACCGTCCCGTCGTGGATCTCGCCCGTGAGCACGTTGACGATGCGGGCTCCCTTGAGGACGAGATCGGCCGGAACGGCGCCGCGGGCGGCGGCGACGAACTCGGCGAGCGGGAGGGGCGCGGGCTTCTCAGGCATCGTCATGCTTCGTTCAGACTACGACAGACCGGGCCGGCGAGGAAACTTCACCGGCTCCGGGGCCCCGCCTTGGTAGGATGCCGTCATGGTCCCTCAGCTTCTCATCCGGGATACCCGGTCGGGGGCGTACAGCCGGGCTTTCTTCGACGAGATGATCGAGCGCGAGCTGGAAAGGGCGCAGCGATACAACGTCGCGCTATCCGTGCTTTCCGTCGTCCTCGTGAACTGGGCCCCTTTCGTGCGCGAGGAACCGGCCGACACCGTCAACGGCATCGTGCGAACGATCGCGAACACGCTTCTCGCGGACCTCCGCTCGACGGACTACCTCTTTCGCTGGGAGGACGACGAGTTCCTCGCGCTCCTCGTCGAGGCGGACCTCGAAGCCTGCAAACTGATGGTGGCGCGCATCGGCGAGACGTTCGGGCCGTGGGGCGAGGGGAAAGGGCCCGTGGCGCGCCCGCTCAAGGTCCGCGCGGGCGCAGCGACCCTCAGAGGCAACCTCGTGTTCGCGGGCGTGCTCCAGAACGCGCGCGCCGCGGCGCGGGACACGACCGGCGAGTTTCCCGCGATCAGGGTCTGACCGCGAGATTCACCCCGAGCCGCGACGCGAGCCTGTAGAGGAGCCGCACCGGAAGGCCCACGACGTTCGACGGGCTTCCCTCCACGCGCTCGACGAAGAAGCCTCCGACTCCCTGCATGGCGTACGCGCCCGCCTTGTCGTCGGGCTCCCCCGTCGCGGCGTACGCCGCGATCTCGGCGCCCGACATCGCCGCGAAGACGACGCGCGTCGTCTCGCGGCCCGAGACGATCCGGCCGCCGAGCGCGCAGGCCACACCCGTCACGACGTCGTGTGCGCGCCCGGCGAGCGCGCCGAGCATCCGCTGGGCGTCGGCGCGGTCTCTCGGCTTTCCGAGCGCGACGCCTTCGAGGACCACGAGCGTGTCGGCTGCGACGACGAGGACGTCGGGCGCGCCCGCGGCCGCCTCGCCGGCTTTCGCGCGCGCGAGGCGCTCGGCCGCGTCGAAGGCGCCCTCGCCCGGGAGGAGCGACTCGTCGACGTTCGAGGCGCGCACGGTAAATGTCAGACCCAGAGACGCGAGGATCTCGCGGCGGCGGGGGGAAGAGGAGGCGAGGAGGATCGGCGGCGTCACGGCCGCCGAGGATACGGCCTATGGATAGTAGCCGCTGATCGTCCGGGCGGAGAGGTTCGAGGGCGTCATCTTCACCTCGATCTTCCGCCACTGGTTCGACACGGACTTGTTCTGGGGCACGAACGAAAGGAGGTACTGGCTGCGCAGCTCCTCGTTGATCTCGGCGTAGATTTTTCCGAGGTTTTTCGCGGAGTCGACGTGATAGACGGTGCCGCCCGTCTCCTTCGCGACGCGATTGAGCTTGTGCCTCACCTCGAGCTGCGTCGAGCCGATCCTCAGTCCGATGAAGTAGACGGCGACGCCCGTCTTCTTCGCGTAGTCGAGCGCGGCCTCGAACGTGAAATGTGAGGCGCGGTCCTCGCCATCGGTCAGGATGACGTACGCCTTGCGGCCTCGGGTGCCCTGGTACTGATAGAGGCCGTACACGAGCGCGTCCCACAGCGCCGTGGAGCCCTGGGCGCGGAGGCCCGCGAGCGCCTGTCCGAGCCGGTCGCGATCCGTCGTGAAGCGGGAGACGAGCTGGGGCTCGTTGTCGAAGGTCACGAGAAAGCAGCGGTCGCGCTTCGTCATGACGTCCTTGAGGAACTCCACGGCCGCCTTCTGCGCCTCGACGATGGACTCCTCCATCGAGCCGGACGTGTCCACGCCGATGCCGAGCGAGAGCGGCAGGTTCGTCACGACCTCGAAGCCGTCGAGCGTCTGCGGCACGTTGTCCTCGAGAACCGAGAAATTCTCCTTCGCGAGGCCCGCGACGGGCCGGCCCTTGGCGAAGACGCTCGTGTAGAGCTCGATGGCCTTGACGTTCTCCTCGGAGAGGTACTTCGGCGCGTTGTAGTACCGCACGTCCTCCGTCGCCGAGCCGTCGTCGAGCGTCGCGACGGCGCGCAGGAAACCGAGCTCCTGGCTCCGCGGCACGTCCACGACCTGCTGGAAAGGCTCCTGGTAGAGGACCGCGGCACGCCGGTCGTTGACGTAGAACTCCACCTGTTTGAGCCGCTTCGTCTCCGGCACCGCGATGTCGGCCACGATGCGCGTCGCGCCCTCGAGCTTCACGCCCTTCGCGGGCTGCATGATGCGCAGACGGAAGGCCTCGCGCCCCTCGTTGAGAGTGACCTCGTCCTGCGCGATGGGCTTCCCGTCCTTCGTGTAGCCGATCACCTTCACGACGTGCTTGCGCGGCAGCTCGCCGAGGTCGAGGTCCGCCGCGAACGGGGGCCGCCGTTTCGTCACGATCCGCGTGTTGTTCAGGTAGAACTCGGTGAACGAGATGTCGTTCGACGACGCGCGCGTCTCGAACCGGATGAGGCCCGTCGCGATCTCGCGGGCGATCGGGATCAGCGAGAGCGAGCTCTTCGGGCCGCTGTTCTCGACGAGCTCGGTCACGGCCTTGCGGGCCGCCTCGCGCGCGGTCTTCTCCTCGGGCGAAATCACGGCATCGGGCGTGTCGGGCACCTTGAGCTTTTCGCTGATGAGAGCCGCGGCGTTGCGGTTCGCGTCGGAGACCTTCACTTTCAAGCGGTATTCGCCCGGGTAGAGGTCGCGCTCGACCGTGAGCGGGACGAACGGGCCGCTCACCGTGGACGTGGGGAAGTCGAACCTGTAGCGGAAGTTGTCGATGAGGCGGCCGTCGCGTACGACCTCGCCGACGACGTCGACGTCGAAAAACGTCTCCTCGCCGATCTGCTTCTTCGTGAGCGACTCGCGCTCGAGAAGCACCGCAAGCTCCATGCGGATCCGGCTGCCGACCGCCTCCGGGAAGCGGAATACACGCTGCACCGGAAGCGCCGCCGTGCCCGTCTGGATGTCCGTTGTCATCTGGAGGATGCGGTCCGCGCCTTCGACGTCGGGCTTCGGTCCCTGGCGGATGTCGTCGGCCAGCTTCAGCGCACCCGCCTGCCCGAACGTCGCCGCAACGGAGTTGAGCGCGCCCTGCACCTCCCGCACCTCCGGGCAGCGGTTGAAGTCCACACGGCGGGCCGCGCCGGCGCCGAACGCGCCCGGAAGGCCGCCGGCGACGATTGCCTGCGGCCCGTCGAGCGGCGTCCACAGGCGGTAGTCGCCCGCCCCGAACGGCTGGTAGAAGAGGAGAACGACCTTCGAGAGGCGAAGCGACTCGAGCCGCTCGTAGTACCAGAGCTGGATCGGCCAATAGACGTCCTGGCAGTCGATCTTGCGGACGCCGTCCGGCGGGCCGTTCACGAGGTAGATGCGCCCCTGGTCCGTATTCACGTTGCGGAAGTGCTCCTTGACCTGCTGAAGGCGCAGCTCGTAGATGTCGCGGAAAGCGATGCGCATGCCGTCCGGCGCGAGCGAGCGGCGCTTCCAGAAGTCGTCGATGAAATGCTCGCGCTGATAGTCCTCTCCCAGCTTCAGCAGCGTGTCGCGCTCGACCTCCGTGATGATCGGCTCGACGTCCGTGAGGAATTGCCGGTACTTCTCCGGCAGGTCGGCCAGCAGCTTCTTGCGCTCCTTGCCCGCGAGCGGCTTGTTCGAAACGAGCTGAGCCGGCGGCGCCTCCGGCTTCGCGCCCGCGGGCGGCAGCAGGTGCGGCACCGCGAGCGCGCCGCGCTCGGCGAGCCCGCCGTTGTTGTCGCCCTGGCGCCGCGCGATGTCCTTGACCGCGGAGACGACGAGAAGCGTATCCGCGCACGCCCCGCGATCGGCCTCGATCGCCGAGAGAGTCCCCTTCGCGGACGGCCCCAGCAGCACCGGCTCGCCTTCGAGCACGGTCCAATAGCGGTACGAGCCCGTGGGCGATTCAGGGTAGAAGAGGATGCGCGCGTTCGCCCCGAGCGTGGGGTGCTGGAGATAGGTCCAGATTTCGAGAGTCCGGAAGGTGTCCGGGCAATGCACCGTGACACGGGCATCGGGTGGTCCCGATGCGATGAACACCGCCGAGCGGTCGTCGTCGAGACGCCCGAAGAGCCTGAGCGCCTCGGGGCCGCGAGCGGCCTGCGGCACGGGGGCGGGCGGGTTCACCGCCACGAGCGGCGGCGGGGTCGGGAGCGCGGGCACCGGCGACGGAGAGGCGGCCGGAGTGTCGGCGCCGGCCCGGGCGGCGGCCAGGAGGGCGATGACTCGCACGAACGACCAGCCCGACCGCATCCTCGCAACCTCCCGCAGCGGCTCCGATTCTCCCTCGCGGGGCCTCCGCTGGGAAATCGCTCGCAAGACAGATTCCACGTCTCAACGTCCTCTAATACGTACGAGGGCCTGAGTCTTGGGTTTTCCGGCGGCGGACACCCCTACAATCCGCCGTTCGGAGGTCCGGTTTCTTGCACGCCGACACCCGCGTCTACGCCGACCACCATGCCACGACACCCCTCGACCCCGAAGTGCTCGAGGCGATGCGACCGTGGCTCGAGGGCCTGGCCGCGAATCCCTCCTCCACCCACGGCCCGGGCCGGGCCGCGCGGGAGGCGGTCGAAGCCGCTCGTGCCGATGTGGCGCGGGCTCTTGGCGCCGAGCCTGCGGAAATCGTATTCACTTCCGGAGGCACCGAGGCCGACCTCCTCGCCGTTCGGGGAGGAGCGCGCGCGGCCCGCGACGTCGAACCGTCTCGCGTGCGCGTTTCCTTCACAGCGGCCGAGCACGAGGCCGTCCGGCAGGCGGCGCTCTCGCTTCGTCCGGACGGATTCGAGCCGGTGGAGATTCCCGTGGACGCTCGCGGCGTGCCTCGAGCCGCCGCCTTCCCCTCCCTCGGCCGGCACATGGCGCTGGTGTCCGCCATCCTCGCGAACAACGAGACGGGAGCGGTGTTCGACTCTCTCGCGGAATTCGCGGCGCTCTCCCGGGCGGCCGGGGTCGTCGTCCATACGGACGCCGTGCAGGCGGTCGGAAAGATCCCGGTGAACGCGCGGGCGCTCGGCGTCGATTTCCTCTCGCTCACCGCGCACAAGTTTGGCGGCCCGAAGGGCGCCGGCGCCCTCTTCGTGCGGAAAGGGGTTCGGCTTCAGCCCGTCGCCACCGGAGGCGCACAGGAAAGGGGACGGCGGGGCGGGACCGAGAACGTGCCGGCCATCGTCGGCCTCGGCGCGGCCATCCGGTTCGCGTCGGCGCGACTCTCCTCGGAGGCAGCGCGTCTCACGGCCCTCCGTGACCGGTTCGAGGCCGGCCTCCTCTCCCGCATCCCGGCCGCGAGAATTCACGCGGCGGGCGGCTCCCGCCTTCCCACCGCCACCTCCGCGCTGTTCCCCGGCACGGAGGCCGAGACGCTCGTGGCGGCCCTCGACCTCGAGGGGATCGCGGTGTCGGCGGGCTCCGCCTGCCACGCGGGCACGACCTCCCCGAGCCGCGTCCTCCTCGCTCTCGGCCTGTCGCCCGCCGACGCGCGCGCGACTCTCCGATTCTCCTTCGGACGGACCTCGCGCGAGGAGGACGTCGACCGGCTTCTCGACGTGGTTCCGCGCGTCGTGGCGCGCTTCGGGGCGGTCGTACGGGCTTGATCGGCGACGCGGGACAGGCTCTAATGACGCGAAACGGGAGTTCTTTCGCGTGATCATCCAGTGCTCGTCGTGCCAGGCTCGCTACCATTACGACGAGTCGCGTTTCGGCAGCGCGACGGCGAAGAGAATCAAGTGCACGAAGTGCACGACCGTGTTCGAGATCCGCAATCCGGCCGTGGCTCTCGCACCCGACGTTTCGGCGCCGCGTTCGGCGGCCGGCCCCTCGCCCGACGAGTTCTCACTCGACGAGACCGCGCTCACGGAGGCCCGCAAGCGCAGGAGCTCGCCGGCCGCGATTCCCGGGGCGCCCGCGCGCGTGGTGCCGATGGCCGCCGCAGCACCGGGCACGGCGAGCGTGGCGCCGGCTTCGGGCGAAACCACGGGTCCGATCGGGGCGCGCGCCGGCCCGACCGACCGCATGCCCGTGGCAGGCGCGACGCGGCAGACGGCGCGCCCGCTGCGCCTGCCCGCCGACCAGCGGCTCTCTCTCGCCTGCATCTCGGGCCCTGATTCGGGCCGGATCTTCGAGATCGACAAGCCGCGCGTCGTGATCGGCCGCGCGAACGCCGACATCGTCGTCGCCGACATCCAGTGCTCGCGACAGCACGCGGCGATCGAGGTCATGGACGAGCACGTCTTCGTCGCGGATCTCAACTCCACGAACGGCACCTACGTGAACGACCAGCGCGTGGGCCGCGCCGAGCTCGACAACCGCACGGAGTTCGAGATCGGCACGACGACCCTCATGCTCATCCGCAGTTTCGAGGGCGAGGGTCCGACGGGCGGCTAGCTCTCCCCCAGCGCCTCGAGGATGGCGTCGAGCGTCGCCGGCAGGCGGTGCGGAGGATTCGCGAGGCGGCCGTCTCCGCAGTGGTACGCGGACATCGTTCCCGAGAACTTGAGCGCATGCGCGGTCGCGACGACGACGACGAGGTCGTCCTGCCGGATCATGCCGGCCTGCCGGAGCTTCGCGGCACCCGCGAGCGCGACCGCCGAGTTCGGGCAGATCGCAAGGCCGTGGCGGTTCGCGAGCGCGAACGCGTCGAGCAGCTCGGCCTCTGTCACGCTTTCCACGACGCCGTCGAAAAACCGGATCTCGCGCTCGGCCTTGGGATGTGACACGGGCGCGCCGATGCGGATCGCCGAAGCCGCCGTATCGCCTGCGACGCAGGTCACGCGCTCGGTGAATCCATTCCGGAACGACTGGTAGAAGGGATCCGCGGCCGACGCCTGGATTCCCGCCAGGCGCGGTTTCTTCCCGATCACGCCGAGCTCGAGCCACTCCCTCAGGCCCTTGCCGATCGCCGAGAGGTTGCCCGCGTTCCCGACCGGCACGACGATCCAGTCGGGCACGCGCCAGCCGAGATCCTGAATGGCCTCCCACCCGATGGTCTTCTGTCCCTCGATCCGCACCGGGTTCTTCGAGTTCAGGAGGAGGACGGGCCGCGCGGCGGTCAGCTCGGCGACGAGCCGCATGCAGCCGTCGAAGTCCGTGTCGAGACCGAGCGTCGTGGCCCCATACGCGAGGGCCTGACTGAGCTGTTCGTCCGTGATCTTCGCGTGGGGGAGGAGCACGACCGCTCGCATGCCGGGCACCGCGGCGGCGTACGCGGCGAGCGCCGCGGACGTGTCGCCGGTCGAGGCGCAGGCGACAGCCGTGAAACCCGAAGCGCGCGCCCACGAAACGCCCGCGGTCATGCCGCGGTCCTTAAAGGACAGCGTCGGATTCTCGCCCTCGTGCTTCACGAAGAGGCGGGCCAGAGAGAGCTCTTCGCCGAGCGCGCCGCCCGAGTAGAGCCGTGTCGCGCCCTCGGGCTTGCTCACGATGCCGCCCTCCGCAAGATCCGGGAGAACGTGCTCGCGGAAACGCCAGACGCCGCTCGTTTCGAACGGCCGCGTCGCCTCCGACGTCGAAGCCGCGCGCCGCCGGTCGAAGAGCTCCTGCCACGCCGCGCCGGTGCGGCCGAACGCGCGGAGGTCCGAGATGACGTCGAGGAGGCCACCGCAGGCCGTGCAGGCCGTGCGCACCCCGGCGAGCGGAAACGTCGCCGAGCAGGCGACGCATCGGAGCGAAGAGAGCCCGGTCACGCGCGCCTCCCGGCGCGCCTCGTGCCGAGCCTGTCGATGTCGTGCACGCGGGCGTGCGCCGCGATCCCCGCGCGCTTCCATTTCGCCACGGCCGCCCGGCCGATCCTCTCCGCGTCCGCTGACTCTTCGGTGAGAGCGACGAGGGACGGCCCGGCTCCCGCGAGGCAGGCGCCGTACGCGCCCGCCTCGAGGAGCGCGTCGAGAGCGGCGCGTCCGCCCGGCACCAGCGGAATGCGCTTCGGGTCCACGAGCCGGTCCGCGAGGAGGCACTCTCCGGCCGCGGCGAGATCCCCCGAGGAGAGCGCGAGCACGAGGCGCGCGAGGGCGCCGGCGTGCCTGGAATGCGCACCCATCGGAATCGTCCGCGGCAGGACGCCGCGCGAGAGGCGCGTGGGCAGCTCGAGGTCGGGATGGACGAGCACGAGGCGGAGGCGCGCCGGCACGCGCAGCGCGAAGGGCGCCAGGGTGACGCCGGGGTCCGAGGAGGGCACGAGGACGATCCCGCCCAGAAGCGCGGCGAACACGTTGTCGCCGTGCCACGAGCCGTCGGCCGCGTGCTCCCCCTTCAGCGCCGCGCCGAGGAGCTTCGTGCGGTCGGGCACGCCGAGAAGGAGGGCGGCGGCGAAAGCGCCGGCGGCGGCCGAGGCTGCGGACGATCCGAGCCCGCTCGAAAACGGCAGTCCCTTCTCGAGAGACAGCTCGATTCCGTCGCGGCGGCCGCCGAATTCCGCGAGGACCGCCATGGCGGCGACGGCCGCGGTGTTGCGCCTCGGATTCCGCGGGAGGCGCCCGCCGTCGCCCGTGATCGAGACGACCCTCACGCCAGGCGCGCGAGAGAGCCGGGCGGCGATCCTGTCGCCCGGCCCGTCCAGCGCCGCCCCGAGCACGTCGAAGCCGACTCCGAAGTTCGCGACGGACGCGGGAGCGAACACCGAAACGGATCCACTCCCCCCTCGCATCAAATCGCAACCACCCGATGCAACGCCCTGACCGCTTTGTCCCGGTCCTTCCCGTCCACGGCGAAGCTGATGTTGCACTCCGAGGAGCCCTGCGCGATGGCCTCGACGTTGACCTTCGCCCGCGCGACGGCCGCGAAGACCTTCGCGGCAATCCCGGGGGTGCCGCGCATTCCCTCTCCCACCGCCGCGACGACCGCGATCGGCGCGCGCGCGTTCACGGCTTCGATCGAGCCCGTGAGACGCTCCCAGCGGAACTCCTGCTCCAGCGCCGCCACGGTGCGGGCGCGGTCGCCCTCCGGGATCACGAGCGCGATGTTCTGCTCCGAGGACGCCTGCGAGAACATGACGACCGAGACGCCGAGCCGGGCGGTGGCCGAGAACACGCGGGCCGCGATGCCGGGGATGCCCGTCATCCCGCGCCCGTCCAGGGAAAGCAGGCACATCCCCGGGACCGCCGTGACGGCGCGGATGCCCTTTGCACCGTCGCCCTTCGCGGTGATCGTGGTGCCGCGGATCTCCGGCCGGAAGGAATTTCGGATGACGAGCGGGATCCCCTCCGCGATCGCGGGGAGCACCGCCGGGAAATGCAGGACCTTCGCGCCGAAGAACGTCATCTCCGCCGCTTCGAGATAGGAGAGGCGCGGGAGGAGGCGGGCTCCCTTCACGAGACGGGGGTCGGCCGAGAGGACGCCGTCCACGTCCGTCCAGATCACGACCTCGCGGGCCAGGAGAGCGGCCCCGAGGAGAGCGGCCGTCGTGTCCGAGCCGGAGCGGCCGAGTGTCGTCGTCTCGCCCTTCGAGCTTCGGGCGATGAAGCCCGTCACGACGGGCAGGACGCCGCTCGACAGAAGCGGGCGCAGGCGGCGCCTCACGCGCGGGTCGCTCCGCTTGCGGTCGCACGTGGCCGCGCCGTGGCGATCGTCGGTGACGAGCATCTCGCGGGCGTCGACGGCGCGCGCCGGAACGCCGGCTTTCGCGAGCGCGGCCGCGAGAAGCGGCGCAGAAAGTCGCTCGCCGAACGAGGAGACGAGGTCGGTCACGCGGGCGGTGCGCTCGCGGAGAAGGGCCACGCCTTCGAGGGCGGCGGAAAGCTCGCGCAGCGGCGCCGCCTCGAAGCGCACGCCCAGCTCTCTGGCGGCAGCGGCGTGGCGCGCGTGCAGCGCGTCGACGGCCCTGCGGGCGAGACCGATGCGGCCGCGCTCGGCGTCGCGCGCGGCCTGAAGGAGGACGTCCGTCACGCCTCCCATGGCCGACGCGACGGCCACCACGGGCCGCCGCCGGCGCGCGGAGGCGAGGAGCCGGGCGGCGTTGCGGATGCGGGAAGCGTCACCCAGCGACGTCCCGCCGAACTTGTGAATCGCGATGGTTCGTGACATGCCGGGGGATGGTACCGCCGGGCCCCCGCGATAGGATCAGTTACATGCATCACGCGCCCATCCGGACCCTCGCGCTGTCCCTTTCCGTCGGCGTTCTCGCCGCGCAGGGCCTCGCCGCGGCCGGAGCCTCCGCCCGGCCCGCATACCCCAGGGCGCCGCACGCCGAGCAGACGGACGACTACCACGGGACCCTGGTAAGCGATCCCTTCCGCCCGCTCGAGGACCCGGATGCGCCGGCGACGCGCGCGTGGATCGACGCCGAGAACACGGTGACGCGCGCCTTTCTCGACGCCATTCCGGAACGCGCGGCGATCCACGAGCGGCTCACGAAGCTCTGGAACTACGAGCGCTTCTCGACGCCGGTGCGGGAAGGCGGACGCCTCTTCTATTCCCGCAACGACGGCCTTCAGAATCAGGCGGTCCTCCATGTCGTGGACGCCGACGGGGCCGCGCCCCGCGTGCTCTTCGACCCGAACGGCCTTTCGAAGGACGGCACCGTGGCCCTCGCCGGCACGGCGATCTCCCGAGACGGGAAAAGCCTCGCGTACGCCGTCGCCTCGGCCGGCTCGGACTGGCAGGAGTGGCGCGTCCTCGACGTCGAGACCGGTCGGAATACCAGCGACGTCCTTACGTGGGTGCGGGGTTCGTCGCCCGCCTTCACGGCCGACGGCAGAGGCTTTTACTATGCTCGTTACGACGCGCCCCCCTCCGGCCGCGAGCTGGACGCCGTCGTGAAGAACCAGAAGGTCTACTTCCACCGGCTGCGCACGCCGCAGGCGACCGACGTCCTCGTCCACGCCCCGGAGGATCCGAACTTCCTCCATCAGGTGCGCGTCTCGGAGGACGGGCGCTGGCTCGTGCTGTCCATCTCGCGCGGCTCGAGCGGAAAGAACCGGCTCTGGGTAAAGGATCTTTCTCGCGAAGGCTCGCCCTTCCTCAAGCTCTTCGACGACTTCGAATCGCGGTGGAGCTGGGTCGACAGCGAGGGGACGACGGCCTACCTGCGCACGGACCGGGGCGCCCCGCGCGGCCGGCTCATCTCCGTGGACCTCGCGGCTCCGGCACCAGTCCTCATGAACGTGATCCCCGAGGGGGACTCCGTGCTCCAGAGCATCCACTCGGTCGGCGGCCGGTTTGTCGCCGTCACGATGCAGGACGGCTCCGAGCGCGTCCGTCTCTACGGCCGCAACGGCAAGCCAGCGAAGGAGGTCGCGCTGCCCGCCCTCGGCACGGTGAGCGGGTTCGCGGGCCGCCTGGCCGACAAGGACACGTTCTTCTCGTTCACGTCCTTCACGTACCCCTCGACCGTCTTCCGGCTCGACCTGGCGACGGCGACCGCGACGATCTTCCGGAAGCCCCGGGTGGACTTCGACCCGGCCGCGTTCGAGACGAAGCAGGTCTTCTACCCGGGCAAGGACGGCACGGCCGTGCCGATGTTCCTCGTCGCGAAAAAGGGCACGAAGTGGGACGGCACGAACCCCGCGATGCTCTTCGCGTATGGCGGCTTCAACATCCCGATGCTGCCGTCGTTCTCCGTGAAGAATCTCGCGTTCGTCGAGCGCGGCGGCGTCTACGCGCAGGCATGCCTGCGCGGCGGCTCGGAGTACGGCGAGGAGTGGCACAGGGCCGGGATGCTCGAGAAGAAGCAGAACGTCTTCGACGACTTCGCGGCCGCGGCCCGGTGGCTCATCGCGAACAAGGTCACGTCGGCGAAGAAGCTCGCGATCGCGGGCGGCTCGAACGGGGGCCTCCTCGTGGGCGCGACCCTGAACCAGCATCCGGAGCTGTTCGGCGCGGCTCTTCCTTCGGTGGGCGTCATGGACATGCTCCGCTTCCAGAAGTTCACGATCGGCTGGGCGTGGACGAGCGAGTACGGCTCGGCGGAGAACTCCGACCAGTTCAAGTTCATCTACCCGTACTCTCCGCTCCACAACATCCGGAAGGGCACCGCGTATCCGCCCGTCCTCGTCACGACCGCCGACCACGACGACCGGGTCGTCCCCGCGCACTCCTTCAAGTACGCGGCGGCGCTTCAGGAAGCGCAGGCGGGCGACGCGCCGATCCTGATCCGCGTCGAGACACGAGCGGGCCACGGCGCCGGCAAGCCTACGGCGAAGCTCATCGAAGAGGCCACGGACCAGCTCGCCTTCCTCGCGAAGACGATCGGAGGCTCCCCGCGATGAAGCGCGCGCTCGCGGCGGCCGCGGCCGCGGCGTTCGCGGCCGGTCTTTTCGGGTGCGCCTCCGCCCCGCCTCCGCCGGCTCCCGCGCCGGAGAGAGTGCCGGCCGAAACGCCGGAGAAACCGTCCGACACGACCTCGACCGGCGCGGTCTATGTCGTCGCGGCGAAGACCGCGAATCTGAGAAAGTCGCCGGCCGCTTCCTCGGCGGCGCTCGGCCGCCTGAAGAAGGGAGACCGAATGACCTTCCTGGATGAAAAGGTCGGCTGGCTACGCGTGAAGCTGGCCAACGCGCAGATCGGGTGGGTGCGCCGCGATCTGGTCAAGAAAGACGACGGCTGCCTGGCGGACCGCCGCGAGCTGCTTCTCCTGCCGCCGATGCTCCACATGTCCGAAGCCGGCGCGCCGGGAGCCCGGGGCAAGGTCGTCGTGGAGGCGGACGTCGACGAAAGGGGCGACGTGAAGGCCGTGCGTGTCGTGACGAACGAGACGGGCTCGCCGGAGCGCGCCGAGATGGCGAAGAGCGAGGTTTTGGGGGTGAAATTCCAGCCCCCCGTCAAGAAGTGCCGGGCCACGGGCTTCACGTACGTATACACGCGGACGTTCTAGCCGGCGACACATCCAGGTCACTTCTTGAAGATCCCCGAGATCGCGTCGAGGATGCCGCCCCCAGCCATCGCACCCCCCGGCATCTGACCGCTCGGCGTCGCCATGTCGACGATCCGAGGGAGCATTTGGGAGATCGCCTCGCTCGCGTCCTGGCTGGAGATCCCGGCCTTTTTCGCAAGCTCCTTCACCTTTTCGTCGCCGAGAACGCTGGAAATCTGCTGCGGCGTGATCGGCAGATTCGGATGCCTCGAGATCCACGAGGAGATCTCGTCGCCGAGTCCCTTCTGGTAAAAGAGATCCACGAGGCTCTGGAGGCCCGGGCCGCCCCGTCCCGTGACCATGTTGCAGAGCTCGCTCGCGAGGCCCTGGCGCGCGGGGTCGGCGCCGCCCACCGCGGCACCGACCTCTTTCATGAGCGCATCGAGGAGTCCCATCACCGCACGACGACGTAGTCCTTCCTGTTGCTCTTCGAAACTCGCGGGACTCTACTTCGCGCCCCGCCGCGGCGCCAGAGGGATTCCGGCGCGCTTCCCGTAAACTGCGCCACCGATGCCGAAACGGACGGACATCAAGTCGATTCTCGTGCTGGGCTCGGGGCCGATCGTGATCGGCCAGGGCTGCGAGTTCGACTATTCCGGCACGCAGGCCTGCCGGGCGCTCCGCCGCGAGGGCTACCGCGTCGTCCTCGTGAACTCGAATCCCGCGACGATCATGACGGACCCGGAGTTCGCGGACGCGACGTACATCGAGCCCCTCGAGCGCGACACCGTCGCGGCGATCATCGCGCAGGAGAAGCCGGACGCGCTCCTGCCGACCGTCGGCGGGCAGACGGCGCTCAACCTCGCAGTGGCCCTCGACGAAGCCGGCGTCCTCGCGAGGCACGGCGTCGAGTCCCTGGGCGCGTCCGTGCGCTCGGTCAGACTCGGCGAGGACCGCCTTCTCTTCAAACAGGCCATGCAGGGAGCCGGAGTCGACGTCCTGCTCTCGGGGATCGCGAAGACCCTCGAAGAGGCGCGCGCCCTCGCGGCGCCGTTCGGCTATCCCGTCGTCGTCCGCCCATCCTTCACGCTCGGGGGCACGGGCGGCGGAATCGCCTTCAACAAGGACGACTTCGACGCCATCGTCAGGCGCGGGCTCACGCTCTCCCCCGTCCACGAGATCCTCATCGAGGAATCGGTCCTCGGGTGGAAGGAGTTCGAGCTCGAGGTCATGCGCGACGCGGCCGATACGTTCGTCGTCGTGTGCTCCATCGAGAACCTCGACCCGATGGGCGTCCACACGGGCGACTCCATCACCGTCGCGCCGCAAATGACGCTCTCGGACGTGGAGTATCAGGCCATGCGTGACGACGCGAAAAAGGTCATTCGCGCCGTCGGCGTCGCGACGGGCGGCTCGAACATCCAGTTCGCCGTCCACCCGAAGACCGGGCGCCGGATCGTCATCGAGATGAACCCGCGCGTCTCGCGTTCTTCCGCGCTCGCCTCGAAAGCGACCGGGTTCCCGATCGCGAAGATCGCCGCGCTCCTCGCGGTGGGGTATCGGCTCGACGAGATCCCGAACGACATCACGAAGAAGACGCCGGCCTCCTTCGAGCCCACGCTCGACTACGTCGTCGTGAAGATCCCGCGCTTCGCGTTCGAGAAGTTTCCCGGCGCCGACACGACGCTCGGCGTCCAGATGAAGTCCGTGGGCGAGGTCATGGCTCTCGGACGCACGTTCGCCGAGTCGTTCGGGAAGGCGCTGCGCTCCCTCGAGACGGGACGCACCGGGTGGATCGACCCGCCCTCCGCCTCGCCGCCGGCTCCGCCGAAGCCCGAAGCTCTCCGCGTCGCGCGGCCTGAGCGGATCTTCGCGGTCCTCGCGGCCCTTCGCGCCGGCACGCCGGTGGCGACCGTCGCCGACGTCACGAGCATCGACCCGTGGTTCCTCGACCGCTTCCAGGAGGCGCTCTCCATCGAGCGCGACGTGCGCGCGGCGGGCGCGAGGGCGCTCGACGACGCGGATCTCCTCCGCAGCGCCAAACGGAACGGCTTCTCGGACCCCGATCTCGCGCTCCTGACGGGATCGACGGCCGCGGACGTGCGCGCGGCGAGGACGCGCCGCGGCGTGACGCCCGTCTTCAGCCGCGTCGACACGTGCGCGGCGGAATTCGAATCGCGGACGCCGTACCTCTACTCCTGCTACGAGACCGAAGACGAAACCGATTCCCCGGACAAGGAGAAGGTCATCGTGCTCGGCTCCGGCCCGAACCGGATCGGTCAGGGCCTCGAATTCGACTATTGCTGCGTCCACGCGGCCGAAGCGATCACCGGCGCCGGCTACGAGTCCGTGATGATCAACTGCAATCCCGAGACGGTCTCGACGGACTACGACACGTCCGACCGGCTCTATTTCGAGCCCCTTTCTCTCGAGGACGTCCTGGCGGTCGTCGAACGCGAGACGCCGAAGGGCGTTCTCGTGCAGTTCGGCGGCCAGACGCCGCTGAAGCTCGCGAAGGCGCTCGAGGCCGCCGGTGTCCCGATCCTCGGCACGTCTCCGGACGCGATCGATCGCGCAGAGGATCGCGAGCGGTTCGGCGACCTGCTTCGCGACCTGAACCTGCAAGCTCCGCCGTGGGGAGCCGCCCGAGACGTCGTCGCGGGCCTCAAAGTCGGGCGCCGCCTCGGCTTTCCGCTTCTCGTCCGGCCGAGCTACGTGCTCGGCGGGCGGGCGATGAGAATCGCTTACGACGAAGAAGCCCTCGAAAAGGTCCTCGAGGAGGCAATCGCCGCCTTCCCGGACCGTCCCGTCCTCATCGATCGCTTCCTCGAGGACGCCTACGAGCTCGACGTCGACGCTCTCGGCGACGGCGAGCACGTCGTGATCGCGGGCGTCATGCAGCACATCGAAGAGGCGGGCATCCACTCGGGCGACTCGTACGCCGTCCTGCCACCTTACCGGCGCGTGCCGCGCGCGGCGCTCGGCGAGATCCGCCAGGCCACGGTCAGGCTCGGGCAGGCGCTCGGGGTCGTGGGCCTCATGAACGTGCAGTACGCGATCCGCGGGGGCGAACTCTTTGTCCTCGAGGTGAACCCCCGGGCCTCGCGCACGGTGCCGTTCGTGGCAAAGTCCACGGGCGTGCCGTTCGCGCGCCTCGCCGCGCGCCTCTGCCTCGGCGAGACGCTTCCGGGTGTCGGCCTCACCGAAGAGCCGCCCGTCCTCGGTTTCTCCATCAAGGCGCCCGTGTTCCCGTTCCGGCGCTTCGAGGGCGTGGACACGATTCTCGGCCCGGAGATGCGCTCGACCGGCGAGGTCATGGGGCGCGACCGGAGCTTCGGCCTCGCATTCCTGAAGGCCGCGCTCGGCGCCGGCCTCCGGCTGCCCGAGAAGGGCAACGCCTTCCTCTCGGTTCACGACGGCGACAAGGACGCGCTGCTGCCGCTCGCGCGCGAGCTCGACGCGCTGGGCTTTCGCCTCCTCGCCACGACCGGCACCGCCCGGGCGCTCGCGAAAGGCGGCCTCACGGCGGAAACGGTGCTCAAGGTGAACGAGGGCCGCCCGAACATCGTGGATCTCATGATCAACGGCAGCGTCGATCTCATCGTGAACACGCCGCTCGGCAAGGAGTCGTTTTACGACGAGGTCGCGATCCGCCGCGCGGCGCTCGACCGCGACGTGCCGTGTCTGACGACGCTCTCGGCCGCCTCGGCGGCGCTCGAAGCCATTCGCGCCCGCGCCGCGGGCGCCCTCGCCTACGCTCCGCTCCAGGAAGAGGTACGCGTCTGAGCCCGGCGCGCCGCGGGGCCCTCGCCTTCGGCGCGACGATCGTCCTCCTGGCCCTCGCCTTCGGAACCTTTCCAGCCTCGACGTCATCCGTGACGCGCGGCGGCACGCTGGGTCTCGCGGCCGCCGGACTCGCGCTCGGCTTTTTCAGCCCGCAGATCGCCTCGCTCTGCCTCGCGTTTCTCGCGCCTCTAGCGCCGGGCCTCGCGCGTCTCCTCGGCGACGGGGCCGGGACTCCCGCCCTGTACGCTCTGGCGTTCGCCGTCCTCGGAAGCGCGCTCGCGGGCACCTTCAGGCGCGATGAGCGCTCGCTTCTCCCGCCCCGCCTTCTCCGGTTCGCCGGCGCCTTTCTCGTGCTCGCGGCGGGCTCAGCCGCCGCGTCCGTCGCGCGCGGCGAGACTCTCTATCTCCTCTTCCGCGGGCGGGTCGAGCCGCTGCCCGTGAATGCGCTCGGCATGACGGCGGCCGGGAGGAGCCGCGACGCGATCCTCGCGTTTCTCGGCCTCGCGCTCCTGCTCCTCGCACTCGAGGTCTTCTCGCGCCTGTCCCGCTCACCCGAGGGCCGCGACCGCCTCCTCCTCGCGACGGCGGCGGGCGCTGCAGCCGCCTTCGCCATCGCGGCCACGAGCTGGTTCGAGCCGTCCTCCGACCCGTGGTCCCGGTTGCACCGCCGTACCGGGACGTTTACGGACCCGAACGCCCTCGGGGTCGGCATCGGCCTCCTCGTGCCTCTCCTCATCGCGGCGCTGGCTCGCCGCGGAACCTCAACGGACGTGGTCCGGCGGGGCGCGGCGCTCGTGGCACTCGCCGCGGCACCCCTCGCGCTCGAATCCTCGGGCTCCCGCACGGGCCTCCTTCTCGCCGCGACGGCGGTTGTGGCGGGGGCGATCGGGCTCGCGCGCGCCCGTCTCGTTTCCGGGAAGGTCCTCCTGGCGACCCTGGCGGCCGCCCTGATCGCCGCCGCTGCGCTCGTTCCCGCCCTGCCGCGCGGCGGAGGCATCGCGGTGGGCGGTCTTCTTCAACGTCTTGGCGCCGGCCTCTCCTCGTCCAGCTTCGCCGACCTCGCGAACCATCGCACGGTCTTCTGGCGGACGGCGCTCGAGATGAGTTGGGACGAGCCGCTCTCGGGAATCGGTCTCGCCGGTTTTCCATATGAGTTCCCGGGCGCGTACGCGCGCCGTCACGGCGAGATCGCCGTGACGGACAGCGCGACGAACGCCATCCTCGAGGTCGCCGCCGAGTTCGGGCTGCCCGGGCTCATTCTCGCGTTCGCCGCGGTCTCCCCGCTCCTCGCCCGCGCGTGGGGGGCGGCCTTCGCGAAGACGGCGCTCGATCCGACGGCGCGCGCCGCCGGCGCCGCGCTCCTCGGACTCGTCGTGGCCTGCCAGACCGGCTCGCACCTGCGGTTTCCCGAGATCGGCCTCCTCTCGAGCCTCGTCGCGGGCCTTCTCTTCGTGCCGCGCGCGGAGGCGCGCGTACCGGTCTCCGGGGATGAGCCCGCGCGCGGCGACCACATCGCGGGCCTCCTGGTGGCGGCGGGAGTGCTCGGAGCCTTCGTCGCGGTCCTGCCCACGGCCCGCCCGTCGGCGCCGTTCCGGCTCGGGCGCTGGATCGGCCTGTATGGCCCGGGCCCTTCGCCGAGTCCGTTCCGCTGGAGCGGTCCGCGGGCCTGCCGCAGGCTTCTTCCGGGTGAGACCTCCGTGTCGTTCCGCGTTGAAAATGCGCGGCCGGACGGACTTCCCGTGACGCTCGCAATCGACGTGGACGGCCGGAGCAAGGCGCCTTTCGAGCTTCCCGGCGCCTCCTCGCGGGATCTCACGGTGACCGTTCCCCGCGGCGCGCAGGTGCTCCGCGTGAGCGGGAGTCCCACATTCGTGCCGCACGAGCTCACCGGCAGCTCCGACTTCCGCCGGCTCGCCGTCCGCCTCGCGACGGGGGACCCGCCGTGAGCCGCACGGCGGCGGCGCTCCTGTCCTGCCTTGGCTGGGCGACTCTCCTCGGGTTCGCCCTGCCGCTCTTGCTGCCGCCCTTCCCCGGCTATCGCACGGCCGTGGCCCTCACGGCACTCGCGCTCTTCGCCGCGGCGCTCGCGGCGCCCCGGCCCGCGTTCGTGCTCGCGTTCTCGGCCGCGGCGCTCGGCGGCGTCTCCGCGCTCGCCTTTGGCGCGAACGAGCCCCTGGCCGCCACGCCGCTCGTCCTCTTCGGGTATTTCGCCGGCGCGAGCCTGAAGGATCTCTACGACACGCACCCGCCCGCCCGGCGCCCGCCGCTCCTCGGGCCCTTTCGAGCGTTCGCGGCGGTCTCGGCAGTGTCCGGCGCCGCGGCGTTCGTGGGCCTGCGCACGAGCTACCTCCTCTCACGCGGTGTCTCTCCCCCCTACGCGGTGAACCTCCTGGGCGAGGATGCAAGCCAGATTCTGCCGGGTGTCCTCGGCGCCCTGCTTCCCCTGTTCGTGGCGGCGGGCATGTACCGGATCGCCGCGCGCTTCGTGGCCGAAGCGCGCGCGGCGGTGCTGGACCGGGCGCTTTTCGCGTGCGCCCTCCTCGCCGGCGGAGTGGCGCTGCTTCAGAAGACGGGCGCGCTGCCGCTCCTGCGCTCAAAGCGGTGGGCGGAGTGGCACCGGGCGCAGAGCACCTTTACCGACCCGTCGGCGGCCGGCGTCGCGGTCGCGCTCCTCGTCGTTCCTCTGCTCGCCCTCGCGGCGACGGGAAGCATCGCCCGCAGGCTCGTCGCTTCGGCGGCCGGGGCGGCGCTCCTGGTGGTCCTGGCCGATGCGGGCTCCCGCGCGGGGCTCGTTGGCACCGTCACGGCGACCCTCGTCTTCGTCCTGTGGGGGCTCACCCGGCTCGCGGCGGGTGGCGGCGTCGGCGCCCGGCGGCGCGTGGCCGGAACGATCGGCGCCCTGGCAATCCTCTCCGCGCTCGTCTTCGCGGCGGCGCTCTCCTGGCCGAATCGCGGAGCCGTCCGCTCGGCCCTTCTCGCCCGGCTCGAAGCGCCTTTCAGCTCGCAGCCGACCCCGTTCGAGGAGACCCCGGGCCGTCTCTTGCTGTACGAAGTCGCGTGGGAGGCGTTTCGCACGCACCCGGTCGCGGGCATCGGCCTCGGTTCGTTTCACATGGTGTTTCCCGATCTCGCCTCGAAGGCGCTGGGCCGCACCGTGCACGCGACCGACCACCCGCCGTCCCTTTATCTCGGAACCCTCGCCGAGTCGGGCCTCTCCGGCGCGTCGCTGCTCGTCCTTCTTCTCCTCGGCGTCACGCGCGCCGCGGGCCGCGCCCTCACGCTCGAAGGCGATTCCCACGATGACGAGGCCGTCGCGCGCGCCGCGGCCGCGGCGTCGATGATCGGGCTGCTCGTCGTGTTCCTGTTCGGCTCCCACCTCGTCTATTCCGAGATCGCCGCGCTCGTCGGCCTCCTCGCCGCCCGGCTCCCGCTCCGCGAGGACGGCCGAACGGGGCGATTCCTCGAGGCGGTCGTCCCCGTCGTTCTCGCGGGCGCTCTCGTCTGCACGATCGGGGGCGTCGCCGCGCGGGACCGGGAAACCCGGAGCGCGGAGGCCGCGTTCCGTCATGCCTCGAGCGCAGGCGTCTTCGACCTGGAGCACGAGCCCGGCGGCCGGCCCTTCCGATGGACCGGCGAGTCGGCGGCCTGGCCCGTCTCCGTTCCGGCGCTTTCGGCGGAATCCGGGTCCATCGTGCTCGCGCTGCAGGTCAAGAACGGGCGACCTGATGGGCGACCAGCGGCCCTCGACGTGTTTTTCGACGACATCCCGCGAGGTCGCGTGACGTTGCCGGCGGGCGAATGGAAAAGGCTCGAGGTCACCGTTCCCCCCGGGGCTCGCGGCGTCTTCCGGATCCACGTCGTGCAGCCCTTCCGCCCCGCGTCGCGCCGCGACCCCCGTCTCCTCGGCATCCAGATCGGATCCGGCCCCGCGACGCGCCCGGGGGCGCCATGAGTCTCCTGCGCGTGCATCCGGGGAACGCGGGCAAGAGGAGCCGCTCGCTCGAGATCGGGCCGCTCGGCGGCGCCGCCCTCGCGGGATTCCTCCTCTTGTGCGGGGCCTCCATCGTCCTGGGCCTCGCGGGCGCGCCTCATGTCGTTTCGGACGCCATGGACGCCGCCGACCGCCTGGCGATCCGTGCGACCGCGCAGCGGGGCGCAGAGTCGTTCGCGTCGGTTGGGCGGCGTACGCTCGCCCTCGGCAACCGCCTCGCGGCCGACGAGCTGTTCCTCGCCCGTGTCGGCGCGATCCTCGAGATCCCGCTGCCCGACGGATTCCCAGCGGAACCCGGAGAGGCCGGGCCGGCGACTCCCGCGGCGATGGAACGGGAGACCGCGAGCCTCGCCCGGCGCGTTCGCGTGTTCGAGCTGTTTCGGCGGCGTCTCGCGGCCTTGCCGGGCCCGCTGCCCGCGGGCTTCGACCCGGTTTCCGTACCCTCCCGGGCTCCCGTCGAGCCCTCGTCCTCCGTGCCGATCGAGCTGTTCGGCTGGCATGCGTCGGAGGTCACGCGCCGGGACGAATTCTGCGCGGGGCTGACGCTCGCGTCCCCCGCCGGAGCGCTCGTGACAGCGCCCGCCGCCGGCCTCGTCCTGCACGCAGGCCCGGTCTCACGCCACGCGGACGCGATCTGGCGCCGCCTCGGCACGATCGTCGTGCTGGCCCACGACGCCCGCACGCGCACGATCTATGGCCACCTCGCCGTGCCCCTCGTAAAGAAGGGCCAGCGCGTTGCGCGCGGCGGACCAATCGGCCGTGTGGGCACGACGGGATTCGCCGTCACGCCCCGGCTTCATTACGAGGTTCACCGGCTCGTGAACGGGCGCTGGGTGCCCCGCGACCCGAGGATCTTCGTGCTCGACGTCGATTGGATCGGCGCCGCCGAGCTCCGTGCCGGGCCGACGCCTCCGGACCTGCCCGAACTGCCCCTTTCCGCGCGCTGACCGCGGACCCGGCCCTATTCACCTTCTAAGAAACTTTGCAGACCGTGGCCCGATGAACCGACGCCTGCACGAAACGGACGGGTCCGAAATCTAAAGCCCTTTCAGCAGCCCGAGGATTCGCTCCGCCTCCGCCTCGTCGTTCCCGACGTGGGGCGAGAAGCGAACGAACCCTTCGCGGGCAGACACGACGACGTTCTCATCCGCGAGACGCTTCTGGAAGTACCGTGCGTCCCTGCCCGCGGGGGGGCGCGCCGCGAGGATGCCAGAGCGCGGCGGGCCGGCGAACAGGACCGGCGTGAAGCCGAGGCGCGGGAGACCCATGACGAGAACGTCGAGCGTGCGCGCGATACGGCGCTCCACCTCGGGAATGCCGATCTCGAGGAGAAGCGCGAGCGACGCCGCGAGCGCGTACAAACCCGGCGTCGGAAGAGCGCCCGGCTCGAATCGGGCGCCGTCGGAGAGGTATTCGGGCTTGTCCGGGACGCGGAAGTCCGCCCCGTGCGCGCGTTTGAGGTTCGTCCAGCCGGGCGGCGGCGCGAGGCGCGCGCGCAGCTCCGGAGTCGTGAAGAGGACGCCGCAGCCTTCCGGCCCGAGCATCCATTTGTGCCCGTCCGCCGACAGGAAGTCCACGTTCCAGGCCGCCACGTCCACGCTCTGGGCGCCCACGCCCTGGATGCCGTCGAGGCCGAAGACGATGCCGCGCCCGCGGCAGAAGGCGCCGAGCGCTTCGACAGGCGCGCGGAAGCCCGTGTGAAACGCCACGAGCGAGACGGAGACGAGCCGCGTCGTGGCGTCGCAGACGGCCGCGACATCTTCGGCGGCGAACGCCCCGTCCCGCGTCGGGATGCGGCGCACCTTCACGCCCTTTTTCTCGAGCGCGACCCACGGCGAGAGGTTCGCCGGGAACTCCGAGGCCGCCGTGACGACCGAGTCGCCCGGCGAAAATTCGAGGCCCTGCGCCACGACGTCGAGGCCCCATGTCGTGTTCGGCACGATGGAGATCGAGCCGGCTCCCCCCACGCGCTCGTCCGCGCCGACGAGACGCGCCGCGAGGGCGCGGACCTCGTCGGCTTTCTTCGGCCAGTCGCGCCAGTCGAGGCCCCCGCGCTCCGTCAGGTTGCGCGCGTAGGCCCCGAGCGCGGCCGCCGCGCGCGCCGGCAGCGGGCAGATCGCGGCGTGATTGAACTGGATGGAAGATTTCTTGGAAGGGAATTCCAGGTCGAAGTCCACGGGTCGGTTTCTTACCCTTCTAAGAAAATTCTCTTCGAAATGCTCAGTACTGTTTCTGCGCCTTCACGAACCCTTCGAAGTTCCTCTTCACTTCTTCCATCGAATCCCCCCCCGTCTTCTCCAGGAGCGCGTCCGCGAGGACGAAGGCGAGCATGGCCTCTCCGATGACGCCGCACGCCGGCACGGCCGTCACGTCCGAGCGCTCGTACTGCGCGCGGTGCGGCTGCTTCGTCTCGATGTCCACGGAAGGAAGGCCGTCGCGGAGCGTGGAGATGGGCTTCTGATAGAGCGTCGCAAGCACGTCCTCGCCGTTCGTGATTCCCCCCTCGAGGCCGCCGGCGCGGTTCGACGTGCGGGAGAACCCGTGCTCCGGCTCGTGGATGATGGCGTCGTGCGCGGCGGAGCCGCGTCGGAACGCGTTGGCGACCCCTTCCCCCAGCGAGACGGCCTTCACGGACGGGATCGACATCAACGCGCGCGCGATCCGCCCGTCCAGCTTGTCTTCCCACGAGACGTGCGAGCCGAGGCCCGGCGGAACGCCGCGGGCGCCGACGAGAATCGTCCCGCCCAGCGTGTCGCCGGCCTTCGCCGCCGCGTCGACCGCGGCCTTCATGGCCCCCTCGACGCCCCGGTCCACGAGCCGGAACGGCGAGGTTTCGTCGACCCCGTCGAGATCCTCGTAAGAGCGCGGCCCCTCCGGCACCGCGACATCCCCGATCGAGAGCACGCCGCTCTTCACGCGCATTCCGAGCGCGAGGAGGAGCTGCCGGCACAGAGCGCCGGCCGCCACGCGCGCCGCGGATTCGCGCGCGCTGGCGCGCTCGAGGACATCCCGCAGATCGCGCCGGCCGTACTTGAGTCCGCCCGCGAGGTCCGCGTGCCCGGGCCGCGGCGACGTGAGCCGGCGCTTCGCCGCCGCCTCGGGGTCCATGTCCACGGGGTCCATGACCTTCTCCCACACGCCGTGGTCGCGATTCGCGATCTCGAAGGCGATCGGGCTGCCGAGGGTCTCGCCGCCGCGGAGTCCGCCCGTGAACCGCGCCTCGTCCTTCTCGATCTTCATGCGGCCGCCGCGCCCGTAACCGTGCTGCCGCCGCGCGAGGTCGGCGTTCAACGCCGCGACGTCGATCCTGAGGCCGGCGGGGAGCCCCGTGACGAGGCCCGTCAGGAGCGGGCCGTGGGACTCGCCCGCCGTCTGGAGCGTGAGGCGCGGCATGCATCGGAAGTGTAGCGTCAGCGAGGGCGGACTTCGCCCTTTTCCGTACACTCCGGCCCGGTGATCGAAGTCGAAGGCCTCGTCAAGGCTTACCAGAACCTCACGGCGGTGGACGGCCTCAGCTTCCGCGTCGCGCGCGGAGAGGTCCTCGGGCTCGTGGGCCCGAACGGCGCCGGGAAGACGACGACGCTGCGCTGTCTCGCGGGAATCCTGCCGCCGAATGCCGGCACGATCAGGATCGCCGGGTTCGACCTCGCCGCGCGGCCCGTCGAGGCGCGGCGCCGCCTCGCGTTCATGCCGGACGAACCGCGCCTCTTCGAGTACCTCACCGTCGAGGACCACCTCGCGTTCACCGCGCGCATGTTCGGGGTGGCCGACGCCGGGCCGCGCGCGCGATCTCTCCTCGAGGAGCTGGAGCTGACGGGCAAGGAGCGCGCGCTGCCCGCCGAGCTCTCGCGGGGCATGAAGCAGAAGCTCGTCGTGGCCTGCGGCCTTCTCCACGATCCGGAGGTCCTCGTCTTCGACGAGCCGCTCACCGGCATCGACCCGGGCGGCATCCGGAGGATGAAACAGACGATCGTCCGCCGCGCCGCGGCGGGGGCCGCCGTCATCGTGTCGTCGCATCTGCTTCCGCTCGTGGAGGAGATCTGCGGGCGCGTCCTCGTCCTCTCGCGCGGGAAGGCCGTGCTCTCCGGCACGCTCGACGAGATCCGCGCGGGCGCGGGCGGGGACGCGTCGCTCGAGGAGATCTTCCTGCGCGTCACGGGCGCCGCGTGAGCGCGCCGTCCGCGCCCTTCTCCCTCGTCCTGTTCGCCGCCGGGCGGATGCTGAAGAACGCCGCGCGGAAGAAGGTCGGCCGCCTCCGCGAGCCGCGGTACATGGTCGGATTCCTCCTCGGCGCCGCGTACTTCGCCATGCTCTTCACGAGGCCGGGCAGCCGGTCCGGAGGCCCGCCGGCGCCCCCGCGCCTGCCGGCGCACGCGGGCGAGCTCCTGATGCTCGCCGGCGCGGCCGCGCTGGCCGTCGTCGCGCTCCTGACCTGGCTCTTCCGAAGGGGCCAGCCGTCGCTCGGGCTGTCGGAGGCCGAGATCCAGTTTCTCTTCCCGGCCCCCGTTCCGCGCCGCGCCCTCCTCCATTACGCCCTCCTGAAGGCGCAGCTTCCCGTCCTGTTCAGTGCGCTGGTCATCACCGTCGTGTCGGGCCGCAGCGGGGGCGGCACGGCGATTCTGACCGGCGCCGGACTCTGGCTGCTGCTGACGGCGGTCAACCTTCATAACCTCGCGCTCGCCTTCACGAAGGCACGATGGAACGAGCTTCCGCCGGCCTCCCGCCGCGCCACGAAGACCGCGGCCTTCGCGCTCACCGTGGGCGCTCTCGGAATGCTCCTCTGGAGTCTCGGGACCGGCCTCCTCGCGGGAACATCCGGCCTCAAGAGCGGGTCGGTCGTGTCTCTGGGCACGTTCGTCGCGGCGCTCCGAACGGGGCCTTTCGGCACCGCCCCGTTCACTCTTCTCACCCCGTTCCGTTGGATCCTCGCTCCGCTTCTGGCCCCCAACGCCCGCGCGTTCTCCCTCGCCCTCCCGCCCGCCCTCGGCCTCCTGGCCCTCCTCTACGCGTGTGTGGCGCTCACGGCCGGCCGGTTCGAGGAGGCCACGCTCGCCCACGCCTCGCGGCGCGCTGCCCAGCGCGCCCGCCGCGAGTCGGGCCGGCTCGAGGCCCCGCCCTCCGAGAGGCGCCGCGGCATCGTGCCGTTCGCTCTGGCGCCACGCGGGCGGCCCGAGCTCGCGATCGTGTGGAAAAATCTCCTCGCCTGGAAACGAGCGAGCCTCGCCCGCCAGACCGTGATCGTGGGGTCTGTCGCGGCTGCGTGCTTCGTAGCGTCCGCCCTCCTGACGGCGCCGACGGCCGATGCCGGGGCCGCGATCGGAAGCGCGACGTGCCTGAGCGTGACCGCGGTCCTCGCCCTCGTCACGACCCTCGGCTTCCGGATCGACCTGCGCGGAGACCTCGAGTACGCGGCGGTCCTCAGAACCTGGCCGCTCCCGGCAGAGCGTCTCGTCCTCGCCGAGCTCGCCGCACCGGCCGTGGTCGCGGTTCTCTACGGCTGGGGAGGAATCGCGATTGCCCTCGCGATCGGCGCCGGACGCCTGGTGCGTGGAGCGTTTCTCGGGACAGCCGTCGCGGCGCCCGGCACCGTGGCCCCGTTCCTGCGGTTCGAAGTGCTCGTCCCCGTCGCCCTGACGATGGCCGTTTTCCTCCCCGCCCTCGTCGCGCTCGCCCTCGTGGTTCAGAACGCGTCTGTCCTCGCTTTTCCGGCCTGGTTTCCGGCGGGCAGAAGGCGCGCCGTGGGCCTCGAGCAGTCGGGTCTCCGGGTGCTCTCGTTTCTCGGCACGTCGCTCGTTCTCGCCCTCGCCCTCGTCCCGGCGGCACTTCTGGCCGCGCCGCTGATCTTTTTCGCCTTCAGGCCGCTGGGCTTCTGGTCGCTGCCCATCGCTGCGATTCTCGCGGCCTTGCCGGTCCTGGCCGAAGCGGCAGGGGGAGTATTCCTGCTCGCCCGCCTGTTCGAGCAATTCGATCCCGCGCGGGACCTCAACTCCTGAGCGCGTTTTTCTGACAGAATAGGCGCCATGCCCTCTCCCCTCTCCCTGCCCGTCCGGGACGCGCTCGAGCTCATCGCCGACTCGAAGGCCCCGGCGTATGGCATGGACCGCCACGACCGCATCGTCTACTGGAACGAAGGCGCGACAAAAGCGCTGGGCTGGTCCGCCGACGAAGTGCTCGGCAAGATGTGTTTCGACGTCCTCGCTGGGCGCGATGTGTTCGGCAACCTGTACTGCACGCAGGAGTGCCCCGTCGTCGTCTCGGCCATCGCGGGCGACGACGTGAGGCCCTACCTCCTCGACGTCAAGAAAAAAGGGGCTTCCACGCCGGTCAAGCTCATCGTCCGCGCCATTCCGCTGCCCGCCGCGGGTCCGTCGTTCGCGGTGCTCATGCACTTCCTCGAGACCGAGGGGCCCAGCCTCGACACCCTCATTTCGTCACTGCGCTCGGCCGTGCGCGAGCCGGCCGGCCTCCCTCCCATCGACCCGCCGATCTCCGTCTCTCCGCTCAGCTCGCGCGAGCGGGAGATCGTGATGTTGCTGTCGAACGGCTACGCGGCGCTCAACATCGCGGCGAAGCTGAACCTCTCGCACGCGACCGTGAGGAATCACATCCAGAACGTCCTTCGCAAGCTCGAGGTCCACAGCCAGGTCGAGGCCGTGGCGCTCGCGTTCCGGCGCGGCTGGATCTGACCTCCCGCTCCAAAGCCTCTCTCCTGGGTAGGGGCGCTAAGGTGCCGGGCGCATTCCCCGCTGGAGAACCTGCACGAACCCGGCGCGGGTGGACGAGCTGGCATCCTCCCGCCGCTCGAGGCTCATGCAGCCCCGAACCTCGCTGAGGGAGGAGTGGCCGTGGCACTCGAGCCACTGCTCCACCTCCTTGCGCACGACGTTCAGGTGGCCGGGACCGCCCTGGAAAAGAGCCGAGACCATCTGAACGACGTCCGCCCCGGCGAGAATCGCCTTCAGGGCGTCCGCTCCCGTGTGGACGCCGCCCGTCACGGCCAACGACAGGTCCACGCGGCCGAAGAGCGTCGTGATCCAGTAGAGACGCGGCAGCAGCTCGCTCGAGCTCGAGAGGCGCAGATCGGGCACGACCTCCAGCGTCTCGAGGTCGATGTCCGGCTGGTAGCTGCGGTTGAAGAGGACGAGCCCGTTCGCGCCGATCTCCTCGAACTGCCGCGCGAGCGACGCGATCGAGGAGAAATTGGGGAAGATCTTCACCGCGACCGGGATCGAGACGAGAGAGCGCACGGCGCGAACCGTGTCGAGCGTGTAGGCCTCGAGCGTCGCGCCGCTCGTCCAGAGGCTCGTCGAGAGGTGATAGATGTTCAGCTCGAGCGCGTCGGCCCCCGCCTGCTCGACGAGACTCGCGAACGAGGTCCAGCCCTCGTCGGTCGTGCCGTTGAGCGACGCGATGACCGGAACGTGGACGGACTCTTTGACCCGGTTCAGGTGCTCGAGGTAGCCGACCGGGTCCGTGGGCGTTCGCTGCGTGCGGAGGGGATCGGCCGAGATCTGCTCTTCGAAGAGCGAGTGCAGCACGATCGCGGGCGCGCCGGCATCCTCGAGGCGAAGGACCGAATCGAGCTCCCTGGAGAGAGGAGACGCGCCCGGCACGAGCGGATGGGCCAGCTTGAGCCCCAGGTACGAGGTCGTGAGGTCCACGGTACCTACAGGGTGGGGTCTTGACCCCTCCCTCTCCCATGATGCACCTGTTTCAAAGAGGACCGGTCAACGGATGCCGAGATCCGCGAGCACTTTCGGATTCGTCTCGTCCTGCGCGAGCAGGGCGTGGCAGGCGTCGCATTCGGCCGAGATGACGCGCCCGTCGGCCGCTTTGTGGCTGCCGTCGTGGCAGCGAAAGCACCCGAGGAAGTCCTCGTGGCCGATGTGGTTCGGGTGCGTTCCCCAGGTGATCCTCATCTCGGGCCACACGTTTCGCCCGTAAATCCGCTGGACCTCGCGTGCCGCGGTTTCGACGGACGCACGGCGGGTCTGGTACACGTCGGGATACCTGGTCTTGTAGAACTCCGTGAGGTCCTTCTCCAATCGCTCGAAAGCGGCCTCGCGCGTCGGATAGGCGATCTTCAGGAGCTCGATCGATTTCTTGTGGATGAACGGCAGCTCGGGGCTGATGCGGTCGGCCGCCATGGCCTCGTTCACCGCGCGTTCCGGGAGCTGGAACGCGTGCGTGGGCCGGTTGTGGCAGTCGATGCAGTCCATCGTCCGTCTCTCGCCCGTGCGTGCCTCCTCGCGTGTCGCCTTCACCTCGGTCGACGCGAACTCCACCGGCTTTCCGTCGTCGCCGAGGTAGGTCACCGAGGAAATGACCTCGCGGCGCGGGTTCGAGGTGAGGTACGAGATCCGCTCCTTGTCGTCGAGGTGCCGGCCGTGGATCCCTGTGGCCCGGGACCCCATGCGACCTCCCAGCTTCAGGAGGAGGACCGTTTTCGTCGGCGTGTTCTTCTCGTCGTCGCCGAACTTGGAGATGATCTTGAGCTTGTCGCCCTGGAATTTCTGCGGCCAGTGGCACTGTTCGCAGGTCGCCCGGGCGGGACGCAGCGTGTGCACGGGAGACGGGATCGGACGCGCGTACGTGCCGAACGTGACCGCGATGACCTGCCTCACGCCGTCCACCTTCGCCTTCACGACCCACGGGGCTCCCGGGCCGATGTGACAGCTCGTGCAGGCGACGCGCGAATGAGGCGAGTCGAGGTATGCCGTGAACTCGGGCGCCATGACCGTGTGGCACGTGAGCCCGCAGAAACGCGCGGAGTCCATGTACTCGACGCCCACGTAGGCCGAGAGGCTCAGGATCACGACGTTTGCCACCGTCAGGCCGGCGATGAGGATGCCCGCGTGCCGGAGGTTCGAATCGGCCAGGTCGATTTTCGGGTAAACCGTGGGAAGTTGACCCGCCCGGCGCAGCCGGCGGCGCTCGAAGAGAATCCCGATCGGGATGAGGACGAGTCCCATGAGGAAGACGAACGGGAGAACGAGGATGAACAGGATGCCCGAATACGGATGGACGGGTTTGGAGTTCGTGACCTCGAAGAGCCAGAAGCCGATCAGCGTGACGGCGGCGCTCGTCGTGAGTCCGACGCCGAGCTGCGAGGCGCGGTTGCGCCCCAGGTAGAAGATCGGCCTCAGCCACCCGGCCAGACGGCCGCCGGTTCCTGCGCTCATGTGACTCCTCCTCGACGCCGGTTCAGCTCAACAGAGCGATGAGTGTAAACGCAACGAGGAGGAGGCCCAGGGAAACCGCGATCGTCCCGATGATCCGGCTCTTGAAGACGCGATCGGCGGTCGGCGCCGGAGACGCGAGGCGCTCGACGCCGCCCTCCGCCACGAGCCGATCGTACTCGGAGGGCCGCTCGTGCTTCAGCTCCTCGAGCGGCAGAACGCCCGTGAAGATGACCGTGTCCATCGGGAACTTTTCGGGCCTCAGGTGGCCGTTGAAGAAGTGAATCGTGAAGATGAAAACGACCGCGAGAAGCGCCTCCTCGCCGTGGATGAGGAGCGCGATGTTGAACAGGTCCCCCGGCAGGAAGCGCGCCCAGAACTTCGGGGCCCAGAGAATCAGTCCGGAGCCCCCGATGATCCCCATGCCCCAGAACACGGCCCAGTAATCGAATTTCTCCCAGTAGGTGAAGCGGTCGAAACGCGGTCGCGCACCCCGGCCGAGGAACCAGCGTACGTGGTGCACGAGCTCCATGAAGTCCCGTGGCTGCGGAACGAGGGAGGACGGCCCCCACAGAATCTCGTACTCCTTGTCTCCGAAGAGCCGCTTCGCGAGGCGCGCGAGATGGCTTCCGAAGCACAGCAGCATCCCGGCGGCGAAGACGCGGTGCAGAGTCGCCGCCGCCCGGAACCCGCCGAAGAGACGCGAGAGGCCCGCGGCCCAGGGCCTGTCCGAAAACAGCAGCGGCACGCCGGTCAGCGAGAGACCCAGAAAGCTCGCCATCAGGAGAATGTGCAGCGAGCGGTCGAACCGGTCGAAGCGCCGGACCCAGACTCTGCCGTCCGCCGCGGGGGCCTTCTCCGTCATCATGGCGCTCCGTGTCCCTTACCCGCTCTGCGGCCGCCTCGGCCCTCGGCGGCGCGCGCCTTCAGAGACCGGGGGAACCAGAGAACCGTGTGAATTCCGAAAAACGCGAAGACTCCGGCGAGGAGGATCTTCATGAAGAGGGCCGTAGCCCACAGCAGGCGGCTCCGTCCCTTGTCGTGGGTGTTCGCGTGCGGGTCGTAACGGGAGAAGTTCGCTGTCGCCCCGGCATGACATTTCTGGCACGTGCCCAGGCGATTCGCGGGCGCGACCGAGGCCCGCGGGTCGCCGGCCGGATGGATCTGGTGCGCCGTGTGGCAGTCGGCGCAGGTCGCGATGCGGGAGAAGCCCATCGCGTTCACCTGGCCGTGATAGGTATCGCGATAGGTCGCGAGCGAGGACTCGTGACAGCCCCCGCACTGGTGGAGAATCGCGAGGCGGCGCACATCGGTGACAGCCGTGATGGCGTGCGCCGTGTGACAGTCGGAGCAGACGGGCACCTTCGGGTTGCCCTTCGCAAGCTGGGTCCCGTGGATCGAGTCGCTGTACTCCGCGAGGATCTTCTCGTGACAGTTGCCGCAGGTCGCGGGGATCTTCGTCCGGTAGACCGAGCTCTCGGCGTCAGTCTTCGGATTGCGGATCGCATGCGCCCCGTGGCAATTCGAGCAATTCGGGGCGAACTTCAGACCGCTCTTCTCGAGCGCGCGGCCGTGGATGCTGTCGTGGAAGAGTGCCGGCTGATTCACGGGAGGTCCGCCAGCGCCCGGCACGACCGCGAGATTCCCGTGGCATTTCAGGCAGGTCGTCGGAAGGTTGAAGTGGTTCGTGCGCGACGCGGGGTCCTTCGACGGCCGGATGTCGTGGATGCCGTGGCAGTCCGTGCACCACGCAGCCTTGCTGGCCTTCGATTTCCCGCGTTCGGCGGCGTGAACGCTCTTCTCGTAGTCCGCGACTTCCGACGCGTGACAGGACGCGCAGTCCACGGAAGCGAGCTTTTCGGGGTGGGGAAAATCGGCAGTTTTCGCGAGGTCCTGGTGGCAGTCGACGCAGGACGCGCCGGCGGCTCCGTGGACGGAGGCGGCGAAGGCCGCCCTGTCGACGAGAACGGGAGACCCGTTGGCGCGTTTCGCGGACGGGTCTTCGTGGCAGGCGAGACAATCTTCGTTGGCGGGAGGCTTCGGGGGCGGCGCCGCCGCCTGAAGGGGGGCGGCCGTGAGCAGAAACGCGGCGAGAACGCCCCCGAACCTCATCCCCCGATCCTACTTCGACGCGGGATCGCCCGGGTTCGTCCCTTTCTTGATCTCGTCGAGGTTCGAGACGCCGTCGCCGTCGCTGTCCAGCTTCTCGATCTTCGCGAAGTCGTACGTGGTGTCCTTTTTCGTCGCCCCGAGAGCCTTGCCGTAAGCGTTGACGTCCGCCTCGCCCTTCTTGGGCATCGCCTTCGTGTGACAGGTGCCGCACTTCGCCTTGGGGGCGTTGGGATAGGTCGCACCCATCTGCTTCTGCGAGTCCATGGTCGCCAGAGCTGAACCGGCGACGAGCGCGACGGCCGAGGCGAGCGAGACGACTCCAAGACGTACCTTGTTCATGTCATGACCCTTTCTTCTTCGACTCTGCGTCCGGTTCAGGGGTGCCACTTGAGGTACACGCCATAACGGTTGGCTCGGAAGCTGGACGTCGCGATCTGAAAGTCGAGATACCGGTCGACCGACCATTCGCCGATGAGTCCAACGTGAGCGGTGGCGTCGAAATCGACGCGCGCGCCGCCGCGGTAGAGCCGGTACTGGTAGGAGCCCTCGTTCGCGAAACGCGTCCAGAATCCGTCGATCGCGACCTTCTTGTCGAGCGTGACGCCGACTCCGGCCTCCCACAGCTCGCCGTCCTCCCTGTTGACGGAGGCGAGCACCGTGAAGTCCTGCGGTGCACGGATCGGAATCGAATTGTCGGCCTGCAGCTTGCCGTAGCCCGCGTGGAGCCTCAGCACCTTGACCGGCATGAGCGTGAGATCGCCCGTGTACTGCCGCGAGCTGCCCTTCGAGTTGATGCCGAGCGTGTCGTTCTTCTGGTCGACCCACAGACCGGTCGCGCCGAGCGTGAGCCACGGGAATCCCTTCCAGGTGACGCGCACGCGCTCGCGATTGCGGGTGAGGTAGTCGGTGCGGAGAATCGACTGGTTCGCGTCGTCCCACGACGCTTCGCCGGCCGCGAAGAAGGACCCGGACGCAAACGTGAGGGCGCCCTCGAGGCGGTTGATGTCGCGGGTGAAGTCCCCCCCCTGGCCGCCGGGGATGATGATCTCCGACGGGTCCTGCGTGACCGTGAGGTCCTGCTGGATCCGCGAATAGCCCGCACGGACGCCAAAAGGCCCGAAGACTTTCGCGGAAACCTGAGCGTCGAACACGTCCTCGACGCGGTCGACCGAGGTCTGGGCGTTGAGAATCGTCTGGATGTCCGCGAGCGTGAAGCCCGTGAAGGTCGACGTCCCCGTGAACAGGCTGCTCACGAGGTCCTGGCCGTCCCATGAGGCATGGCGGCGCACGTAGCCGCCCGTCACGTCGATGCCGTCGAGGACGTGCCATTCGAGGCGAGCGCCCGCGCGCCAGACCGTGTTCTGAACGCGCGAGGAGGAGTTGTCGATCAGGCCGGTGAAGAAACGGGACAGCTCGAACGAGACGAGAGAGCCATTGAGACTCTCCTGGTCCGTGCTGTCCGCGCCCGCGTTCGAGCGGACGTAGAAACCGATGAGCTGGACCGCGTCGGTCGCGAAGCCGCGCAGGAACAGCGAACTCGTCGGGCTGTTGACGTCGGTCACGCTCGAACGCGTCAGGGTCGAGAGGCTCACGTTCTTGTCGAGGACCGTGCCCGGATCGTTGCCAGCGCCCGCGCCGGGGAAGAGGCTGAGCTTCTCGATCTCGTGGTATCGGCGCCACCCCTGGAGGAATTCGCCGGATACCGGTCCCGCGTGGAAGCCGGCGCCGACGCGGAACTCCTGGTCATTGACCTTGAGATCCTGGCCGAGGCGGAACTCGTCCTGGCCCACGGTGAATGTCGAGCGGCCCGGACCGTTCAGGAGGTTCGAGGTGTACCCGACGAGAGGCGTGACGACGGCCCCCGGCAAAAGCTCGAGGTTGACGTCCACCATGTTCCGGGTGCGGTCCCACGTCTGCTGGCCGATCGCGGCGCCGAGCGGATTCGCGAAACCGGCGAGGGCGCTGAACTGGTCGAGGTGCCGGTACGAGAACCGCAGACGGTAGGCGCCGGTGAGGCCCGCGTCGAGACGCAGGGAGCCGGCGGGGCCGACTCCGAGCTCGGAGCCGTCGATCCGCAGGTGGTCGATCGCTCGGAAACCGTCAGACTGGCCGTCGGCTCCGATGTGGAGGCTGCGCACGAGAAATCCTTCGCGCTCGTTGATCTGGGAGCGATAGGACTCCTCGCTGCCGATGATGCTGACGAAGCGGTACCCGACCTCGATGTCGAAGGGAATCGCCTGGGCACTGGCGACGCCGGCCGAACCGAGGGTCGAGGCGAGAGCGGCGACGAGGAAGGCGGAGCGGAATGTTCGCATCGGCCGTCCTTACTTGAAGAGCTGCGGCGAGCGCTGGGAACCGTGCACGGCGACGTGGCAGGTCGTGCAGTTCCGGTAGCGCGGCAGCGAGATATTGTGGAAAGAAGGCGGCTGCGAACCCAGAGTCCCCGCCGAGAGCGTCGAGTGACATTCGAGGCACTGCGCGGCGATCGTCGCCCGCTGCAGCTGGTGGGGATACGAGGAGCCATGCGGAATGTGGCAGCTCGTGCAGTCGCCGGTGGTACCGCTGACGTGTGGGAAGACGAAGGGACCGCGCACCTCCGCGTGGCAGGAGACGCAGCCGGGTTCGCCGGCCCTCGTCTCCTTCACCGCGTGCCTGGCCGAGCGGCCGTGCGGGTCGTGGCAGGACACGCACGAGAGCGCGCCCTCTTTCAGCTTGTGCGCGTACGGAAGCGTCCGGAAGGACGAAGCCGCGTCCTGGTGGCAGGTTGCGCACAGCGTCGTCGGTTCGGAGACGAGCAGGCTGGCCTGCTTCGCGTTCGACTTGTGGATCGAGTGGCAGGAGAGGCAGTTGACCGCCTCGGACGACGCGTGCACGCCCGTCTTGAAAGACGAGCGCTCCGCGGACTGCTTGTGACAGGTCGCGCACGCGTCGGCGCCGGAACGGCCGTGAAGGCTCTTGATGAGGGTCTTGTCCCCTCCAGCCTCCAGGTGCTTCGTCCCGTCGCCGTGACACGTGGCGCAGACCGCGCCGCTGGCCGCTCCGCCGTGGGCGGCGCGGTAGCCGCGCGTGTGGGGGTTGCCCGCGAAGATCTTGGCCTCGTCGTGGCAGTCGGCGCACGCGGGGCCGGCTTCCACCTTCGCAGGAGCCGGGGTAGCCGGAGCCTGGGCCACCGCGGCCCCCGCCGTGAGAACGGCGAGGGCGGCGGCGGCGAGGGCCCCGAGCGAGAGCTTTTTCACACCTTGCCTCGTTAGCGGGCGTGGACCTTGTCGACGGCGAATTCGGCTCCGGCTCCGTGGCAGGTTCCGCAGGCCTCGGCGGGTGCGGTCGGGTCCTTCGGGAAGAACGCCGTGTTGAGGAACGCATGTGCGGCGACGTCGCGGCTGTCGTGGCAGCCCGTGCAGGCGGCGGTCGCCGAGCCGCGCGGCGAGAAGAAGTCGCGATCCGTGACGACCGGCTGGTTCGTGATCGGGAGCGGAAGCGCGACGGCAGCCGCGTTCACGTGGCAGGCGAGGCAGTTCCGGCGGTCGCCGGGGTACTTGACGTCGTTGAAGTTCGCGGGGGTGCCGCCGAAGCCGAAGATCGTGTAGTCCTGCGTCAGATTCTCGCCCGTGTGGATGCGGTGGATCATGCGCGCGAACTCGATGGACTCGGGCGGGTTCTGGGAGCCGTCCGCGGCGCGGCGGCCGATGTCGCTGCCGTTCGGGTTGTGACAGATGACGCAGTGCTCGATCGTGATGCGCTGGTTGCCGTGCGAGAAGAGGACCTTGAGGTCCTGGTGGCAGGCGTTGCACTTCGAGAGGAGGACGGACGTGCGGCGCGGAACGACCGTCGTCCCCGTGACCGCAAAGGAGAAGGGCTGGTTCGGGGCGCCTTCGTTGACCGACGTCGGTCCCTTCGTGGGGGCCGGATTGAGCGTGACCGAGCGGCGCGTGTCGATCGAGACGGTGTACGTGCCCTTGGCCGCGGCCGGGATCGCGTTCGTGAACGTGTACGTCGCGATACCGGTCGTGGCGTTGTACGTCGCGGTCTGGACGGCTTCACTGAAGGGCTGGCCCGCCGCGAGCATGCCGACGTTCGTGTAGTCGGACGTCGGTCCGCCGAGCTTGATGCTGATCGAACCGTTCGCGGCGACCTTGTAGACGCCCGGGTCGACGAAGGAGCCGTCGCCGTTCTGGAGCTTGAAGGTGACGGTGATCTTCTTGCCGGGGCCCGCGTTCGAAACCGAGAGGATCGTGGCCGTGTAGCCCTTGAGTTGGGCCGAGTGGAGCGGAACGACGTGGGCGTTCTTGATGCCGGCGTCCCACTCGACGCTGCCCTGCGGGGTGTGGCAGTCGGCGCAGGTGCCGTCGGCCGCCGGGCCGACGTTCGAGTGGTTCGCGCCCGTGACGAAGTTCACGTCGCTGTGGCACGAGCCGCAGGCCGCTCTCGAGGGCTTCGTGTACCAGCTCGCGCCGCCGGCCGCTGCCGGGTCGTGGCAGGTCTCGCAATTGCGGATGTCCTGCGGGTACGTCATGCCCGGAACGACCTCCTCTTCCAGCCCCGCGTGGATGCGGTGCCAGAAGATCTGGCCGTTGTACCGGCCGCGGTCCTCGGCCGGCTCGCCCCCGGAAGCGGGGATCGTGTCCCTCATGTTGTTCGGGTTGTGGCACATCGCGCACGTCTTGAGGTCGCGGTAGTTGCCGCCGTGCAGCGCGAGCGGGTCGTGACAAGAGTTGCACTTCGCGAGCGTCGAGGCGTTCCACGTCGTCGCGGCCGCGTTCGTGGACGGGACGAAGTCGACGTACTGCGGGACCGCGTAGTACTGCTTCCCGACGAAGTCCGTCGTGTTGCGCGAGCCCATGGCGGCCAGCGTATGCGGCTTGGACGGGTCCATCGTGGCCGGGAGAGCGTTCGCGAACGTGTACTTGTAGTGGCCGGTCTCGAGCTCCTGGTAGGCGCCCGTGTTGTCACGGCCCGGGTTCGCGTTCTTAGCGGGGTCCGCGTTGAAGCCGATGTAGTTCGTGTAGTACTTATTCGTCGCGTCCCAGACGGCCGGGATGAACCGGAGGGAGACGACGCCCGGCGTGAGGCCGCCGGTGCGATCGAGGGGCTGCTTGAGGTCGTCGGTCATGAAGAACTCGACGACCGGCTTCTGGCCGGGGCCGAAGTTCGTGACCGACGCGATCTTCAGGTTCAGACCGGGCCTCAGGAACGAGAACTGGTCGGGCGCGAGGAAGAACTCCTTCTGCGTCGCGTTATACGCGACGGGAACCTCCTCGCGGGCGACGGGCGCGGTCGAGGGGCTGGTGCGCGTCACCGGTGTCATGGGCACCGCGACGAGACCAGCGACGAATGTGAGAACCGTACGAGATGCCAGTGACATGGTCAGCCTCCTTGCCGGAAATGAAGGGAACGTTAAACGAACCGACGCTCGGTGAAAGTGGTGGTTTTCATTCGCTTCTCAGGGTAGCGGCCTGTCGCACGCGCCGCTTTGATTCAGTTGCATCAAATGACTAGGAGGAACAAGCGCCGGCGATCCGGGTGCTGGCCAGCGATGCGGGGACTTCTTCATGGAATACCCCAAAACGGGATCCGGAGGCCGCGTTGCGCGGGGAGGATACCCCTTTCCTGAACAAGACAACCCTCAGGTTTAGCTTTTTCCGCCTTTTCTCACGTGACGGCCGGTTTCGCGTCCGTGTAACGCCGCCAGCGCCCCTCGTCGAGCACGCGCCGGAAGCGCCTGATTCCTTCTGCGAGGTCCTCGAAGCGCGTGGTGAGAGGCGCGAATCCGAAGCGGATCACGTCCGGCGGCCGGAAATCGGGAATGACGTCCATTTCCTCGATGAGCGCGCGGTCGATGGCGAGGCCCTCGGGATGCCCGAACGAGACGTGAGAGCCCCGCCGGGCGGCCTCTCGCGGCGACCTCAGGGTGACGCCGTGCGGCTCGAGAAGAGCCTCCCAGAGACGCACGAGGAACTTCCCCTGCGCGACCGACTTCGCCCGCGCGCGGTCGATCCCCGCCTCGAGCGCGAGATCCACTCCCGCCTCTGCCGCGGCGAGCGAGAGGATCGGCGGCGTGCCCACGAGGAACCGCGAGAGATCGCGCGCCGGCTCGTAGCTCTCGTGAAAAGAGAAGGGTTCGTGCCGCGAGAACCAGCCGTGGATCGGGTTTTCGAGCTCCTGCTGGAGAGAGCGCCGGACATAGAGGAACGCGGGGGCGCCCGGCCCGCCGTTCAGGTACTTGTACGTGCATCCCACCGCGAGGTCCGCGCCGGAGGCTTCGAGCTCGACCGGAACGGCGCCCGCGGAATGACTCACGTCCCACAGGACGAGCGCGCCCTCGGCGTGCGCGCGTGACGTGACGGCCTCCATGTCGTGGAGGAAGCCGCTCTTGTATGCCACGTGGGAGAGCGAGACGAGCGCGGTGTCCTGGGTGATCGCCGCGTCGAGGTCCGCGGCATCGACCCCGATTCCATCGCGCGCGGGCACGACGGCGACGCGCCGGCCGGCGCCGAGAAGGTCCGCCGCGCCGCCGAGGACATAGAGGTCCGAGGGGAAGTTGAGCGCGTCCGTGACGATCGTCCTTCGTTCGGGGCGCGCGCGGAGCGCGGCGACGGCGAGCTTGAAGAGGTTCACGCTCGTCGCGTCCGAGACCGCGACCTCGCCGGGACCCGCGCCGAGGACGCGCGCGAGCTTGTCGCCCACGCGGCGCGGCGCGTCCATCCAGCCCTCGTTCCAGCCGCGCACGAGGCGCGAGCCCCACTCGGCGCTCACGGCGCGCTCGACGAGCGCGGCGGTGCGCTTCGGGAGGCGCCCGAGGGAGTTCCCGTCGAGATAGAGAGGGCCCTCCTCGTCGATGACGAACTCCTCGCGAAACCGCGCGAGCGGGTCCTCGCGGTCGAGCGACCTCGCTTCCTCCCGGAGGGCGTCGAGCGAGGGCCTCACCCGCCGGCCGTCAAACCGAAGGCCTCCCTGAGGCCGGCCTCGTGCGCCTTCACGGTGGCCGCGACGTCGCGGGGCGTGTGGGCGGTCGAGACGAACATGGCCTCGAACTGCGCCGGCGCGACGAAGACGCCGTTTCCGAGGAGCGCGTGGAACCACCGCCTGAACGCCTCGAGGTCGGACTTCTTCGCCTCGTCGAAGTTCGTGACGGGACCCTTCGTGAAGAACGGCGTGAGGATCGACCCCACGCGGTTGATCACGACGCGGTTCCCGACGCCCAGCTTCCTCGCGGCGCCGTTCATCCCGCGTTCGAGCGCAACCGCGGTCTTCTCGAGCTTCGCGTAAGCGGCGGGCGTGAGGGAATCGAGCATCGCTTTCCCCGCCGCCATGGCGAGCGGGTTTCCCGAGAGTGTCCCGGCCTGATAGACGGGGCCGTCCGGCGCGACCTTCGCCATGAGGTCCGCGCGGCCGCCATACGCCCCGACCGGCAGTCCGCCCCCGAGGATCTTTCCGAGGCAGGTGAGGTCGGAACGGACTCCGTACAACTCCTGCGCGCCGCCCTTCGCGACGCGGAATCCGCTGATGACCTCGTCGAAAAGCAGCAGCGCGCCCTCGCGCTGGGCGATCGCGCGGAGGCCCTCGAGAAACCCCGGCGCGGGCGCCACGACCCCCATGTTGGCGGCGATCGGCTCGACCGCGATCACCGCGATGCGCTTCGGGTGCGCGGCGAAGAGCGCCTCGACCGAGGCGAGGTCGTTGTACCGCGCCGTGAGCGTGAGGCCGGCGAGAGAGCCGGGGACGCCGGGCGAGCCGGGAATCCCGAGCGTCGCGACGCCGGAGCCCGCGGAGACGAGGAACGAGTCGGCGTGCCCGTGGTAGCAGCCCGCGAACTTCAGGATGAGATCGCGGCCCGTGGCGCCGCGCGCGAGGCGCACCGCGCTCATCGCGGCTTCCGTGCCGGAGGACACGAACCGCACCTTCTCCATCGAGGGAAACGCCTTCGTGACGCGTTCGGCGAGCTCCACCTCGCCCCGGGTAGGAGCGCCGTATGACGTGCCGCGGGGCAGGGCTCTTCGGACGGCCGACAAGATCGGGGTATGGGCGTGCCCGAACAGGAGCGGGCCGTAGGACATGACCCAGTCCACGTAGCGGTTCCCGTCGGCGTCGATCAGCGTCGCTCCGCGGCCCTTCTTCACGAAAAACGGCGTCCCGCCGACGGACGCGAACGAGCGCACGGGGCTGCTCACGCCACCCGGCATGCGCAGCCGAGCCCGCGCGAACAGCGCCGCGGACTGTACGGTTCTGCGGGTGCGCTTTCGAGCGGGGGCCGCCGCCCCCTCTTTCTTTCCAAGAGAATCTTTCTTCATCCGATCCATTGGGCGGCTTCCTTCGCGTGATAGGTGAGGATGAGGTCCGCCCCCGCGCGCTTCATCGAGGTCAGGATCTCGAGCGTCACGCGCTTGCCGTCGATCCAGCCGTTCGCGGCGGCCGCCTTCACCATCGCGTACTCGCCCGACACGTTGTAGCAGGCGAGCGGCACGAGCGTGGCCTCCTTCGCCGCGCGGACGACGTCGAGATACGAAAGCGCCGGCTTGACCATCACGAGGTCCGCGCCCTCCTCGACGTCGGAAAGGACCTCCTTGACGGCTTCGCGCACGTTCGCCGGATCCATCTGGTAGGCGCGGCGGTCGCCGAAGGACGGCGTCGACTCGGCGGCCTCGCGGAACGGGCCGTAGAAACCCGAGGCGTACTTCGCGGCGTACGCGAGAAGCGCCACGTCGCGATAACCCGCGCCGTCGAGGGCCACGCGGATCGCCCCGACGCGCCCGTCCATCATGTCGGACGGCGCGACGACGTCCGCGCCCGCCTTCGCGTGAGCGAGCGCCTCGGCCGCGAGGAGGGGAAGCGTCGCATCGTTGTCCACCGCGTCGTGCGCGATGACGCCGCAATGGCCGTGATCGGTGTATTCGCAGAGGCATACGTCCGTCATGACGACGGTCGCCGGATTCTCGGCCTTGATCGCCCGCACGGCCTGGCAGACCGGGCCCTCGTTGTCGGCGGAGGACGTTCCCACCGCGTCCTTGTCCTCGGGGATCCCGAACAGGATCACGGAAAGAACGCCGAGCGACGCGAGCGCCTTCACGTCCTTCGCTGCGAGATCGGGCGACACGCGGTCGATGCCCGGCATGGACGGCACGGGCTGGCGCACGCCGCGCCCGGGCACGACGAAGAGCGGCGCGATGAAGTCCGAAGGGGCGAGGGAAGTCTCCCGGACGAGCGTCCGCAGGCTCTCGGAGCGCCTCAGGCGGCGGTAGCGGTGGAGGGGAAAGCTCATCGTGTTTCCTTCCGGAGGAGTTCGAGGAGATCGGTGAGGCGCGCGTGCGCCGGAACCAGAGGATCGGGAAGTCCGCGAGCCACCACGGCCTTCGCGGTCTCGGGCCCGAGCACGCCCCATCTTACGTGCGGAGGCGCCGAGACGGCCGCGAGGAGGGCATCCAAGCCGGCCGTCGAGCCCACGGCGACGGCCGAAAAGCGCCCGGCGTGGAAATCGGCGAGGACGGAGGGGTCCAGCTCGGACGGCGCGAGCGCGCGCTTGACGTAGACGACAGGGGCAGAGAGCGCCACGCCAAGGGCGCGAACTTCCTCCAGCGGACCAGCCGCCGCGTCCGACCCGCGCGGCCACAGGATGCGCACTTGAGAGGGAACCGAAGATTTTCCTAGAAAGTGAATGACCCCCGCGGCTCCCGGGACCGTCGGAACAACGATCTGCGTCTCGGAAGCCCCACTGTAGGTTGAAGCTCCGCGAGGAGTGCCGTCGCGCCGCTCGCCCGTATTCACCTTTCTAAGCAAATCCCCCGTGCCCTCCCCCACCGCAAGCATCTGCGCGAAAGGGGAGCTCAAGAGAGGGAGCCAATCTTCCCTGGACTCAAAAACCCTGACCGTCTCCTTCGACGAGATGACGAGCGTCGCTCCGCGCGCGTCGAACGCGAGCGCCTCGGCGACGCCCTCGGGACGCGGCGCGACGGAATGCGTATGAAGTACGGTCACGTCCGGGGGAAGAGCGTCATCGGATTCGGCCGAGCCGGAGCGCAGGAGCAGAATCCTGCCGCTCACCCCGGCGTCCGCTCGCGCGCCGCGTCGATGAGCCGCGCTGCGCCGCGCGCGAGAAGGCGCTCGGCGAGGGCACGGCCGAGGAAGATTTTCCTAGAGAGCAAATCAGCCAGGGGCGCGTTCATCTCGTCTTCGAGGCACTCCCGGCCATCCAGCGAGAGAACGCGACCGGTGAGCTTCAAGGTCTGGCGGCCCTCTTCACCTCCTAAGAATCCTCGGGCGCCGACAGGCGCCCGACAACCCCCTCTGAGAAACTGCAGAAGCTCACGCTCGGCCTCGGCGGCAGCTCGCGTGGGCTGGTGGTCCATCGCCTTCAACGCGGCGATCGTCTCGGCGTCGTCCGCCCGACAACCGACACCGAGGGCGCCCTGCGCGGGCGCCCCGAGCATCTCGTCACGCTCCAGCCGGCACGTGATGACGCCTCCCTTGCCGAGCCGGTCGAGGCCGGCACACGCGAGGAGGAGGGCGTCGGCCCGTCCCTCCTCGAGGCGTCGGAGGCGTGTGTCGACGTTGCCCGCCATCGACACGGCCACGAGATCCGGGCGGAGCCGCAGGAGCTGGGCGATACGCCGCGGGCTGGACGTCGCGACGCGCGCTCCCTTCGGCAGCGCCGCGAGAGACGCGACGCCCTCGTGACGCGACGCCACGACGAGCGCGTCGCGGGCGTCCGCGCGCGCGGGCACGGCGGCGAGAACGAGGCCCGGGACCACCGTCGTCGGCACGTCCTTCAGGGAGTGGACGGCGAAGTCGATCTCGTTCCGTAAGAGCGCCTCATCGAGCGCGCGCACGAAGACACCGGCCTCGTCCCCGCCGGGAGGCGCCTTGCCCTCGCTCGAGAGCTGGTCGCCCTGCGTGCGCACGATGACGGTCTCGACGGGGTGGCCGGTGGCACGCGTGATCTCCGCGGCCACCGCTCCCGACTGCGTGCGCGCCAGCGCGCTGGCGCGCGTTCCCATCCGGAGCGGGCGCCTGGCGGCGGTGGCCGTCATTTCGGCCTTTCGTCGAGGCGGAACAGAGCGCGCACCGCGGCGGCGCGTTCGAGGCGCTCGGAGCCGTCGCCTTCCTTCAAGCCCACCATCGGATCGTGGAGGATGTGCGCGACGAGCGTCTCCGTGAGGCGCTCGACGGCGGCTCTCTCCGACCCGCCCATCGCGCCGAGCTTGCCCGCGTATTTCTCGAGCTCGGCCAGGCGGATGCTCTCGAGCTTCTCCCTCAGGCCGCGCACGACATCGCCCTGCAGGAGCCCGCCCCACCACTCCTGGAACTTCAGGACGCATTCCTCGACGATGGCCTCCGCGCGCGGCACCTCGTTCGCGCGCGCCCGCGAGTTCGCGGCGGCCATCTCCTCGAGCCCGTCGAGGTCGTAACGGTAGACGTCGGAGAGCTCCCCGACCTCCTGCTCGACGTCGCGCGGCACGGCGAGGTCGAGAACGAGGAGGGGGCCGCGCCGAGGCGTCCCGTGAAGCGCCGTGCGCAGGGCCCCGGCCGTGAGAACGGGCTCGGTCGCGTTCGTTGCGCAGAGGACGAGGTCGACCCCCGCCGCCACCCGGGCGCGGTCTTCCCACCGCACCGCCCTCCCGCGGACGGCCGCCGCGAGGGCCTCGCCTCTCTCGTGCGAGCGGTTCGCGACGAGAATCTCCGACACGCCGTCGTCGGCGAGGAGCCGGGCCGTGAGCTCGGCGGTCTCGCCCGCGCCGATGAGGAGAACTTTCCGGCCCTTGAGCGACTCGAAGATACGCCCGGCGAGGGCGAGCGCGAGGCCCGCGACGGACGTGGGCTTCTGGCCGAGCGCCGTCTCGGCCCGCACGCGCTTGCCGCACTCGAGGGCGTTCATGAAAAGCCGGTTCGTCACGGTGCGCACCGTGCCCGCCGCCGTCGCGAGGCGGTGCGCTTCACGGATCTGTCCGAGGATCTGCGCCTCGCCGAGAACCATCGAATCGAGGCCCGCGGCGACGCGAAAAAGGTGCCGAACCGTGGCGTCGCCATGGCCCGAGAGCGCCGTCTGCCTGAGGAGCGCGTCGTCCACGTGGTGAAACCGCGAGAAGAAGCCGGCGAGCGCGTCGAGGCCGTCCTCGCGGGCGGAGATTCCATAGATCTCGGCGCGGTTGCATGTGGAGACGATCGCGCCCTCGGACAGGATGTGCTCCGCGAAAAGGCCGTCGAGCGCCTCGCGGGCCTTCTCCGGCGTGAAGGCGAGTCTCTCTCTCAGATCGAGAGGCGCCGCGCGGTGATTCCAGCCGACGAAGAGGAGGTTCATGACGTGAAGTCGTGGAGCTTGCTGACGAGGACGTTGACCGCGGTGTACGAGAGGAGAACGAGCACGAACCCGGCGATCGAGAGGCGCGCCGTCGACACCGGCGCCGCGCCCCGGCGGGCGCGCGCGAGGACGAAAATGTAGAACGCGAGCGTCGCGAGCGCGAACCAGATCTTCGGGTCGAGCGCCCACAGCGGGTGCTCTCCCTTCCACATGCGCGAGGCCCAGAAAAGCCCGAGCAGAAGCCCGACCGAGAGCGACGCGATGCCCAATGACAGCGACGTGCGGTTCGCCCGCTCGAGGTAGGAGAGGCTCGGGAGTCGCGAGGCGGGCCCTGAGAAGGCTCTCTTCTTGAGCGAACGCCCCACGACGACATAGAGCAGCGACAGCGCGCAGGCGACCGCGAACGCGGCATACGCGAGCATGTTGAGCGTCACGTGGAGCGCGAAGATCGGCCCCTTGAGCGCGGGAGCGTTCGGGCGCACGGGCGACGTCTGGAGCGCCGCGAGAAGGAGGAACACGAGGGCCGCCGGCATCAGGAACGGTCCGAGGGAGCGGTCTTTGTGCCGGAATTCGAGGACGATGTTCAGCACCGCGAGGAAGAAGCCGAAGAGCTTCATCGAGCCGAGGAGGTCGCG
>JBGPDK010000001.1:0-67494 GCA_041482235.1 Thermoanaerobaculia bacterium | reverse complement strand
TGTCGCCCGTGCAGTCGGCGATGACGCCGGGGTTGCGCGCGTCGTCTTCCTTGATCTTGAAGACGATCTTCATGAGGTCCGAGCCGATGTCGGCGATCTTCGTGAAGATGCCGCCCGCGATGCGCAGCGCCGAAGCGCCGAGGGACTCGCCGATCGCGAATCCGATGAAACACGGCCCCGCGAGGTTTTTCGGGATGAAGAGGAGGATGCCGAGCATCAGGAGCAGCTCGGTGGAAATGAGCATCGTGCCGATGGACATGCCGGCCGCGAGCGGAATGGCGTAGGTGGGGAAGGGCTTGCCCCTCAGGCTCGCGAAGGCCGTGCGCGAGTTCGCGAACGTGTTGATCCGGATGCCGAACCAGGCGACGCCGTAGCTTCCCCCGATTCCGACGAGGCTCGCGACGAGGATAACCCCGACCTTCAGGGGCTCCATGTGCCTCAGACCGCCGTAGTAGACGACCAGGATCGACCCGATGAACAGTTCGAGGACGAGGATGAATTTGCCCTGCGTGACGAGGTACGTCTTGCACGTCTCGTAGATCAGCTCGGACACCTCGAGCATCGCCTTGTGCACGGGCAGGTTCTTCAGCTTGCCATACATGACGAGCCCGAACGCGAGACCGGCGAGGCAGACGAGGAGGCCGGCCATGAGGAGAGAGCGGCCCGTCATCCCCAGGAAGGTCACCGAGGCGAGGTCGGGCAGGATGAGCTCGGACTCGTCGGCACGGGCGGTCGCTGCGGAGAGGAGCGCCAGGAGAAGCGAAGCGCCAGGCGCCAGCCGCAGCCAGGCCGCAGCCCTTCGAGCCGGAGACGGGAGAGTGGTCATCTGAGTGAACGTCCTTTCGTCGAAGTCGATCGGGGGAGGCTCAGACAGGCAACGTCCCCGGCGTGACCGGGGACGTCGAAAGCTGCGAAGGGTGCGTCGCGGATATCAAGCGTCAAGGATCAAGGAGTCGCGGCGCCTGGGTTGACCCAGTCCATGACGATGCCGATGTTCACCTTCTTGTCGCCGCTTCCGCTGTTGCGGACGATGTCCATCAGTTTCATCGCGTCGTCGTATTTTACGGAGTCCTCGGCCGAGAAGAAGACCACCTTCGAGCTGCGATTCCGGAGGATTTCCTGAAGGCGGACCGCGATGTTCTGCGGTTCGACCTTTTCCTTGTTCAGGTAGTACTCCTTGTTCGCCGTGAGAGACACGATGATCTGGTCCGTCGGAGGCGGCGTGTTTGGCGGCGTCGCGGGTGCGTTCGGAGGAACCTGCACGTCATAGCCGCGTTGCAGAAGCGGCTGGACGACCATGAAGATGATGAGAAGCACGAGGACGACGTCCACGAGCGGAGTCACGTTGATCTCCGACTTGGGTCCGTCGCCGCCTCCGATGTCCATGCTCATGGTGTCGACTCCTTGGCCTTAATTCGCGCCCTTCTTCTCGGTGATGAGGCCGACGCGCTCGAACCCGCCGTCCTTGATCATCCTCATGACGTTCTTGACCTCGCCGAAGTTCAAGGTCCTGTCGGCTTTGACGAGGATGTCCTTGTTCGCCGACCGCTCACCGAGCTCCTTCATTTTCGCTTCGAAGTCCTTGGGGGGAAACCACTTCGTGTCGATGAAGATGGTCTTGTCGGACTGCACCGAGATGATGAGCTCCTTGTCGGATTCGGGCTTCTTGTCGGGCCGTTCGGTCTGGGGGAGCATCACGGGCTTGCCCTTCTGGAGCATCGGCGTCACGACCATGAAGATGATGAGGAGAACGAGGCACACGTCGACGAGCGGCGTCACGTTGATGTCGCTCTTCACGCTCTGCCGGCCGCCGTACTGATCCATGCCCATGGGTAAGCTCCTTGCTACCGAGAGAAAGGCAAGTCGGTCCTCACGCAGCCTTCGCCGCCTGGCGCTTCATGAAGTAGTCGATGAGCTCGGAGGACGAATTCGACATCTCCACCTGGAAGCGCTCGATCTTGTTGAGGAACAGGTTGTAGAGCCACACAGCCGGGATGGCGACGAACAGCCCGAGGGCGGTGGTGACGAGAGCTTCCGCGATACCGGCAGACACCGAGCCAAGGCCGCCGGCGCCGGACGCCGCCATGCCGCGGAAGGCGTTGATGATGCCGATGACGGTTCCGAGGAGGCCGATGAACGGCGCTGTCGTCGCGATCGTGGCGAGGCCGCCGAGGCCCTTCTTGAGGTCCGCCGTGGTCATCATCGCGGCTCGCTCGATCGCCCGCTCCGCGGCGGCGACGGTGTCGTGCCCCTGCGCGGCCGCGCCGTGCGCCTCATAGGCGAATTCCAGGAGGCCTGCGGAGACGACCTTCGCGACGTGGCTGTGCTTGTACTTCTTGGCCAGGTCGATCGCTTCCCTGAGCTTGTCCTGCTTCAGAAGCTGGCCGACCTCGAGGGCGAACTTGACCGACTGCGTCTTCGCCTTCTGGAAGGTCAGCCACCGCTCGACCGATACCGCGAGCGAGTAGACCGAAAGCAGGCAGAGCAGGAAGAAGATCGCCAGAGCGGGCGGCGACATCGTCTTGATCAGCCCCATCAGACTCATATCCATGTGATTCGTCCTCCTTACGTTTTCCAGCGGAGCTCGTGGCTTCTTGAGCGCGTATTCTATTTCGAGGCGGCGGCCGTCCTCATTCCTACTGAAGGGTAAAGGTGACGGTCACTGTCAGATAGACCGGAACGGCGCGTCCGTTGAAGGTCGCCGGCTTGTACTTCCATTGCGAAACCGCGCGAATCGCGGCGTTGTCGAGGAGCGGATTGAGGCCTCGGAGGATGCGGACGGAGTCGACGTCTCCCGATTTCGTGATGATGGCCTCGAGGATGCAGACACCCTGCATGCGTGCTTTGCGGGCCGCCTCGGGATACTGAGGCTTCACGCGCGAAATCTCGATGGGCTCCTTGACCTCGCCGCCGACCCGGAGGGGCTCCTCGCCTTTATCCCCGAGCATTCCGCCCTTCACGCCGCCGAGAACACCGCCCATGACGCCGCCCGCGACGCCGCCCTCCACGCCGCCTTCCACGCCGCCCTCCACGCCGGAGTTGTCCGGCTCGGGCGCGCTCACCGGGGCCGGAAGGGTGTCCGGAACCACGACCGGCGAGGTGATCTGGCTCGGCTTGACGGGCTCGATCTTCTGCACCGTTTTCGGGGCCGCGGCCTTCGCCGGCGGGGGGGGCGGGGGCGGCGGCGGAGCGGCCTGAGAGTAGAACTGCACCGGGATCGGAGGCTCGGGAATGTCCTCGATGAACCACATCGAGAGGCCGACCGCCGACCCGACCACGACGACGTGGATCAGGAACGAGAGCGGCAGCGTGTACCAGCGCTGGGTCCCCTTGTGCTTCCCGGACTCGATGAGCGAGGCTTCGAACATGCGTACTCTCCTGCTCCCTACATCGCCTCGAGCGGGTTCTTCTTGGCTTGCTCGGCGCGCTGCTTGTCCTGCATCTTCTTGCGGATCTCAAGCGCCTTTTGCTGCCACTCGGTCGCCTTGGCGTTCAACTCCGCCACTTTAGCGGGCTCGGGCTCGATCCGCACATACTGCCGGTAGAGGAGATTCTTGTAGAGCATGGCCTCGAAATAGTCGGGATTCAGCTGGATGGCCTTGTCGAGCTGCGCCATTCCGAAATCCAGGATCTCCTTCCGCTTTTCGGGCGTGAGGCCTTTCTCGGGCGAGATGTCGACGCCCACGGTGTTGTAGGACTTGTCCCACGCCGTGACGCCCATCGTGTAGAAAACTTCGGAGTTGTTCGGCTCGAGCACGCCGCGCTTCTTCTGCCACTCGATGGAGTTCTCGTAGTCGCCCTGCTTCGCGTACAGCATTGCGATCGTCTGGACGGCCTGCGAGTCCTGCGGCTTCTTCAGGACGAGCTCCTTGAAGTACTTGATCGCCTCGTCGTATTTCTGGGCGTTCATGTACGTCGTGACGAGGAACCTCGCGGCCTTGTCGTCCTCCGGCCGGGCGGCGAGGTACTTCTTGAAGTGCTCGATGGACCGGTTCAGCGCCTCGAGGTCCTTCGGGTGCGTCGAGCCGGGGTTATAGATGGCCATGTAGCCCATCGCGACGAACTTGTCGAGGCGAACCTCGGTCGGGTCGAGCGACTGCGCCGCTTCGTACTTCTTCAGGGCGTCCTCGTAGAGCTGCTCCTTGAAGTAGGCGTTCCCCTCGCGGATGAGCTGCTTGCTCCTGAACTTGTCGCAGCCGGCGACGCCGAGCGACAGCACGGCGAGGCCGGCCGCGGCGATCCGCCGAACCGTTTTTCCTCTGCCGGTGAGATTTCCCGTCATCGACCGTCCACTCCTTTCGGCCTCTCGCCGCTTCGCGTTCCGGGCCGGCCCTTTTCGTTGGACCGCCCGGGAACGCTCTTAGTTCCCATGCGGCCTCACGACCCCGCCCGACACGACGAGCTTGATCCCCTCCTCCACCGTGAGGAGGGGGTCGAGGATATCGCTTTCCTTCGCAAATATCAGGAATCCGCTGGTGGGGTTCAGGGCCGTCGGAACATAGATCGAAAGCGTTCCGGTTTCGAGTGCGCCGATGCCGTTCCCTGTCACGAATCCCAACGCAAAGGTCCCTTTCTGAGGAAATTCGACAAGGACGACTCGCTGAAAGGCGCGACGACCGCCCGGCGACACAGCCTCGACGAGTTGCTTCGAGGCGGTATAGACCGTCTTGACGAGGGGGAGATTCTCCAAGAGACGGCTGAAAAGTTCAAGGAGTTTCTTCCCGAGGAAGTTCGTCGAAAGGAGGCCCGTGAGCCAAATGACGAAGATCGTCAGCACGAGCCCCAGGCCCGGGATCACCCGGCCGACGAGGCGCTCGGCAAGGGGCTGGCTGGCGTCGTCGATCAGGTTGAAGACGAAGCGGACGACGGCCACGGTGACGACGACCGGCACGAGCACGAGAAGGCCCGCGGTGAGGTGGCGGCGGACGTGAAACGGCATCGGAGCAGGATTCTATCCGCGCCACCCGTACAATCCCCGCATGTCGATTCGTCCCGCTTCCCTTCTCAAGGCCGTGCTTCTTCTCGGTGCCGCGCTTCTCGGGCTCTCCGCCGCGCCCCAGGTCCCCGCCGGGAAGCCCGAGGCGCCGGCGGCGGGATTCGTCGCGCGGGACACGGTCTCCGTGACGAACCTCGACGTCGTCGTGACGGACGGCAAGGGAAACCGCGTGACGGGGCTGAAGAAAGAGGACTTCATCGTCATCGAGGACAAGCTCGAGCAGGTCGTCACGAACTTCTCCGCGGTCGAGCAGGGCCGCTTCGTCCTGCCGGCGGACGAGGCTCCGCCGGCGCCCGCCGCCGCTCCGGCCCCCGCCCCGGCGGCGCCGGCCGCCCTCGCGGCGCCGAAGACGCGCGTCATCATCTTCATCGACAACCTCCACCTCGCGCCGTTCAGCCGTAACCGCGTCCTGAGAAGCGTCGAGGCGTTCGTCCGCGACAACGTCAAGGACAACGTCGAGGGCATGATCGTCGTCTGGAACCGTTCCCTGAAGATCCGGAGGAAGTTCACGAACGACGGGCGCGACCTCTCGGACGTCCTGAAGCAGATCGAGGAGGAGAGCGCCCTCGGCCAGCAGATCCTTTCCGAGCGACGGGACGTGATTCAGGCGATCGACGACGCGTCCACGGCGGACCGCGCCGCGGCCCGCGTACGGTCCTACTGTCAGTCGCTCGACAACGACATGTCGTTTACGTTCGATGCGATGAAGACGACGATCAACCAGCTCGCCGGCGTGGACGGCCGCAAGATCGTCCTCCACGTGTCCGACGGGCTGCCCCAGTCCCCGGGAGCCGAGCTCTGGCAGTACATCTCCGACAGGTTTCACGACGCCTCGGCGCACTCCACCTCTCAGTTCGAGTTCGACCGGACCAGCAGGTATCTCGGCGTCGTCCAGGCGGCGAATGCTTCGGGCGTGTCGATCTACGCGATCGACGCGTCGGGCCTTTCGGTCGATTCGAACGTATCCGCCGAGAACCGCACGCAGTCCCAGCGCATCGACACGTTCCTGGAGCGAAACAACCTCCAGTCGATGCTCAGCCTCATGGCCGAGGAAACGGGCGGGGAAGCCATCCTGAACAAGAACGACGTTCTGGGGGCGCTCAAGAACATCGAGAAGGACTACACCTCGTACTACTCGATCGGCTACCGGAGCGTGCGCTCGGGCCTCGACCGCCCCCACAAGGTTGAGGTCAAGCTGAAGAAGAAAGAGAAAGGACTCATCGTGCGCGCGCGCCGCAGCTACGTCGAGAAGGGCGTCGAGACGAAGGTCCGTGAGGCGGTCACCTCGGCCCTCTTCTTTCCGCGCGACGACAATCCCCTCGCCGTGGGGCTGGAAATCGGAAAGGCCGTGCCGGCCGACCGGGAGAACTTCGCCCTGCCGGTGGTCATCCGGATCCCGTATGCGCGCCTCGCCATGCTGCCCGAGGGTTCGAAGGTGCGCGGCCGCGTGGTCTTCTACTTCGTCGTCATCGACTCGGAGGGAAAGCAGTCGGAGCTCACGACGCAGCCCGTGCCGATCGAGCTCGACGCGAAAAAATTCGACGCCGTCGCCCTGAAGGACTTCATCTACGACGTGAAGCTCATCATGATTCCGGGCGGCCAGAAGATCTCGATCGCCGTCCGCGACGACGTGACGAACTCCACGAGCTATCTCCAGAAGTCCGTCTTCATTTCGGCCTTCGCCGGCGAGGAGAGCGCCCCGAGGAAGTGAGGCCGTGAACGTCTGCGAGAAGCGCCTCGTTCTCTTCGCCCGCGAGCCCGTGCCGGGACGCGTGAAGACGCGCCTCGCCCGGGAGGTCGGCGCGGCCGCCGCGGCGTCGCTGTATGAGGCGTTCCTGTCGGACCTCGCGGTCTCCCTGGCGCCGCCCGGACTATGGGACGCGGTGCTCGCGTACGCCGAGCCCGAGCCCGGTCCCACCCTTCTCGCCCTGTTCTCTCCGCACTGGGATCTCGTGCCGCAGGGGGAGGGCTCGCTGGGCGACAAGCTCCAACGCGCGATCGCTCGCGCGCGGACGGAAGGTCGACGCGACGTGCTCGTGGCCGGGAGCGACGCTCCCACTCTCGCCGCCTCCGACGTCTCCGAGGCGTTTCGAGCCCTCGCGGGAGATGCCGACGTCGTGTTCGCTCCGGCCCCCGACGGCGGATTCTCGCTGGTCGGAATGCGGAAAGGCGTCGATCCGGCCGCGGTTTTCCCGGCCGGCGTGAGGTGGTCCTCGGAACACGCTCTTTTCGACTGCAGGACGTCCGCCGAGGCGAACGGCTACCGCGTGGGGATGCTGTCGACGCTACCCGATGTCGACGAGATTGCCGACCTGGAGAGGGTGGAGGCTCTCTTCGCGGCGGACCCGAAAATCGCGCCCGCGACCCGCCAGGCGCTTCTCGGGTGGCCCGGGCGGAGCGCCCGTTGAAGGTCCTCACGGCGGAGGCGGCCCGCGCGCTGGACGCGCGGACGATCGCGGCCGGGACGCCCGGGCTGGTCCTCATGAAGCGGGCCGCCGCGGCTCTCGTCCGGGAGATCGCGGGTGTCCTCGGGCGCCGGCCGTCCCGCGGCGCCCGCGTCGTCGTTCTGGCGGGCCCGGGCAACAACGGAGGGGACGGCTTCGAGGTGGCGCGCCTTCTCCAGATGGCGCGCGTCACGGGAACCGTCGAGACGCTGCTCTTCGGAGCGCCTGAACATCTCAGCGCCGACGCCCGAAGGACTCACCAACGACTCGAGCAGGCGGGAGGGGCGATCCGCGAGGTCACGAAGGAAGCCGATCTGGAGCCGCTCAGGGTGGCGACGCTCGTCGTGGACGCGCTTTTCGGCACGGGCCTCAAGCGTCCCATCTCGCCGGACGGCCTTCCGGCGCGCGCCGTGCGCCTCGTCGCCGAAGGCCGGGCGTTCGTGGTCGCGGTCGACGTGCCCTCCGGTCTCTCGGCCGACGAGCCGCTCCCGTGGTCGCCCGCCGTCCGCGCCGCCCTCACGGTCACTTTCGGTTACCCGAAGCCCTGTCATGTTCGACTGCCGGCCGCGGCCCTGTGCGGCCGGATTGCCGTCGCCGGCATCGGCTTCCTGCCCCTCGAGGAGGAGAGCGGCGCCGCGGGCGACGCCGTCGGGGCATGGGACGTCGCGACGCTCTTCCCGCCGCGCGAATCGGCGGCGCACAAAGGCACGTTCGGCCGTCTCCTCGTGGTGGGAGGCTCCCAGGGGATGGCCGGCGCGCCGGCCCTCGCGGCGCGGGGCGCGCACCGGTCGGGGGCCGGCCTCGTGAGCGTTTTCGCGCCGGATTCCGTTCGCGCCATCGTGCACGCGCTCAGCCCGGAGACCACGACGGCGGGCGACGACGTCGACCTCGCGCGCTTCGACGCGCTCGCCGTCGGCCCGGGGCTCGGCGCGTCCACGTCCTCGCGCGCTCTTCTTCAGCGCACGGCCGGGGCTCGGCTCCCGGCGGTTTTCGATGCCGACGCGCTCAACCTCGCGGGCGACGCCGCGTTCTTCGCGGCGCGGATCGCGCCCACCGTGCTCACGCCGCATGCCGGAGAGGCCGGACGCCTTCTCGGCAGCGACGCGGCGCGCGTGAACGCGGATCGGGAGGCCGCCGCGCGCGAGATCGCCGCGCGCGCGAAGGCCGTGGTGATCCTCAAGGGGTTCCGGCCGCTCGTCGCCGATCCCTCCGGCCGGGTCGTTCCCGTGCTCGCGGGCAACCCAGCGCTGGCTTCGGGGGGCACCGGAGACGTCCTCACCGGTGTGGTCGGGGCGTGCCTGGCGCGGGGTCTCGACGCCTTCGACGCGGCCTGCGCGGCCGCGTGGCTCCACGGCACGGCAGGTGACTTCGTGCGGGAGGCCAGGGGGGAGGAGTCGCTCTCGGCTTCCGACGTCGTGGAAGCGCTCTCCGAGGCCTTCTTCGAAGCGCGCGAGAGCGCCGACGGGTGACGTCGCACGTCACGGCGAGCGAGGAAGACACGCGGAGCCTCGGGGCGAGCCTCGCACGGCGTCTTTCTCCCGGCGACGTCGTGCTCCTCGAAGGGGAGCTCGGAGCCGGCAAGACTGCCTTCGTGAAAGGCCTCGCCGCCGGGCTCGGGCTCGACCCGGAGGACGTGTCGTCGCCCAGCTTCACGCTCGTGCACGAGTACGGGCCGGCCGGGAAGCCGCCCGTCCTCGTGCACGTGGATCTCTACCGCCTGGCCGACGGGAGCGGCCCTCTTCTCGACCTCGGCCTCGACGACACCGGGAGCGCGACATTGGCCGTCGAATGGCCGCGCCCGCCGCTCACGGAACGGCGGGCCTGGCGCGTCGCGCTTCGCATCGAGACCGACGGGTCGCGCACGGTCGAGATGACCGGGCCCGGTCAGGCTCAGAAACCTCTCATCTAGTGGCCGTCGAGGCAGCCCCGCTGGCCGGACAGGTTCGGGTATCCGGTTCCTGCGGTGAAGGCGGCGTTCGACCATTCGCCCTGCAGCTTCCAGGCGACGCCGTTGCTGAACGTCACGGAGGGCACGTTGAACGCCCACGCGCACTTGTCGCCGTTTTCGGCGCCCTGCCGGTCGAACCATGCGCCCGGGCTGGCGGGGTCGGTCATGGCCTCCGAGAGCTCGTGGGCGCTGACGTTCGCGAGCGCGGCGAGGCCCTGGGAGTGGCCCGGGACGGTGCTGCCGGGGTCGCAGCCGGGATCCCCGTCGAGGCTCCAGAAGAACGCGAACTGCACCGGAACCCCGCCGCACGTTCCGGCGCTGTGATAGGCGCAGTAGCCGGCGGTCCCCCGCGGGCGGTCCGTATAGACCGCATAGTAGGCGCTCCCGTCGTTCGGTCCCGTGAACCACTTGCAGGCTTCCGCGAGGATCGCGGCGGTCGAGTTCCCGCCGGAGGCGGTCGTCGTGTCGACCTGGTGCGTGAGGCTCAGCACCGTCGTTCCGACCCGATGGCCCGTCCCGATCGTGTCGGTGTATTCGGTGTTGGTCAGGGCGTAGTGGCTCTGATTGAAGCCCGAGTAAAACGAGTCGATACCGGTGACCTTGTCTCCCGTGAAAGTCGCGCCCGCCCACTTCGGGCCCCAGAAGATGCTCTTCACGGTGGCCGAGGTCATGATCCTGCCGCCGTGGTACGTCATGTTCACGTTCCGCCGCGCGAGCGCCGTCCGCGCGGCCGTGGCTGCCGCCTCCGCCGCGTCCCGCGTGAGATGGATGTGCGCGGGAGCGTCGTCCGCGACCTCAGCCGCAGGCCCGGCGAGTTCGCCGACGCTGGTTTCGCTCTTGTTTTCATCTTCGGCCCGCGCGACGGGCGCGACGGTCACGGCGCAGGCCGTGACGATGGAGAGCATGACGAGCCGCTTCTTCATGGTGCCTCCTTGGGTTTTTCCGGTTTCGCGATGAGACTGTATCTCAGTCCCGAGGACTGTCTCAAGTCTCTTTCGCGGCCACGGAAACCCCCGTCAGGAGGTCCAAGGAGGAGGCAAAAGGAGAAGGCTTCAAAAGGCGAAAACGAGCCCTCCGGTAGCCTCTCCGTTGTACGACCAGTTGCGCCGGTCGCGGCAGAAGCTGTTGCGGTCGCAGGACGACCCGTCGCGGTCCGACCGCAGATCGATCGCTCGGATTCGGCCGTCGATGCGAAATCCGAAGCGGGGGACGAAGAAGAACTTGCCCCCGGCCGAAAGATTCGCCGTGAAACGCCCCGTCGAGGAAGGGTCGATGCCCGCGACCTCCCGTTTCAGGACGGCGCTCCCGGCGCCGATGCCGATATAGCCGATGGCGCGCCGTCGCCCGAAGTTGAAGAGCGCGTTCGCCTCGTAGACGTTCTGGCGCAGGCGACCGACCTGGAGTCGGCGGGGAGAGGTGCCGAAGATGTTGGGCGAGCGGAGGTCGGCACGCGAGGAGGTCCAGTCGACTTCGAAGCCGAAATGGCGGGTGACGTTGTAGGCGAGGCGGGCGCCGTACGCGAGATCGTCCTCGGGCTCGAGGAAACGGACCGCCACGGTCCCGGTCGTGAACGGAACCGAGTAGTCGCCGTAGAGCCGTCCGCCGAAATACCCGCCTGCAAAAGGCGAGATCTCCCAGGTGCCTGTGCGGTCCTGTGCGGCGGCCCGGCCAGCGAGTGTGGCAAGCGCGAGACACGCAGCGAGAGCGACGAAACGGAATCGCATGATCCAACCTCCTTGGAACACAAGGCTTCGGGTCCGTCCGCGTTCGCCGACGTCCGCGGCGGGAGACACAGGCGGTCCTGTGCGGAGTGAGGTAAGCAACCGTCGTTCCGTCGAATCCTACTTCGCAGGGAACAGCCCCGGCCAGATCGAGGTGACGACGAGGACCAGCGTCAGTCCGATCATGACGAGGCAGGTCCCCCAGGCGACCCAGTTCCAGATGCGCCCGTTCACGTAGGGACCCATGAGGTCCTCGCGGTTGATGAGGAGGCACATGAAGACGAGGACGAATGGAAGCAGGAGCCCGTTCATGACCTGCGAAAGGAAGAGCACGGGGAAGAGCGGCACGCCGGGAATCAGGATGATCCCGGCGCCGATGACGATCATCGAGGTGTAGAGGACGTTGAACTGCGGGGCTTCGCTCCACGTCTTGCTCACGCCCGCCTCGAAGCCCAGCCCTTCACAGATCGAATAGGCCGTGGCGAGCGGGAGGATGGAGGCCGCGAAAAGCGACGCGTTCGCGAGCCCGAAGGCGAACAACGTCTTCGCCCATGTTCCCGCGAGCGGCTCCAGAGCGATCGCGGCCTGCTCGGCGCCTTCGATGCGAATCCCCTTCGGGAAAAGGGTCGCTCCGCAGGCGACGACGATGAAGAAGGCGACGACGGCCGCGAACAGGCATCCCACGATGACGTCCCAGCGCGAGAACTTGTACTCCTCCGGGCCGATACGCTTCTCCACGATCGACGCCTGGAGATAAAACTGCATCCACGGCGCGATCGTCGTGCCGACGAGGCCGATGATCATCAGGATCCACGCGGCGCTCGATTCGATCCTGGGCTCGAACGTCTGCTTGAGGACGTCCTTCCAGACGGGTTTCGCGAAGAGCGCCGACACGACGTAAGTGAGGTAGATCGAGCAGGCGATCAGGAAGATCTTCTCGACGGTCTTGTAATTCCCTTTCACGACGATCCACCACACGACGAAGGCGCCGATCGGCACGGAGACCCAGCGCGGGATCCCGAAGATCTCCATGGCCGCCGCCCAGCCCGCGAACTCGGCCACGGTGTTCCCGATGTCGGTCACCAGAAGGGCGACGAGAAGGTAGAACGTGTACCTCAGGCCGTAGTTTTCCCGGATGAGCTCGCCGAGACCTTTCCCCGTGACGGCTCCGAGGCGCGCCGACATCTCCTGCACCACGATGAGGGCGAGCGTGATCGGCAAGAGCGTCCACAGCAGCGAGTAGCCGAAGTGCGCGCCCGCGATGGAGTACGTCGCGATCCCGCCCGCATCGTTGTCGACGTTCGCCGTGATGATTCCGGGCCCGAGAACCGCGAAAAAGAGCATGGCCCGGCGCTTCCAGTCGCGGGCTTCGGGGCGCGAAGAGGCGGCTGTGGCGGCCGGAGCGATCAGCGCAACCTCCGGCGGTTGCGTCGCGCCTGCGGCTGGAGGCGGTCGACGACGTCGTCGATCGTGATGATGCCGACGAGGACGCCTTCGGGGTCCGTCACGGGCAGGGCGAGGAGGTCGTATTTGGACATCGTCTCGGCGACCACGTCGGTGGAGACGTCGGGCGTGACGCTTCGCACCGGCGTCGCCATGGCGCGCTCGAGGAGCGTGTCGTCGTCGGCGGCCAGGAGGTCGCGCACGGAGAGTGCGCCGAGGATGCGGTCCCGCTCGTCGACGACGTAAAAGTAGAAGAGGGCCTCGGCGTCCCGGGCCACGGGCCTGAGGCGCTGAATCGTCTCGCGCACGGTGAGGGTCGGCGGGAACGTGACGAAGTCGGTTCCCATGAGGCCGCCGGCCGTGTTCTCGTCGTGGACGAGCAGCTCGGTGACGTCTTCGGCGGCCCCCTTCTCCATGAGCTGGACGAGGTCGCGGGCATGCTCGCCCTCGATCTCGCCGAGGACGTCCGCCGCCTCGTCCGCGGGCATCTGCTCGAGAATCTCCGAGGCGCGCCGCTCCGGCAGGTCTTCGATGATCTCGGCCTGGATCTCGGGCTCCAGCTCGTGGAGCGTCTCGGCGGCCGTCTCGACGTCCAGCCTCCGGAAGATGCCGGAGCGCTCGGTGCCCGAGATCTGGCTCAGGATGTCCGCTATGTCGGCGGGGTGGAGCCTGTGGAGCTTCTCCTGCGGGAGGGTGGTCTCGAGGCGCTCGAGGCGCGAGTGCAGGGGCTGCATCGAGTCCCAGGGGATGAGGCGCGCCGGAAGCGACGCGTCGGAGAGCCTTCCACCGCGGGGCGTCATGCTCGCGCCGAAGACGCGCCTGATGAGCCCGCGCACGCCCACGTCGGCGGCGGTGAGCACGAGGTCGCCGGAGAGAAGGTCCAGCTTGAGGTCGTTCACGCGCACGACCTTCACGCCGTTGATGTCGACGATCTGCTTGTCGAGAAGATGCCGCGCGAGGAAGATCTCGTCGTCCCGCGCGGGGCGATGCAGGAGGTCTTCCCGCGGCAGCCGGGTGCGAACGGCGGCGCGCTGGAAGATGGCGACGTCCTCCCAGGGCAGGACGAAGGTCTCGAACCGGTTGCGGATGAGGAGGCCCGTGACCCGCGGGAAGGGGGTGCGCGCGCTCGTGGCGACGGCGAAGTCCGAGATCTTTCCGACGGGTTGGCGCGCCACGTCGCGCACCGTCTGGCCGAGGAACTCCGAGACGAAGAAGCCTTCGTGCGCGGGCACCGCCGTGGTGCGCGCGGGCAGAGACGGTGAAGGCGTCGCCACGGAGGCATTGTCGGGAGGCGGCGGGCCCCCGTCAACGCCGTTCGGGTTAATCTGCGCCGAATGGCTTCCGTGCGCACGATCCGCGTCGGCAAGGGGTTGCAGGGAACGCTCCTCGTCTCGTACTCGTGCGTCCTCCTCGCCGTAACGCTCTTCGTCCAGGGGGGGAGCCACGTGCGCACGAATCTGGCGCCGTTCGAAGACATCCAGCGCCTCGTCTTTCGCGCGGGGCGCGACGGCTACCTGTCAAACGCCATCCTCTACGCGGTCATCGGAATCGTCGGAAACCTCATGATGTTCGCGGTGTGGGCGTTCCTGCTGTGGAAGTTCCTCGATGGTCCCGGCCGTTCCGCGGCGGGGAACCACGCGGACGTCCTCCTCGCGGGCACGCTCTTCAGCGTGAGCATCGAGACGGTCCAGCTCTTCCTGCCGACCCGGGCGGCCGATGTAAACGACGTGTTCTGGAACGTCCTCGGCTCGATCGCCGGGTGCGCCGCCGCGCACCTTCACCGCAACCTGAGGCTCGACTGGCAGTAAACTGTTCCCGGCGCGCCGGAGTGGCGGAATGGCAGACGCAGGGGACTCAAAATCCCCCGGTCCACAAGGCCGTGAGGGTTCGACTCCCTCCTCCGGCACCACGGTCATGCCGCTTCCCCGGCACGTTGCCTTCCGGGGAAGCGTTTGACGGGCTACTCCGCGAACGCGATCGACTTGACCTTGATGACGCCGTCGCTCATCTCACCGACGACGGTGGCCTTCAGGCCCTCGGTCTTCTTCGAGGCCTTGAGGGCCGCGGTCGTCAGCTTGTTACCCTCGGCGTCGAACTTGACGAACTTCTTGTCCTTCCCCTCGCCCATGTAAACGCCGTACCCCGACTTCTCGCACTTCATCATGCATTCCTTCGTGTGCTTTTCCGGGGCATTCATGACCTTGTCCTTGCCGGAGCACATCTGGTCGACGACTGAGACGTCTTTCCAGGTCTGTTCCGCCATGACCGGGGCGGCGACGAGGGCGACGAGGGCGAAGACGAAAGAGGCGGCGAAAATCTTCTTCATGGTTTTCTCCTTGGGTCGGGAAGTCTACGCCCGTTCCGGCTTCCGCGCGCTTGGGCCTCGGCGTTTCTCGGCCAGCGTCAGATTCGCCATCGACTCCATTGACGGCTGAAGAGCGCGGGAGTAGACTCAGTATTCCCCTTTTCCGAAGGAGGAGATTCCGTGGCTTTCAAGATCGGCGACAGGCTCGTCTACCCGAACCACGGCGTCGGCGTCGTGGAGACGATCCAGGAATCCCTCCTCGAAGGCTCGCCCGCTCCCTGCTACCAGCTCCGCCTTCTCGGAAACAACTCGCGCGTGATGGTGCCGGTGGGAAACTCCGACCGCATCGGCCTGCGCCCGCTCACGCGGCGCAAGGACGTGGGCTCGGTGTTCCGCGTTCTCGAGAACGCGACGCTCCCGCCGACCGGCGACTGGAAGGGCCGGTACAAGCAGAATCTCGACAAGATGCGCTCGGGCCGCCTCACGGACATCGCCGACGTCCTCAAGAACCTGACGTGGGTGCAGAAGCAGAAGGCGCTCTCCTTCCGCGAGAAGAAGATGTACGAGCGCGCCCGCTATCTCATCGTCTCCGAGATCGCGCAGATCAACGGGCTGCCCGAGGGCGAGGTCGCCACGGAGGTCGAGAAGGCCCTCGACCGCGCGATTCTCAAGCGGCGTTCCATCGTCCCCATGGCCGCCGCGGCCTCGGCCGGTAATCACCGCGACCACTGATCCCCGGACGTCCTCATGGATGTCGGGCTCCGGACTTCCGTATAGTAGCGAGGATGAATTTGCGCCCGATACGCTCCGCGCTCGCCGTGGCGCTTCTGCTGACGCTCCTGCGGCCGGCCGCTGCCGTTCCCGTGTCGACCCGGAGCGGCGATGCCGTGCTCGACGTCCTTCTGGCCTCGGTGGACATGGAGAAGAGGCGCGTCCTGGAGGATCTCGAGGAGTTCGACCGGATTTCGGCGCAGGCGTCGCGAGCGGAGTCCGACGTCAACGCGGCCCTGAACCAGATCGCCCGGCTCGCGCGCGAGGGCATCCTCGACAGGAACGCGCTCGAGCAGGCCGAACAGGCCGAGGCCGAAGCGCGGGCCCGCGCGCAGGCGGGACAGGACAGGCGGCGGGCCGTTTCCGAGCGCCTCGCCGAGCATGTGCGCCATCTCGCGGCGTTCCGGGACGAGATCGCGCGCCGGCGCGACGCGCTGAGGAGCAGCCCGTCCGACCCGCTCACGGGCCGCTGGGAGGTCTTCATCAACCCGGGAGCGCGACGGGGCTTCTACCGCCTCGCGCTGGACGGCACGATTCTTTCCGGTGACTTCGTCCTCGACGGAGGATTTCATGGTTCGCTCCGGGGCACGTTCGTGGGCGACCGCGTCGTGCTCGAGCGGATCGACGCGCAGCGCGGAATAGATGCGAAGTTTTACGGCCGGCTGACGACGGGAACGACGCGCCGCATCGCGGGCACCTGGGACGGAACGCAGCTCGCACCGCTCCCCGATTCGGGTCCCGTTGCCGGCACGTGGGCGGCGCAGCCGGCGCGCGACGAGGAGAGTGAATAGAGATGACGCCCGAAGAGACCGACGACCACCTGCCTCCGCCGGTCCCGGCGGGTAAGCCCTCCCGCGAGAAGCAGGCCCGCGCCGCCGAGCGTCCGGCGTCCCGCACGTCCCCGTGGGCGGACCGGGGCCTGTTCCTCGCCGTGGGACTTCTCGCCGGCTTCACGGCCGCGTACCTGTACCTGGACAAGAACCAGTCGGCGGTGCCGCAGGCGAACCAGGCCGATCCGCACGCGGGGCTCGCCGGCGTCGGCCCGGGCGCCACGCGCGACCTGCCCGGCAGCGGAGGTGGCCAGCCCTCACTCGCTGCCGACCCCGTCGCTCGTCAGAAGCTCTCCGAGCTCGAGGCCGCCGTCCTTAAGGAGCCCAAGAACGCGGAGCTTCTCGTGCAGCTCGGAAACACGGCCTACGACGTGGAGGATTGGAAGAAGGCGGTCGACGCTTACGAGAGGGCGCTCAAGCTGCGCGAGGGCGACCCGAACGTCCTCACCGATCTCGGCGTCGCGTACCGCAATCTCGGCAACACGGACAGGGCGCTCGTGATGTTCCAGAAGGCGGCGGCCCTCGACCCGAACCACTGGCCCGCGCAGTTCAATCTGGCGATCGTCTTCGGCATCGACAAAGGCGACACGAAAAAGGCGCTCGAAATTCTCGCGAAGCTCAAGAAAGAGCATCCCGAGATCCCGGCTCTCGACCGCCTCACAGGCGACATCGAGCAGCGGTCCAAGGCGCGCGGAGGGGCGTGAGCTCCGCGCCGGGCGACCTTTTCGAGGACGAACGCCCGGCTGCCGACTCGGAACCGTCGAGCGAGGCGCCGCTCGCCGAGCGGATGCGCCCCCGCGACCTGTCCGAGGTGGAAGGGCCGGCGGATCTCGTGGGTCCGGGTTCGTTTCTCGCGAAAGCGCTCGCCACCGACAAGGTTCCTTCGCTCGTCTTCTGGGGACCGCCCGGAAGCGGCAAGACGACCCTGGCGAGAATCGTCGCCAAGAAGACCCGGGCTCGCTTCCTGGGCTTCTCGGCGGTCGTCTCCGGTATCAAGGAGATCCGGAATGTGATGGAGGAGGCGGCCCGCGCCAAGCGCCAGGGCCACCGCACGCTTCTCTTCGTGGACGAGATCCACCGCTTCAACCGGGCACAGCAGGACGCCTTCCTGCCGTTCGTGGAGGCGGGGGACATCGTGCTCGTGGGAGCCACGACCGAGAACCCCTCGTTCGAGCTGAACGGGGCGCTGCTGTCCCGCCTGAGGGTCGTCATTCTGCCCGCGCTCACGGAGGTGGACCTCGTGAGGCTGATGAAGAAAGCGCTCGCGGACCCCACGAGGGGACTCGCGGCCAGGGTGACGGTTGAAGAGGATGCCTTCGAATGGATATCCCGCTTTGCCGACGGCGACGCGAGAAGGGCGCTCACGGCACTTGAAGCGGCGGTTTCCGATATTCCTTTCGAAGAGAATTCCTCTTCGGTCTCGGTCTCTCTCCTCGAGGATCTCTTCAAGCGAAAAGTGCTGCTCTACGACAAGTCCGGCGAGGAGCACTTCAATCTCATCTCGGCTCTCCACAAGTCGCTCCGGGACTCGGATGTGGACGCCTCTCTCTACTGGCTCGCGCGGATGCTCGAGGCGGGGGAGGACCCGCTCTATGTGGCCCGCCGGCTCGTGCGCTTCGCCTCCGAGGACGTCGGCCTCGCCGACCCGTCGTCGCTCGCGCTGGCGATCGCCGCGAAGGAGGCCGTGCACTTCATCGGCATGCCGGAGGGCGCGCTCGCGCTCGCCGAGATTGCCGTCCATCTCGCGCTCGCTCCGAAGTCGAACGCGCTCTACACGGCATACGGAGAAGCCGTCGCCGACGTGCACGAGCGTCCCAACGAGCCGCCGCCGCTCGCGATCCGCAACGCGCCCACGAAGCTGATGAAGCAGGTCGGCTATGGCGCGGGCTACAGGTACGCGCACGACATGGAGGAAAAGACGGCGGGCCTCTCGTGCCTGCCGGACTCTCTCGCGGGGCGGAACTACTACCGGCCGTCTGGCGAAGGGCGAGAGAAAGACCTCAAGGCGCGCGCCGAGGCAGTGCGGGCGCTGCGGGAGAAGCTGAAAAAGACGAGAGAGAGAGAATGATTTGCTTCGGACCCGTGCGGGAATGCAGGCGATCGTTCGGCGGGTGATGGTCTGCAAAGTTTCTTAGAAGGGAAGAAAGGAGGCGCCGCCGGACTCGCCGTCCTCGTGGCCCTCTTACTTTCAGAGAATCTCCCTGCGGCGCCGCCCGCGGCGCCCGTCGGTCTCTGGCACGCCGACCTGGTTCCGTCAGCCGGCCACGAGGTGTTCTTCGACGTGAAGATCGCCGGGAAGGGCTCCAGCCTTTCTGCGTCACTTCTGAACGGCACGTCCGAGATTCCGTTCACTTCGGCCGCCTGGGACGGCGCGAAATTGACGCTCGAGCTCGCGAACTACGACGCCAGGATCGTGGCCGAGGTGACGGCGGGCCGGCTCGAAGGCGGGTACACGCGCGTCGTCGCGACGGGCCTCGCCGAGGTGCCGTTTCGCGCGTCCCGAAGGGCGCCGCCCCCCGTGCCCGCGCCGAAAGGCGGCGCTTCGATCGACGGGAGCTGGGGAGTGGAGATGAGCGAAGGGAAGAGAGTCGAGAAGATGACCGGGGTGTTCCGACAGAAGGGCGGCGCCGTAACGGGGACCCTTCTCTCGACGACGGGCGACTACGGCGCGCTCCACGGCACGTTCGACGGGGAACGGCTTGTCCTGTCGGTCTTCGACGGCGTGCACGTCTACCGCTACGACGCCGAGCTGCTTCCGGACGGCGCGCTCGCGGGCGAGTACCGCTCGCGCACGAACCCGCCGGTGTCCTGGCGCGCGAAACGGCTCGACGCGGCCTCCGCGGCCACGTTCCTGCCGGGCTCGTTCGACCTCGTGAAACCGAAGGATCCATCTGCGCCATACGCCGTGTCATTTCCCGACGTCGAAGGCCGGATGGTGTCGACGGCGGACGCGCGGTTCGCGGGCAGGCCGATGCTCGTCGCGTTCATGGGAACGTGGTGCCCGAACTGCGCCGACGAGGCGCCGGTTCTCCGGGACCTCTACGCGGAATACCGGCCGAAAGGCCTCGAGGTGATCTCGCTGGCGTTCGAGTACACGGACGATGTGGAGCGCAACCGCCGGCAGGTGAAGCGCTTCATCGAGCGCTTCGGAACGAGGCATCCGGTCCTTCTCGCGGGCACGACGAAGGCCGCGAGCGCCTCGCCCGCGATCCTTCCGCTCGAAGGCTGGGAGGGATACCCGACAACGCTGTTCCTCGACCGCCGGCACCGCATCGTGAAGGTCCATTCCGGCTTCGATGGCCCCGCGACGGGCGAGCGCTTCACGAAGCTGAAGAAGGAGCTGGTGAAGGCGGTCGAGGCGCTGCTCAGGACGACGAGCTAGACGATCCGCCCCGCGCGGAGGACGAGAGGCCACGAGACCTTCTTCTCGGCAGCCGGGTCGCCCCAGGCTGCGGCCAGCTCGGGCGCGAGAGCGGCGACGGGGTCCTCGCGATTCGCCTTCTGGAACGCCTTCACGGAAGACCAGGTGGAAAGATATCCGAGCGTCCGTTCGAGGTCCCAGGCGGCACTCATTCGGACCGCCGCGACGGGAATTTCTTCGAATGGGAAGAAAAGATCGGCGTAGCGGCGGGCGACGAGCGCGCGCTCGGGCGGCCAGTACGGCTCGACGCGCGTGTGAAAACGGCGAACGACCGCTCCCGCATCGCCCTCCACGTCGAAGAGGTCGTATGCCCACACCGCGAGGGCCGCGCCGGGCGCCGAGACCCTTCTCACCTCTTCATAGAAAGTCTTCAAGGCAAACCAGTGGACTGCCTGGCCGACGGTGATGAGGTCGACGGAAGCGTCCTTCAGTCCCGAATTCTCGGCGGGCGCCACGCGATACGTCACGCGCGGATGAGGGATGGCATGCGTGATCTGGTCCCCGCTGGCGTCCGTAGCGACGACCTCGGCGAAGTGCTCCGCGAGGCCGACGGCCGCCTGCCCGCTTCCGGTGCCGGCGTCCCAGCAGCGCTCGTGCCGCGCGGCGAGCGCCGCGACCGTCCGGAAGAGCTCGGGCGGATACGTGGGGCGGTAGCGCGCGTAATCGCTCGCGTGGCCCGAGAAGTGGTCCTTGAAAACGGGTGTGCTCAGATTCCTTCGCGCCGGTAGTTCGGTGCTTCCTTCGTGATGATGACGTCGTGGGCGTGGCTCTCTTTGAGGCCGGCCGTCGTGATGCGCACGAAGCGGGCCTTCTTCACGAGCTCGGGGAGGTTCGCCGCTCCCGCGAGGCCCATGCCCGAGCGCACGCCGCCCGTGAGCTGCGTGAGGAGCGTCGCGACGGGACCCTTGTGCGGGACCATGCCCTCGATCCCTTCCGGCACCAGTTTCCGCGGCTCTTCTTCGTCCTGGAAGTAGCGGTCGGCGGAGCCCAGCTTCATCGCGCCGAGCGAGCCCATGCCGCGGTACGCCTTGAACGTGCGGCCCTGATACAGGATCGTTTCGCCGGGCGCCTCGTCCGTGCCCGCGAAGAGGCTCCCGATCATCACGGAATGCGCGCCCGCGGCAAGGGCCTTCGTGACGTCGCCCGAGAACTTGATTCCCCCGTCGGCCACGAGGGAGACGTTCGCCTTCCCCGCGCCCTTCACGCATTCGCGGATGGCGTGGATCTGCGGCACACCGGCGCCCGTCACGACGCGCGTCGTGCAGATGGAGCCCGGTCCGATGCCGATCTTCACGGCGTCGGCTCCCCGGCGCACGAGGTCGCGTGTTCCTTCCGCCGTCGCCACGTTGCCGGCGAGAACGGGGGTCGAGGGGAATCTCCTCTTGAGCGTCACGAGGGACGTGAGAACGCCTTCGCTGTGCCCGTGGGACGAGTCGAGCACGAGGAGGTCGACCTTCGCGGCGACGAGCTCCCGCGCGCGATCCACGAGGTCGGCGCTCGCGCCCACGGCCGCGGCCACTCGCAGTCGCCCGAACGAGTCCTTGCAGGCGCTCGGGTACCTGATCTGCTTCTGGATGTCCTTGACGGTGATGAGGCCCTTGAGATTGCCGGCCTTGTCCACGACGAGGAGCTTCTCGATGCGGTGGCGGTGGAGAAGCTCCTTGGCCTGCTCGAGCGTGGTGCCCGGCGGGCACGTCACGAGATTCTCCTTCGTCATGCGCTCGGAGATCGGGAGGTCCATGCGCGTCTCGAAGCGCAGGTCGCGGTTCGTGAGGATCCCGACGAGCTTGCCGCGGTCGTCCACGACGGGGACGCCCGAGATCCGGAAGTTCGCCATGACCTCGAGCGCCTCGGAGATTTTCTGGGTCGGGCGGCACGTGACGGGGTCGACGATCATCCCGCTTTCGGAGCGCTTTACCTTGTCGACCTCCGCGGCCTGCGCCTCGATTCCGAAGCTCTTGTGGATGACGCCGAGGCCCCCGTTCTGCGCCATCGCGATCGCGAGGCGCGACTCGGTGACCGTGTCCATTGCCGCCGAGAGGATGGGGATGTTCAGCCCGATTCCCGGCGCGAGGCGCGTCTTCAGGTCGGTCTCGGCCGGATGGACCTTCGAGCGGGCGGGGAGGAGGAGAACGTCGTCGAACGTGAGGGCGAGCGGGATCTCCCGGTCATTCACCATGTGGATTCATACCACAGACGGTGGAGGGCCTCTTTCGTCTGCCCGGTCAGCCGGCGGCGGCGCCGGTCCCGGTCGCTCCGTGGCACTTTTTGTACTTCTTCCCGGAGCCGCACGGGCAAGGATCGTTCCGGCCGACCTTCGGGCCCGCGGACTTCACGGTGGACACGTCGAAATCGCCGCCCGCCGTCGGGTCGAAGGAGCCCTGGAACTGGAGGTCTCGTTCCTTCTGCTTCGAGCGTTTCCCGAGGTCTGCCGACGCGCGGCGCGAGGCCGCCGAGCCCCCGGCCGCCGCGAGCACGGGCTCCTCTTCGCTCGGCGGGGCACCCCGCTGCCGCTGCGCTGGCGGCTCGGCGACCTCGAAGCGGAAGAGGTACTGGAGGATCTGCTCCTCGATGCCTTCCTTCATCGCTTCGAAGAGCTGGAAAGACTCTTTCTTGTACTCGACCAGCGGGTCGCGCTGGCCGTAACCGCGCAGGCCGATGCCTTCCTTGAGATGGTCGAGGGCGAGAAGGTGGTCCTTCCAGAACGTGTCGACCGTCTGGAGCATGAAGAACTTCTCGAAGTCGCGCAGGGTCGGGGCGCCGACGGCCGTCTCTTTCGCCTCGTACGTCGCCCGCACGGCCGTTCGCAGCCTGTCCTTGAGCTGCGAGTTCGCGTCGCCGGTCGAGAGCTGCTTCTCCGAGGGTTTGAAGCCGTACGTGTCGAACACGAGGGTTTCGAAGGCGTTCCAGTTCCATTCGGACGCGTCCTTGCCGGCGGGGCAATGGCGGTCGACGTAATCTTCCGAGACGTCCTCCGCGAGAGCCACGACGTAGTCGCGGGAGAGCTTTCCGGTCAGGATTTCCTTGCGGAGCCGGTAGATCTCCGCGCGCTGCTTGTTCATGACGTCGTCGTACTCGAGGAGGTGTTTGCGCGTGTCGAAGTTGCGGCCCTCGACCTGCGTCTGCGCCCTCTCGATGGATTTCGTCACCCAGCGGTGCTCGATGGGAACGCCCTCCTCCATGCCGAGGCGCTTCATGAGGCCCGACAGGCGGTCGGACCCGAAGATGCGCATGAGGTCGTCCTCGAGCGAGAGGTAGAAGCGCGAGGAGCCCGGGTCGCCCTGGCGGCCGGAGCGGCCGCGGAGCTGGTTGTCGATCCTTCGGGACTCGTGCCGCTCGGTGCCGATGATGTGGAGGCCGCCCAGCGCGACGACCTGTTCGTGCGCCTCGGCCGTGTCCTTCTGAAGCTCGAGGAGGAGCTTCTGGATCTCCTCCTCCGTCTTGTCTTTCGCCTTCTGCCGGGCGAGGTACTCCGCGTTGCCGCCGAGGAGGATGTCGGTGCCGCGGCCGGCCATGTTCGTCGCGATCGTGACGGCGGCGACCTGGCCCGCCTGCGCGACGATCGTGGCTTCCTGTTCGTGGTACTTCGCGTTCAGGACGACGTGAGGCACCTTCTTCTTCTTCAGCATCGTCGAGAGCAGCTCGGACTTTTCGATCGAGATCGTGCCCACGAGGACGGGCTGTCCCTTCTCGCTCTTTTCCGCGATCTCCTCGACGACGGCCTCGAACTTCTCGCGCTCGGTCCGGTAGACGAGGTCGTGCTCGTCGATGCGGATCATGTCCCGGTTCGTCGGGATCACGACGACGTCGAGCCTGTAGATCTTGTCGAACTCGGCGGCCTCGGTGTCGGCCGTGCCTGTCATGCCCGACAGCTTGTCGTACATGCGGAAATAGTTCTGAAGCGTGATCGTGGCGAGCGTCTGGTTCTCTTTTTCGATCTTGACGCCCTCCTTCGCCTCGACGGCCTGGTGGAGGCCGTCCGACCAGCGGCGCCCGGGCATGAGGCGGCCGGTGAACTCGTCCACGATGATGACCTGGCCGTCCTTGACGACGTAGGACACGTCGCGCTTGTAGAGCGTGTGCGCGCGGAGCCCCTGCTGGCAGGCGTGCAGGAGATCGATGTTAGTCGGGTCATAGAGGTTCTCGACACCGAGGAGGCGCTCGCATTTCGAGACGCCCTCCTCGGTCAGCGAGGACGTATGGGCCCTCTCGTCGAGGAGGTAGTCGCCGGTCGTCGTCTTGTTTCCGTACTTGTCCTTGATCTCCTCGCCCTTGACGAGCTTCGGGATGATCCGGTCCACCTTGTAGTAGAGGTCCGTCTCGCCCTCGGACGGGCCCGAGATGATGAGCGGCGTCCGCGCCTCGTCGATGAGGATCGAGTCGACTTCGTCGACGACGGAAAAGACGTGCCCGCGCTGGACCATGTGGGCAAGCTCGAACTTCATGTTGTCGCGCAGGTAGTCGAAGCCGAACTCGTTGTTCGTTCCGTACGTGATGTCGCGCGCGTAGGCCTCGCGGCGGTCCTCGTCGGGCATGTCGTGCTGGATGCAGCCCACCGTGAACCCGAGGAACCGGTAGATGCGGCCCATCCACTCGGCGTCGCGGCGGGCGAGGTAGTCGTTCACGGTGACGAGGTGGACGCCTCGGCCGGTCAGGGCGTTGAGGGAGACGGCGAGCGTCGCGACGAGCGTCTTGCCCTCGCCCGTGCGCATCTCGGAGATCTTTCCCTCGTGGAGGACCATGCCGCCCATGAGCTGGACGTCGTAGTGACGCTGCCCGATCGTGCGCCACGCGGCCTCGCGCACGAGCGCGAAGACCTCGACGAGCTCCTTGTCGAGAGCTTCGCGGGAAAGCGCGCGCCGTGCCTCGATCTCCTCGGGGAGGATCTTCAGGCTTTCCTGGACACGTGCGCGGATTTCGGCGATGCGCGCGCGGATCGCATCGTCCGAGAGGGCCTTGATCCCGGGCTCCAGCGCGTTGATGGCCGCGACGCGCGGCAGCATCGCCTTGACGTCGCGCTCGTGCTTGGTTCCGAAGACTTTGGAGAGTGCCTTGTCGATGATCATGAAGGACTTGCGCGCACGGAGGGCGCACGCGAGAGATTCAGTTTAACAGGAAGGAAGAATACGGAATATCGGCGGCTGCCACAGCAGCCGCCGAATATGAGAAACAAGAAAGAAACGGAAAGACGGAGTCGGCCTTCAGGTCAGAAGGCGTTCAGGACGTAATTCAGGGGGTTCACCGGCCTGCCCTCGCTGCGGACCTCGTAGTGGAGGTGAGGCCCGGTGGAGCGGCCCGTGGAGCCGACGAGCGCCACGACGTCGCCGCGCCTGACGCGCTGGCCCTCGGCCACCCGCGCCGCCTGAAGGTGCCCGAACAGCGTCGTGACGCCGTAGCCGTGGGCGATCTCCACGAAGCGCCCGTATCCCTGTTGGTAGCCCACGCGCACGATGGTGCCGGATGCGGGGGCCACAACGCGATTCCCGGCGGGCGTCGAGATGTCGATGCCCGTGTGGAATTCGGGGCGGTTCGTGAACGGGTCGGGGCGCGACCCGAAGCCCGCCGTCAGCACGCCGGCGGCGGGGACGATCGTGGGTGTCAGGGCGAGCTGGTCGGCCTGAAGGAGAAGCTTCTTCTCGACGAAGACCAGGCGCGACGACAGGAGTGCCCCACGCCGCCCGGCCTCGCTGAGGCCCGAGTCGGCGGAATCCGCCGGGTTCACGGGCACCGCCGTGAGACCGCCGACGCCGCCGAACCCTGGGTCCCGGACCGCCGACAGCCCGGCGACGATGGACAGGCGGCGCGTGCGATCCTCGAATTCGGCCAGCATCTTCTCGATCGTCTCCAGACGCGTGTTCGTGAGAGCCGCGCGTGACCTCAGGTCGGAGTTCTCCGCGAGAATGGCGGTGACCTCGCTCTTTTTTTGGATGGATCGGACCCAGAGGAGGGAGAACGTCACGCCGAGGAGAATCGAGAGGCCGAATGAGATGCCCAGGGCCCAGAGGGCGCGCGAGGAAACGCGAAACTGCCGGAAACGCGCCCTCGCGTGGGGCAGGAAGATGATCGTGTGCTCGCGTTTCGGCATCCGTGCGCTCCCGAGGCGTTCTTTTTTCGTCTACTTTCCGCGATCACCCTGCGAACCCGGGCATGGCCAATACCAGGAACCGTCGATTGGGCTATGACAGTTTTAGGCCGGCGGGAGGGCTTGTCAATGAGAGACACATTCTCAATCCAACTCATTGATAGAAATGGAATTAGCCAGCTTGAGCCGGGTCTCCGGCAGGGCGAAATCGGAGCGCTTCGGCCACGTGCGCCGGCTGGATCAGTAACGCGTCCTGAAGGTCCGCGATCGTCCGGGCGACGCGTAGGACGCGCTGGAAGCCCCGCGCGGAAAGTGTGAGGCGGTCGACGGCCCGGGTCAGGAGCGCGCGGGCCTCGGGTGCCGTCTTCAGGATCGAACGGGCGAGGCGGCCCGGCAGCGCGGCGTTCACGAGGCGGGGATCTCCCGATCGGTCCGCCTGGCGTGCCCGGGCCGCTTCCACCCGCGAGCGGACGGCCGCCGAGGTCTCACCGCCGCCCTCCGAGCCCAGGTCCGACGCGGCCAGCGCCGGCACCTCGACGTGCAGGTCGATGCGGTCGAGGAGAGGCCCGGAGATCTTCCGGCGATAGCGCGCCACGTCGTGCGGAGAGCACGAGCAGGCGCGGCGCGGATCCCCGCGGAAGCCGCACGGGCATGGGTTCATCGCGCCGACGAGGAGGAAGCGGGCCGGAAACGTGCGCGCTCCGGCCACGCGGGCGACGGAAACGACTCCGTCTTCGAGAGGCTCGCGGAGCGCCTCGAGCGCGTCCCTCCGGAACTCGGGCAGCTCGTCGAGAAAGAGGACGCCGAAATGCGCGAGCGAGAGCTCGCCGGGGCGCGGGTCGGCTCCGCCGCCCGCGAGGGCCGCCGCCGACGCGCCGTGATGCGGAGAACGAAAAGGGCGCTGCACGAGGAGGCCGCTTCCCGCCGGAAGGCGGCCCGCGACGCTCCAGATGCGCGTCGCTTCGAGGCTCTCCTCGCGCGAAAGCGGGGGAAGGATTCCCGGAAGCCTCCGCGCCAGCATCGTCTTGCCCGAGCCGGGCGGGCCGGAGAACAGGATGTTGTGCCCGCCCGCCGCGGCGATCTCGAGTGCGCGGCGCGCGACGGCCTGGCCTTTCACGTCCGCGAGGTCCGGCTCGGAACCGGCGGCCGGCGGAGGAACGGCGGAAGGCGCCACGCGCGGCAGCGTCTCCCGCCCGAGGAGATGGGCGATCGCCGCGCCGAGGTGGGGCGCCGCGAAGACGTCGAGAGAAGGCACGGCGGCGGCTTCCTCGGCGTTTTCGGGAGGAACGAGAAGAGCCCGCCCCTCTCTCCGCGAGGTCTCGGCGAACGAGAGCACCCCCGGCACGGGCCGGAGCTCCCCGTCGAGGGCCAGCTCTCCGACGAGAGTGACTTTCGCGAGGGCCTCGGCGGGCAGGTCCCCGTTCGCGGCGAGGATCGCGAGCGCGACGGCGAGGTCCAGGGCCGTGCCCGATTTCGGGAGATCGGCCGGCGCCAGATTCACGACGACGTTCTTCGAGGGCATCGGGAATCCGACGTGCCGGAGCGCCGACCGGACGCGCTCGCGGCATTCCTTCACGGCCGCGTCGGGGAGGCCCACGATCGTGAGTCCGGGAAGGCCCGTCCCGATCGCCACTTCCACGACGACCGTGCGGCCCTCGAGGCCGGACACCGTCGCGGAGTACGCGCGGGCGACGGTCATCGTCCCCCTGGTCAGTTCAGCGTGGCGAGCGAGAGGACCAGCGTCTGCCCGGCCCGGAGCGCATGGGGCGAACGAATGCGGTTCTGGCGCCGGATGTCGTCGACGCTCACGCCGTAGCGAGAGGCGATCGCGAAAAGCGTGTCGCCGGGTTTCACGACGTGGCGGACGAGGTGAGTTCCGGGCGCGGCCTTTGCAGCTTTCTTTGCGGGTGTCTCGACGAAACCCTCGGCGGGAATCGGGACGGCGGCGGGCACCGGCTCGCGGCCCGGGCCCGGAGCGGTCGTGGGCGGAACGGAAGAGGTATAGGGCCCGACCTGCGACGCGTGCGTGACCGCGGCTGCGGTGGTCGGGACGCCGCGGATCTCACCGCCGGACGAGGGCGACGCCGACGCAAGAGCTTCCCGCGGCGGGCGGGATCCGCGTTTCATCGGCACGACGAGGACGGTGCCCTTCTTCGGACGGGCCGTGCGAGGCAGGTCGTTCCAGTCGCACAGCTCGGCCAGGGAGACGCCCGCTCGGCGCGCGATCTTCTGGAGCGTGTCGCCCTTCTTGACGACGACGCGCTTCTCGGCGGTCGCTCTCGCCGCGGGAAGGGCCGCGATCCGGGAAGCCAAAAGAGCGGCCGAGCCCGCGGGGACGCGCAAGTCGTACGAGGGGACGCCGTGCGGAGTCGCGCGCGTCCTGAGCTCGCTGTTGAGGAGCAGGAGGTCGGGCAACGTGCTGCCGGTCAGCTCGGCCACCCGCGCGAGGTCGACGGGCCTGTGCACCGTCACCTTGTCCCATGCGAGCGGCGGGTCGGCAACGACGTCGAAACCGAAGCGCGCCGGGTCTTTGGCGATGAGCGCGGCCGCGAGAACGAAGGGCACGTAGTCGCGCGTCTCGCGGCGGAGAATGCTGCCCGCCGAAAGCTCCCAGAAATCGCGCGCGCCCGTGCGCTGGAGGCTCCTGAGGATCTTGCCCTCGCCCGCGTCGTAGGCGGCCATCGCGAGGTGCCAGTCCCCGAACATCTCGTACAGGTCGCGGAAATAGGCGGCCGCGGCGCGCGTGGACTTCACGGGATCGCTGCGCTCGTCGAAGGAGCGGTTCCGCCTGAGCCCGTAGCGCCTGCCCGTGCCGGGGATGAACTGCCAGAAGCCGTGGGCGGCGGCCCGGGAGTGGGCCTGGTACTTGAAAGCCGACTCGACCATCGCGACGTAGACGAGATCCTGGGGAACGCCCTCCTCTTTGAGAACGCCGCGCATGAGGTCGAGGTAGCGCCCGCTGCGCTTGAGCGCCGACGCGAAGGCCAGGGGGGTCCGGAACTGGTAGAAGGCGACGGCCCGGAGGACGGCGTCGTTCACGGCGACCGGAATGTCGAAACCGGTTCCCGCCGGCGCCGACCCGACCTCGGTCTTGGCTTTCTCGATCTCGTCGGGAGACGGAAGCGGCGCGGTGGCGACGAGGCTGTCTCTCGGGTCTTCGGCGGGCGGCCGTTCGGCCTCGGTCGCGCGGCTGCCGGCTTCGATCGCGGGGCGGTAGAGAGCGATCGAATCGTAGAGGTCGGCCGCGAAGGCGAGGTCGGAAAGGTCGCCCGGACGCGCCGCGGTGCGGAACGTCTCCAGAGCCTCGCGGAAGGCCTCGCGGGCGCAGTCGCCGTCGCCCGCGAGCGCGAGGGCCTTTCCCTGGTGGAACTGCTCGGTGGCGAGCTTGCGCGCCGCCGAGATCGCCTGAGGCTCCTCGGGTGCGCTCGGCGCCGCCGTCTGCGGGATCTGGGCCTCGCGAGGCGCGGTCGCGCAGCCGGCCAGCCCCATCGAGAGGGCACCGGCCGCGATACACGCGGCCCGGGCGGAAAAGCGCGGACGGATCCCCATCGTCAGGAAGTGGACTCGACGGAGGAGCGGGAGGTCAAGCGAAATCGCCCGCCGCCCTATTCGCCCTTGACGTTGAACTTCAGCGAGAGAAGGAGCTTGTTGACGTCCTTCAGGCCCGCGAAATCCACGCCGAACCGCTTTTCGGAGCCGAGGGCCGCACCGTCCCCGTCGCCGAACGAAAGCCCGACCGTCACGTGCCGGGTCTTTGCGAGCGTGTCGCGAGGAACCTGGAGGTCGAACGACTGAGCCACGTCTCGCTTGTGGTTCCGCGCCGAGCCGAGGAGGTCATCCAGGGAGACATCGGCCGCGCTCTTGCTCTTGCGGGAAGCGCTGGACAGCGCCGGCCTCTGCGTCGCGACCTTGCGGAGTTTCTCGAGCTCCGAGAGGATGTCGACGTTCGAGCGTACGCGCACGTGCTTCACCGAGGCAGAAGAGTCGAGGGGCGCCTCGTTCGGCGGGGGCAGGATCTCGGCGAAGCTTACTTCGCCGCCCCCGTCATCGCCTTGGGGAATGGTGGCGGCGTCGAAGGGAGCGGTCACGGCGGGAAGGGCGGATTGTGTTTCGGCGGGGAGGTCCCGCGCCTCGGTTTCGTCGCGAGCCTGCTGGCGAGCCGTCTCCTGGAAGCGCTTGAGTCGGGAAATCGTCGAGTCGAAACCGTCGCGGGATGCGGCAGGAACCGCGGACACGGCCGAGCCCGTCGTCATCAGGTCGACCGCGGCGCCGATGCCCGAGGCTTTTGACGACATCATGGGCTGGGGGGCTGGCGTGGACGCAGACGCGACGACGGCAGGTCGCCTTTGTTCCACCGCCATTCGCCCCTTCAGCGAACGTAAAGTGAGCTTCGAGATCGCCTTGAGCGTCTCGAAAACGCCGGTCCCGTTCGTGGCCGAGGCCTCGTGCCACTCCGTCGAGCGGTCCGGATTGAGGGCGTCGTTCATCTCGTCCAGAGTGAGAATGTCCGCGAGATCGCGCTTGTTGTACTGGAAGACGCGGGGAGTCGCCTCCAGCGAGACGCCGATCTCCGCGAGGTTCTCGCGGAGGTTTCGAAGGCTCGCGGCGTTCGGCTCCAGCATGGGCCGCTGCGAGTCGGCGACGAACACGATGCCGTCCACGCCCTTGAGGACGAGCTTTCGCGTCGTGTTGTAGAAGACCTGCCCCGGAACGGTGTACAGCTGCAGGCGCGTCTTGAAGCCTCCGATGATGCCGACGTCGAGAGGAAGCAGATCGAAGAAGAGAGTCCGATCGGTTTCCGTCTCGAGGCACACCATTTCCCCGCGCGACGTGGGCGCCGTGCGCCCGTAAATCACGTGAAGATTCGTGGTCTTTCCGCAGAGTCCCGGACCGTAGTACACGATCTTGGCGGCCATCTGCATCGTCGCGTAATTGAAAAAAACCATAAGAAAAAGGTCCTGCAGAACCTCCCGACTGGCATCCGATGTTACACCGGGGGCGGTTCTGTTTGATATCATCGGAACTCCCGGTGAGGTCTCGGAACCAAGCGGGGGCGGGAGGGCCTTGCGCCGCGATGGTCAACGATTTCAAGGGTTTGGACGGCCGATCGCGCGACGTTCTCGCGTCGGTGATCGTTGCGTACATCGAGAGCGCCGTGCCCGTCTCGTCGCGTCAGCTGACGAGAGGCGGGAAGTTCGGGCTTTCGTCGGCTTCGCTCCGCAACGCGATGGCCGACCTCGAGGACCTCGGCTTCCTGACGCATCCCCACGTCTCGGCCGGCCGCGTGCCGACCGATCTCGGGTACCGGACGTTCGTCCGCGACCTGATGCCGGCGCACGAGCCCAGCGAGAAAGACCGCGCCCGGATCGCCGTGGAGCTCTCGCCCGAACCCTTCGAGACCGAGCGCTTCCTGAAGGCCACCTCGCGGGTCCTCTCGCGCCTGACGGGGGAGGTCGGTGTCGTGGCCGCTCCCGCTTCGATGAGCTTCGTCCTGGCATCGGTCCATTTCACGCGCGTGGCCGACCGCAGGGTCCTCGTGGCCGAGGTCTCCGACACGGGACTCGTGGCGACGCGTCTCATCGAGACCCGCGAGGACTTCTCGCACGCCGAGCTGGACGCCATTTCGAACCGGCTCACGATCGACTTCGCGGGGAAGAGCCTCGACGAGATCCGCGTTCTCCTTCTCGCCTCGCTCGACGAGGAGAAGGTGCGCATGGACCACGCTCTCACACGGGCTTTCGAGCTCGGGCGCCACGCGTTCGCCGAGACGCGTCCGCCCGAGGAAGCTGTCTACATGGAGGGCACCGAGTCGTTGCTCGAGAAGCCCGAATTCCGGAACGACCTCGAGGCCCTGCGGCGGATGTTCCGCGCCTTCGAGGAGAAGGCCCGGCTCGTGAATCTCCTCACCGACTGCGTCGCTTCCGACAGCCTCGCGGTGGTGATCGGCTCCGAGAGCCCGTTCACCGAGGAGACAGGCAGCGCCGTCGTTTCCGCGCCGTACCGCCGGGGTGACCGTGTGCTTGGCGCGCTCGGAGTGATCGGACCGCGCCGGATGGAGTACGCGCGCGTCGTGCCGCTCGTGGACGAGCTCTCGCGTTATGTGAGCCGGCGTCTCACGGAAGGAGCCGCATGAGCGGCCCGAAAAAGCCGCGGCGCGGGGAAGAAGGCATCATCTTTCTCGACACCGAGAGCGACGACGTCGCGCGCGCGCTCGCCGAGGCGGAGCGTGCCATCGAGGCCGTCGAGGACAAGCGCCGCAAACGCGAAGAGGCGCGTTCCGTCGCGATCGCGGTCTCCGAGCCCGAACCGGATCCCGCGCCCGCCCCTGCGCCCGCGCCCGCCCCTGCGCCCGCTGGTCCGCCCGTGCCGGACCAGCGCCTCGCCCTCCTCGAGGATCAACTCGTGGAACAGCGCGAACGCGCGCTCCGAGCCGAGGAGCACTCCGGCCGCGTCCAGGAAGCCCTTCTGCGCAAGGTGGCCGATTTCGACAACCTGAAGCGCCGCACCGAGAAGGAGAAGCAGGACTACTACAAGTTCGCCCTGGCCGAGGTCTTTCACGACCTCCTTGGCGTGCTCGACAACTTCGAGCGGGCGCTCGCGCACCGGGGGGGCGCCTCGAACGAGGACTTCCAGGCCGGTATCGACATGATCGCCCGGCAGCTCGGCGAGACCCTGAAGAAGTACGGGGTCGTCGAGGTGCCGGCCGCCGACCTCCCGTTCGATCCGAACGTGCACGAGGCCGTCGTGCGCGAGGAGACGGAATCCGCCGCGCCGGGCACGGTGATCGGGGTTCTCCAGAAGGGGTACCTGCTGAACGACCGGCTTCTGCGGCCCGCGCGAGTAAAAGTCGCGGCGCCTCCGGCCGCCGGGGACGGCAGGGTTGAGCGAGGAGGCGCCACGTGAGCAAGGTTCTCGGCATCGACCTCGGCACGACGAACTCGTGCGTTGCCGTCGTCGAGGTCGGCTCGCCCCAGGTCATCGCGAACCGCGAGGGCGCCCGTACGACGCCCTCGATCGTCGGCTTCACGGAGGACGGCGAGCGTCTCGTCGGCCACATCGCCAAGCGCCAGGCCATCACGAATCCCACGCAGACGATCTACGCCGTCAAGCGCCTCATCGGGCGCAAGATGACGGACCCCGAGGTCATGCACGCGCGCGAGCACCTCTCCTATGCGCTCGTCGCGGCACCGAACGGCGACGTGAAGATCCGGGTGCGCGACCGGGACTACTCGCCCGAGGAGATCTCCTCGTTCACCTTGCGCGAGATCAAGGAATTCTGCGAGGAGGCCCTCGGCGAGGAGATCCGGGAGGCGATCATCACCGTCCCGGCGTATTTCGACGACTCGCAGCGGCAGGCCACCCGCGACGCGGGCCGCATCGCGGGCCTCGAGGTGCTGCGGATCATCAACGAGCCCACGGCGGCCGCGCTCGCGTACGGGCTCGAAAAGAACCTCAAGCAGGAGACGATCGCCATCTACGACCTCGGCGGCGGCACGTTCGACGTCTCGATCCTCCGCATCGACAACGGCATGTTCGAAGTGCTCTCCACCTCGGGCGATACGTTCCTGGGCGGCGAGGACTTCGACCGGACCATCATGGACTGGCTCCTCGCCGAGTTCCTCACGCAGACGGGCATCGACCTGCGGCAAGATCGCCTCGCGCTCCAGCGGCTCAAAGAGGCCGCCGAGAAGGCGAAGTGCGAGCTCTCCACCGCGCAGGAGACGATGGTCGCGCTCCCGTTCATCGCTTCCGACGCGTCGGGGCCCAAGCACATCAACAAGCTGCTGACCCGCGACACCTTCGAGGTGCTCGCCGCGGACCTCATCAAGCGCACCGAGGGCCCGTGCCGGAACGCGCTCGAGGCGGCCGGCCTCAAGCCCGATCAGGTCGACACGATCATCCTCGTGGGCGGGCAGACCCGCACGCCGAAGGTGCAACAGATGGTCGAGGAGATCTTCGGCAAGCCGCCCAACCGGTCGATCAACCCGGACGAGGTCGTGGCCGTCGGCGCCGCGATCCAGGCGGGCGTCCTGAGAGGCGACATCAAGGATCTCGTTCTTCTGGACGTCACTCCGCTTTCGCTCGGTCTCGAGACGCACGGCGGCATCTTCGTCAAGCTCATCGAGCGCAACTCGACGATTCCGACGAAGAACACGCAGATCTTCACGACGGTCGCCGAGAACCAGACGACCGTCGAGATCCACGTCCTGCAGGGCGAGCGCGACATCGCCAAGGAGAACAAGTCTCTCGGCAAGTTCCAGCTCGTCGGGATCCCGGCGGCCGCCAAAGGCGTTCCTCAGATCGAGGTCACGTTCGCGATCGACTCCTCGGGAATCGTGAACGTGTCGGCGAAGGACCTCGCGACCGGCAAGGCGCAGGGGCTTCAGATCAACCCGGCCGGCGGCCTGTCGCAGGTCGAGGTCGAGAAGATCATCGAGGAGGCCAACGCGAACAAGGCGGCCGACACGAAGCGCAAGGAGCTGCGGCAGCTGAAGAACAAGCTCGAAGGGATGATCGCCGGGAACGACCGAATCTTCCGCGAGTTCGGCAGCCTTCTGCAGCCCGACGAGAACGACCGTGTCAAACGCACGCTCGAAAATGCGCGCGAGGTCCTGACGGGAGAGGAGCGAGGCCCCATCGACGACGCGATGATCGACATGAAGGGCGTCTCGCGCATCCTCACGCAAGCGATGCTCTACAAACCCGAGTCCAAGGAGCGGCGCGGAGACGGCGCGGAGAAGCCGGCCTGACGTCCGCTTCGTAGCAGCATCCCGTGAGCACATCCGTTCGCGACTACTACGAGGTCCTCGGGTTGGGACGAAACGCGTCCTCCGAGGAGATCAAGGCCGCCTACCGCAAGGCGGCGCTGAAGCACCATCCCGACAAGAACCCCGAAGACGAGACGGCCGAGGCGAAGTTCAAGGAGGCCGCCGAGGCCTACTCGGTCCTGTCGGATCCTGACAAGCGCGCCCGCTTCGACCGCTTCGGCGCGGAGGGCGTGCGCGGCGCGGGCGCGGCGGGCTTCGACCCGACTCAGTTCGTGGACTTCGCGGACATCCTCGGGGACCTGTTCGGGTTCGCGACGGGCGGGGAAGCGCGGGCATCCCGCCGCAACGGCGAGGACCTGAAGGCCGAGGTGACGCTTACATTCGAAAACGCCGCCTTCGGTTCGGAGGTGTCGGTGCCGATCCAGCGCTTCGAGCGCTGCGAGGCGTGTCGGGGACGCGGTGGCCGCGGCGGGGCCGCGCCGGTCGCCTGTCACACCTGCCGCGGCCAGGGCCGCGTCCAGTATCGGCAGGGGTTCTTCGCCGTCGCCCGTCCGTGCCCCGACTGCGAGGGGTCGGGCGAGCGCATCAAGGATCCGTGTCCCGACTGTCGGAGCGACGGCCGCGTGCGCCGTGCGCGCACGCTGACCGTGGCGATCCCCCCGGGAGTCGACGAGGGCGCGAGGCTGCGCCTCGCGGGTGAGGGAAATGCCGGCCGGCGAGACGGTCGTCCCGGCGATCTCTATGTCTTCATTTCGGTGGCGGCCCACGAGCAGTTCCGGCGAGACGGCGTCGACGTCGTGCTCGCCTGGGCGGTCCCCTTTCACGTTGCGGCGCTCGGGGGCACGCTTCGCGTTCCGACGCTCCATGGAGAGGCCACCTTCGACATTCCCGCCGGCACCGCGGCGGGCCGCGTCTTCACGCTCAAGGGCAAAGGCATCCCGCGCCTCGACGGCCGGGGCAGAGGCGACCAGCACGTCCTCCTCACCGTGCGCGTTCCGAAGAAGATGAACGGCGCGCAGCGCGACGCCGTCGAGAGGTTCGCGGAAGCCTTCGAGTCGGAGTCGGGAACGCCGACGAAGGACGAGAAGGGGTTCTTCGAGCGCTTGAAGGACTTTCTCGGTGGTTAGGCACCCGTCTCGCACCGGGGCTCGGCGCTTTGCCTAGAAGGTGAATAAAGAGATGGCAGACGCGGGAGCCGTGCGCATCGAGGTGCCGGCGCCGCTCGCCACGATGTTCGAAGAAGAGGAATTCTTCGAAGGGATGGGAGACGTTTCGTTCTCGTCCACTCGCAGCGCGAATTGCACCCTGTGGATCTGGGTCGAGCACGAAAGCCTCGAGGCGGCACTGGCGGCTCTCGCGCGCGCAGGCGCAACCGGCCTTTCCACCTTCGAAGAAGAAGCCACCGATTGGGTCGCCGAGTCGGCCGCCTTGCGGAAAGCCGTTCTCGTGGAGCGCTATCTGTTGGATCCGCATGAAGGCGCTCTCGCATCGCAGCCCGCGGCGGGAGTACGCAGGCTGTATCTCCCTGCCGTGCGTGCCTTCGGAACCGGGTCGCACGAGTCCACGCGGCTCGCCGTGCGTCTCCTCCTCGCGGAGGACCTCCGCGACGCGCGCGTTCTCGACGTGGGCTGCGGCACGGGGACGCTCGCGTTCGTCGCAGCGCTGGAGGGCGCGTGTCACGTGGTCGCATTCGACCTCGACCGCGACGCGGCCTTCGCGGCGCGCGAGCAGGCGCGAGCGAACCGGATTCCGCGGGTCGCCGCGTTCGCGGGGCCCCTCGACGCGCTGCGCCCGGCGGCGAGGTTCGACGTCATCGTCGCGAACTTGATCCACGAAGAGATCGCCCCACTGCTCGCGGGCCTCCGAGGGAGGCTCGTGCCCGGTGGACGGCTTCTCACATCCGGCCAGCTCGTCGAGAGAAGAGGGGAGTGGGAAGAATTGCTTCGAAGAAGCGGCTTTCGCATCGTTCGTTCCCTCGAGGAAAACGAGTGGCTCGGGTCCGCGTGGGTATCTTCGAATGGGTGATAGCCACGTCCCGAGCCCGCCACGCGTGCTCGTGCCGGAACTCGCCGAGCATCGGGGATCGTCCGAAGAAATATTGCTTAGAAAGGAAGAGAGAGATCACGTCCGCTCCCGTCGGCTGCGCGACGGGACGGAGGTCGTGGTCCTCGACGGCAAAGGCCTCAGAGCACGCGGGGCGATCGCCCGCAAGGGGACGGCCGTGGCCCTCTTCACTTTCGAAGAGGAATCTTCCTCTTCTTCCTCCCTCCCGCCCGGCGAGTCCGCGGTCCGCGTGACAATCGCCCTCGCGTGCGCCGAGCCTGCCCGCGTCGAATGGGCGATCGAGAAAGGCACGGAATGCGGCGCGGCGGGTTTCGTCCTCCTCGATGCCGAGCGGTCACAAAGGTCTCACGTCGCGGCGCTGTCGAAGAGGATTCCCCGGCTGGTTCGGATCGCGGAAGAGGCGACGAAGCAGTGCGGCCGCACGATCGTGCCTTTCGTGGAGGGTCCGGAGAGAACCGAAGATCTTCTTAGAAAGGTAAGAGAGGGAACCCCGCTCTTTCTTCTGATCGCGGACCCCGCTGGGAAAGTCGAGGACGGGCCGGTGCCCTCGCGACGCACGCGCGTGCTGTCTGAGCGAAGCGAGTTCACGCGCGAAGGAGCGGGGATACCGGCCGGCCGAGACTTGGCAGTCGCCATCGGACCGGAAGGCGGCTTCACCGACGACGAGAAACGGCTCTTTCGGGACGCCGGCGCCGTTCCCCTCTCCCTCGGCCCGCGTGTCCTCCGCCTCGAAACCGCCGTGGTCGTGGCTCTGTCCCGCTTGGTCGATCCGGTCTGAATCCCCGCGAACCACGAGGCCCCTTTCAGTTAGGATTCAAGGCGAGCCGCGACGGAGGACCTCATGGGCTTCGAGAACGTGAAGAAGGTCTGGATGAACGGGAAGCTGGTGGACTTCGCGGACGCGAAGATCTCCATCTTCACGCACGCCCTCCATTACGGGTCCGGCGTCTTCGAAGGCGAACGTTGCTACCACACGGCGCGCGGGCCCGCGATCTTCCGGCTCGACGACCATCTCGACCGACTCTTCTGGTCCGCGAAGATCTACCGCATGACGATCCCGTTCACGATCGACCAGCTCCGTGACGCGACGCTCGAAGTCGTGCGCGCGAACGACTTCAAGGCCTGCTACATCCGGCCGCTCGTCTACCGCGGGTACGGTTCGCTCGGCGTCAACCCGTTCCCCAACCCGGTGGACGTGGCGATCGGGTGCTACGAATGGGGTAAGTATCTGGGGGCCGACGCGATCGAGCAGGGCGTCGACGCCTGCTGCTCGTCCTGGATGCGCATCGCGCCCAACACGATGCCCGCGATGGCGAAGGCGACCGCGAACTACGCGAACAGCCAGCTCATCAAGATGGAGGCCATCACGAACGGGTACCACGAGGGGATCGCGATGGACCACAACGGGCGCATCTCCGAGGGCTCCGGGGAGAACCTCTTCCTCGTTTGGAAGGGCCGCCTCTACACGCCGCCCCTCTCGGCCTCCACGCTGCCGGGCATCACGCGCCTCTCTGTGATCCAGCTCGCGCGCGAGCTCGGCTTCCAGATGGAAGAGAAGACGATTCCCCGCGAGATGATCTACGCGGCCGACGAGATGTTCTTCACGGGCACGGCCGCCGAGATCACGCCGATCCGCTCCGTGGACCGGATCGCGGTGGGGGACGGCAAACGCGGTCAGATGACGGCCGCGCTGCAGAAGGCCTTCTTCGATATCGTCGAAGGCAAGGTCGACGATCGCTACGGCTGGCTCACGCCGGTCTACGCGGCGGTGCCGGCGGGAGCGCGTTGAGCTGAGCCTGCCCCCGTCTCGTCTGAATCAGCTGCGCCATGATCGCGATAGCGATCTCCTCGGGTGACTCGGCTCCGATGTCGAGTCCGATCGGATTCCGCGCGCGGCCCAGCTCGGTTTCGGTGAAGCCCTCGGTCCGCAGCTCGTCGAAGAGAGCCTTGCGCTTCGCCTTGCTTCCGATCATTCCGAGATAGGCGAGCGGGACGCGGCGCAAGCGCCGGAACGCCTGCCCGTCCGTCACGTGGCCGCGCGAGACGAGCGCGACCGAGTCCCGCGGTCCAGGCACGGGCAGGTCCGAATAATCGTCCTTCACCTGCACGAGCCGGACTCCTTCCGGGAACGCCCCCGGTTCGAGCTGTCCGGGCCTCTCGTCGGCCACCGTGACGTCCCACCCCGTCAGGCGCGCGACACGGGCGAGGGCGCGGCCGCAGTGGCCCGCGCCGACGACGAGGAGGTGAGGCGCGCGCTCCATGACCTCGAGGAGCACGGTCACCGTTCCGCCGCAGACCGCGCCGAACGCGTTCTCTCCGGTCGGGACGAAGTCGTAGCCGCGGGTGAAAGGGAGGCCATGGGCGTCGAGGAGCTTCCTGGCATCGGCGAGGACGAGCGACTCGAACCTGCCGCCCCCGATCGTTCCCCTGGTCGATCCGTCCGGCAGGACGAGCATGCGGGCGGTCGTCTCGCGCGGCGTCGAGCCGACGGCGGACACGATCGTCGCCATCGCGAGGCGCCCGTGCTGCTCGAGAAGACCGGGAAGCTCCGTGAAAAGTCGGCTGTTCATCGGCAGGGACAAGGATAGGGTCTCTCAGGAGGAAAAAGGGGACGGACGAGACGCGAGCAGGTCGCTCGGCGTGTCGACGTCTCGAAGAATCGATTCGTCGAAACCTTCGAGATAGTGGACCGTGACGTCGGGCTCCTCGAAGAGCTGGTTGAGCCGCGCGGAGTCCGGCCACGAGAGGACCCGCGTCCGCAGCGCGGCGGAGATCAGGAGCGGGTGGCCGCGGCGGCCGCCGTGCGTCGGGACGACGAGGCTCGACCCGCCCGCGTCGAGTGATGCTGCCGCTGAAAGTACGGTACGAAGGGATTTCTTGCTTAAGAACGGAAGATCGGCGGGGGAGAGGGCGACGTGCGTCGAGCGGGGGTCGGTCGCGGCGAGCCCGGCTTTGACGGAAGAGAACATCCCAGAGCGCCAGCGACGATTCTCGACCAGAACAGGGGATTTCGGCCGAACGCCGGTTGTCAAGGGTCTGCGACCGCGAAGCGGCGCGCGGAGCGCGCCCATGACAACCGGCTTTCGGCCAACAGATTTCCTGCTATCGGCGGCTGCATCAGCAGCCGCCGCATATAAACAGAAATCTCCGAGCCCCTCTCTGATCTCGCTGGCGTTGTTTCCCAGGACGACAAGAAGCTCATCGAATCCCGCCCCGAGCCAGGTCTCCAGCACTTTCCGAAGCAAAGGCTTTCTGTCCCTTCCGACCTGAGCCAGCATCTTCGGTGACCCGAAGCGGCTCGAGGCGCCCGCTGCGAGGAGAACTCCGGAGACGAACAGGGCGGCCTACGGTTGCGGCTGGAAGCAGGGCCGGCCCGCCCGGCAGTCGTCGAGGTCAGCCGGGCCGTCGTCGGGTCCGACGCTTCCCATCGTCTTCAGGCACCAGTAGGCCGCGCTCGTGGACGGGTGCTCGGCGGCGTGCTCCTCCCACTCCACGACGACGGACATCATCTTCGTGCGCAGGTGGCGGCAGCGCTCGGCGGGATCGGGCCCGACGTCGTGGAAGGAGTCGGCGCTCATGCCTGGGGAGCCTTCTCCGTGCCGTCCGGAAGGCCCGCGGCCCCGAGGAGCGCGCGCCTCACGGCGGCCGAGACGAGGGGCAGCTTGTACGCGTTTTTCTCGAGCGGCGTGGCTCCGTGGGTCGCGGCGGCGCCCGCGTTCGCCGCGAGCGCCGCGTCGATGCGTTGCCCTTCGACGAGCGCCTCGACCCTCTTCAAGCGCCAGGGTACGGGGGCCGCCGAGCCGATCACGACCCTGACGTCGCGAGCCACGCCGCCCTCGTCGCGATAGACGACGGCGGCGTCCGCGAGCGGCCAGTCGAACGTCTGCTTGTGCTTGATCTTGCGGTAGGCTGATCGCAGTCCGGCCCGCCGGGGCACGACGACGCGGGTGACGAGCTCGCCTTCCGCGAGGGAGTTCTCGCTCGCGAGGTTCACCTCGGGCGTCACGAAGAAGTCCGCGATCGGAATCGTCCGGCGAGAGCCCGCGGAGAGGGTTTCGACCCGCGCGCCGTACGCCATGAGCGCGACGCCCGCCGCCGATGGGTGGACGATCGCGCAGGTGTGATTGCCGAAGACGGCGTGGAAGACGTTCTCGCCCTTCTGCGCGAAGCATTCGGAGCCGCCCTTCTTCAGGCAGGCGAAATCGGCGGACCGGAAGTACCAGCACCGCGGGCGCTGGCAGAGGTTGCCCGCGAGGGTCGCGGCGTTCCGGATCTGCGGCGTCGCGGCGCCCTCGCACGCGTCCGCGAGGGCGGGGAGCTCGGCGCTCAGCCCTTCTACTACCCGGGTCAGGGTGACGAGCGCGCCGATCGCGACCTGCGACGGGGACTTCTCGATGGTGTCGTTTCCCGTGAGCCGCCGGAGGTCGACGACGCGATCCGGGGCGACGTTGCGCTCCTTCAGCCGGTCGAGGAGGTCCGTGCCGGCGCCCTTCGCCTCGGCGGAGACTCCGGCCTTCTTCGCGGCTGCCAGCGCGGCCGCCGCGTCTTCCCACGAGGCGGGTTGGATGCGCTCGAAGGCTCTCATGCGGTCACCTCGGCTCCCGACGCCCTCTCGGCACGGAGCGGACTCCGAAGGGTGGGAGAAGCAGACAGGACGCGCGCCGGCGTGATCGGCAGATCGGTGATGCGGCTGCCGAGCGCGTGCGAGACCGCGTTCGCGATCGCTGCGGCAGTCGGCACCACGGCGGGCTCGCCGATCCCCCGGGCGTGCGCGTTGTTCTTGCCGGCGAAAAGGTCGAGGACGATGGTCACGACCTCGGGCACGTCCTGTGCGCCGAGGATCTTGTACTGCTCGATGTTCGGGTTCATGAAGCGGCCGGTGGGAAGGTCGATGACGCGCTCCTCGAAGAGGGCGTAGCTGACGCCCTGCAACACGCCGCCTCGGATCTGGCTCTCGACGCCTGTTTTCCACACGGCGAGGCCGCAACTGTGCGCGGCGGCGACTTTCTCGACCTTCACGACGCCCGTCTCGGTATCGACGACCACGTCGACGAACTGCGCTCCGAAGAGCCGCGGGTCGGTGCCGTCGAAGTCGGGCGCGCGGTCGCCGACGGCGAGGATCGACTCGCCGCTCATCCTTGCGCAGACCTTCGCCCAGTCGGCCCGCTTGCCGTTCGCGAGAAAGGCACGGCCCTCGAGCGTGACGTCTTCCGGCCGCGCGCCCAGGAGCGGGGCCGCGACCTCGGCCAGTTTGCGCGCCGCGTGATACGCGGCTGCCCGGACCGCCGGGATGAGCGAGGTCGTCGTCGTGGAGCCGCCCGAAGCGGGCCCGAAGGGGTATTTCGAGTTGCCGATATGGACGCTCACGGCTTCGACCGGGAGGCCCAGTTCCTCGGCGGTCACGAGTCCCACCGCGGTGCGGATGCCTCCGCCGATCTCCTGAACACCGTTCTCGACCTCGACGGTTCCGTCCCGGTGCACGCGCACCTGCACCTGGGAGCCCTTCGTGACGATGTTGTACCAGACCGCCGCCGCGCAGCCCAGCCCGCGCCGGAGCGGAAGGCCCGCGGCCGCCGCGGCCTTGTTGGCCCTCGTGATCGCGTCGCGGCGTGACCAGCCGATGGCCTTCGCGGCGGCTTCCCATTCGGCGCGGCGAACCTCGGACGGGTCGTTCTTGAAGCGCACCGCGAGCGGGTCCAGCCCGCACGCATCCGCCACGGCGTCGAGGGCGGCCTCCACGGTGAATGCGCCCTGCGGGTGGCCGGGGGCGCGCATCGCGCAGCCCGGCCCGAGGTGCGTGAAGACGTCCGACTCCTCGACTTTGACATTCGGGAAGCCATACGCGTTCTTCGCGAACGAGCCGGTTCCCGTCCCGGTCGCGACGCCGGCCGTTCCGACCGAAGTGTAATGAACGGCCGTCACGGTTCCGTCCTTCTTGTAGCCGACCTTGATCGTGTTGATCGAGTCCGGGCGGTTGCCGGCGGCGAGGTGCTCCTCCTTTCGGTCGAGGATCAGCCTCACCGGCTTGCCGGCCTTTTTCGCGAGCTGCGCCGCGAAGACCCCGTAGTCGCCGGCTCCGAATTTCGCGCCGAAGCCGCCGCCGACGTACTCGGCGACGACCTCGACCTTGTCCTTGGGGATTCCGAGGACGGTCGCGAGCTCGTCCTTCACGGTGAACGTGCCCTGCGTCGAGGCGTACACCTTCAGGCGATCGCCCTCCCACTCGGCGAACAGGGAGTGCGTCTCCATGGGGACGTGCGTCTGCACGGCCGTCGTCAGCGTCAGCTCGAGCGTGGAGTCCGCTTCGGCGAAACCCTTCGTCACGTCGCCCTTCCCCGACGTCTTCGGGCCTCGCACGTTGCCGTGCTGTGGGGTGGCGCCGCCGGCGGACGGCGCGTCGCCGGCCGAGCGCTTTTCCTCGACCGGCTTCTCGAAGACGAGCGGCGCCCCCGGGCGCATCGCGTCGACGAGTCTCACCGTGTGGGGCTTCACGCCGTACGTCACGGTCACGGCGTGGAGGGCGTCGTCGGCGAGCTGCGGCGTCGATGCCGCGAGCGCGAGGACCGCTTCACCGTGATAGCGGACCTTTTTCTTCTCGGGCTTCACCCAGACGACGCCCATCGCGTCGAGCTTCGACGTGTCGATCGACACGATGTCGGCGTGGGCGTGCGGCGACCGCAGGACGCGCCCGTGGAGCATGCCGGGGCGGTTGACGTCGTGCGTGTACGTGGCGCGCCCGGTCACTTTCTGGGGGCCGTCGAGGCGCGGGTGGTGCTTCCCCGTCAGCGGACGGTCGACCTTGTCGTACGGAACGGGGTCGCCGGGAGGAAGAAATACGGAGATTTTCTTAGAAGGAGAATGACCGACGAGACCTATCTCCACTGTTACGGCTGTTGCGGTCGCTCCGGGCACCTTCTCGGAAATCCCCTCTTTGTTCTCTTCAGCCACGCGTCACCTCCGGATTTCCCGCCGCATGGCAGGCCTCGAAGACGCCAAGGTACGTTCCGCAGCGGCACAGATTGCCGCTGACCGCGCTGCGAACGTCTTCCCGCGAGGGTGTCGGGTTCTTCGCGAGGAGCGCTGAGCACGAGACGATCATTCCCGGCGTGCAGAAACCGCATTGGAGAGCATCCGCGTCGACGAAGGCCTTCTGGAGCGGCGACATGGCCTCCGGGCTCCCGAGGCCCTCGATCGTCGTGACCTTCTTCCCGTCGGCGTCGTGAACGAGCGTGAGGCAGGAGTTCACGGGCACGCCGTCGAGAAGCACGGTGCAGGATCCGCAGGCCCCGCGGTCGCACCCCACTTTCGTGCCCGTCAGGCCCCAGGTGTCGCGCAGCGCCTCGGCGAGCGTCGTGCGCGGCTCGAACCCGCCCGTCCTGGCGGTCCCGTTGAGCGTGAGGCTCACGGACAGCAGGCCGGAGACGTTCGCCGCTTCGAGCTCCTGGCGCGTCTCGACGAGAAGCGCCGTGGCGCCGGCCGAGACGGCGGTCACGGCGCTCGCGATTCCCTTGATCAGGCCGCGGCGCGTGACGCCGTTCGTTCCGTCGGGCGGATTCGGGGACTTCCTGTCGGCCATCGTCGTCCTCCCTGAAGGAGCCGGAAATATACAACGAGATCGCGTCTCGATGTCACACCCCTGCGTTGACTGGAAGTGCCTGAAGCGCCTATTCTTCGAGGGATCCCGAGGGGCTCGGAGGGCGCTCATGCACATCAACGACCTGCTCAAGATCTCGGTCGAGCGCAAGGCGTCCGATCTCCACCTGAAAGTGGGCGCGCACCCGATCATCCGCGTCGACGGCGAGCTGATCCCGCTCGTGGATCTCAAGCGTCTCATGCAGGAAGACACGATCGCGATGGCGTTCTCGATCATGTCCTCGCGCCAGAAGGAGAAGTTCAAGAACAGCTTCGAGATCGACATCGCCTATTCCGTGCCGGGGCTCGGGCGTTTCCGCTGCAACATCTTCCAGCAGCGCGGCACCGTCGGAATGGTCTGCCGCGTCATCCCGGCCCGCATCCTCACGATCCGCGACCTCCTCCTGCCGCCGGTCCTCGAGAAGATCTGCGAAGAGACGCGCGGGCTCGTCCTCGTGACCGGGACGACGGGCTCGGGCAAGTCCACGTCGCTCGCGGCCATGATCGACTACATCAACTCGAGCCGGGCCGAGCACATCATGACGATCGAGGACCCGGTCGAGTTCCTTCACCGCGACAAGAAGTCGATCATCAACCAGCGCGAGCTCGAGGTGGACACGAAATCGTTCGCGTCGGCGATCCGCGCGGCCCTGCGGCAGGACCCGGATGTGATCCTCGTGGGCGAGATGCGCGATTTCGAGACCGTCGAGACGGCGCTCGTGGCCGCCGAGACGGGTCACCTCGTCATGTCCACCCTTCACACGATGGATGCGACCGAGACCGTCAACCGCATCATCTCCGTCTTCCCGCCGCACCAGCAGAAGCAGATCCGCCTGCAGCTCGCGGCCGTCATCAAGGCGGTGTGCTCGATGCGCCTGCTCCCGCGCGCCGACGGGCTCGGCCGCGTGCCCGCCGTCGAGGTGCTCATCGCGACGAACTACATCCGCGACTGCATCGAGAACAAGGAGAAGACGAAGTTCATCCACGACGCGATCAAGGCGGGGACCTCGCAGTACGGGATGCAGACGTTTGATCAGTCGCTTTATCAGCTCTACAAGACGGGCCTCATCACGCTGGAAGAGGCGATCCGCCGCTCGAGCAACCCGAACGAATTCAAGCTCAAGGTGCAGGGCATCCAGTCCACGTCGGACGTCGCGACCGAGATGATGGAGGGTGCTCTGGAGACGGCGGAAGCGCTGAACCCGCACGACACGGCCTCGCCCTTCGACTTCTCGAACCAGCCCGGATAGGGGGGCCGGGGGGACCGCCGGGCCGGTCCCGTATCCTGCAAACCATGGCGACCTCCGACGGCTGGACGTCCCGCAGAGTTCGCGAGACGTTCCTCTCTTTCTTCGAGGAGAAAGGCCACACGCGCGCGGCGTCGTCCTCGCTCGTCCCCGCAGAGGACCCGACGCTCCTCTTCACGAACGCGGGCATGAACCAGTTCAAGGACTGCTTCCTCGGGCGCGAGAAGCGGGCTTACACGCGCGCGACGACGTCGCAGAAGTGCGTGAGGGCGGGCGGCAAGCACAACGACCTCGACAACGTGGGCTACACGGCGCGCCACCACACGTTCTTCGAGATGCTCGGCAATTTCTCCTTCGGCGATTACTTCAAGAAGGAGGCGATCGACTACGCGTGGGAGCTCTCCACGGAACGCTACCGGCTCGACCCGGCGCGCCTCTGGGCGACCGTCTTCACGGACGACGACGAGGCCGCCGCGCTCTGGGAGCGTTACCTGCCGAAGTCACGCGTCGCGCGCTTCGGCGAGAAGGACAACTTCTGGTCCATGGGCGACACGGGCCCCTGTGGCCCATGCTCGGAGATCCACTACGACCAGGGGCCGTCCGTGCGGGGTGACGACCGCCCGAACGGAAGCGGCGACCGCGTCATGGAGATCTGGAATCTCGTCTTCATGCAGTTCGACCGCGACGCCTCCGGGAAGATGACCCCTCTTCCGAAGCCGAGCGTCGACACCGGCGCCGGCCTCGAACGCATCACGGCCATCCTGGAAGGCAAGAACAACAACTACGACACGGACCTGTTTGCGCCGATTCTCGCGAAGATCGAGGAGATCTCGGGGAAGAAGTACGTGGGCGGAATGGCCGTGGAGGATGCGCCCTTCCGGGTGATCGCGGATCACGCGCGTGCCGCCACGATGCTGATCTCCGACGGCGTCCTGCCGTCCAACGAGGGCCGCGGGTATGTTCTTAGAAAGGTGATCAGGCGAGCGATTCGTTACGGGCGCCGCCTCGGCATCGAGAAGCCATTTCTCGCGGAGCTCGCCTCGCCTGTCTTTCACCTTTTCGAAGGCATTCAACTTCACGACCCGAACGGAAGGCTGGGGAAGACGACGGCCGAGACGATTCGCGTCGACGAGCAGGGCTTCATCAGGACCATGTCCGTCGGCGCCGACCGCGTGGGCGAGGCTATCTCTGAGTCGCGCCGTCTGGGCGAGACGACGCTTTCGGGCCTTGCTGCCTTCCGCCTCTACGACACGCACGGCGTCCCGCTCGAGCTCATCGAAGAAATCTCTTCCGACGAAGGGGTCCATGTGGACCGCGCGGGCTTCGAGAAGGAACTCGAGGTTGCCCGCGAGCGCAGCAAGGGCGCGTCGAAGTTCGAGCACGAGGGCGGGCTCCCGAAGGACGACCAGATCGACCCTTCATGGACCACCGAGTTCCGCGGCTATCCCGAGCAGGATTTCGTGAGCCTGGAGGGCGCACGAATCCTCGGGCTCTTTACACCTTCTAAGCAGGGTCTCTTCGAACGTGGCGATCGCCTCACCGCGGGCCAACAGGGTTGGGTCGTCACGGACCGCTCGGTCTTCTATCCGGAGGGTGGCGGGCAGGTGGCCGACCAGGGAGAATTTCTCTGGAAGGAGAAGAACGGCGAGGAGGGCGCCGCGACGGTTCTGGATACGCGGCGCGCTCCCAACGGCCGGTCCATTCTTCACTCTCTAAGAATCTCTCGTGGTTCCCTCGGTCCCGGGCAGCCGGTGCAAATGCACGTGCCCGAGTGGACCCGCCGCAAGACGCAGGCGAATCACACGGGCACGCATCTCCTCCACGCGGCGCTCCGGAAAGTGCTCGGGGAAAACGTGCGGCAGATGGGCTCGCTCGTCGCGCCGGACCGCCTGCGGTTCGACTACGCGGCCTCGCGCCAGACGACCGCCGGGGAAATCCGCGAGATCGAGCGCCTCGTGAACGAGGAAGTCCTGCGCGACGCACCCGTGTCCAAGGCCGTCATGTCGATGGACGAGGCGAAGAAAAAGGGCGCCATGATGTTCTTCGACGAAAAATACGGAGAGACGGTTCGCGTCGTCGAGATCCCCGGCTTTTCGACCGAGCTCTGTGGCGGATGCCATGTGAACCGGACGGGGGAAATCGGCGCATTCAAGGTCGTCTCGGACAAGGGCCTCGCCGCCGGCGCCCGCCGTATCGAGGCGCTCACGTCCTTGAACGCGGTCGAGAGGCTTCAGAAGGACGAGGAGATCCTGCTTCAGCTTTCGCATATTGCGAACACGTCGCCCGACGAGCTGCCCGCGAAGCTGAAGGAGGCGCTGGATTCTCTTAGAAGGAAAGAGAAAGAGATCGCGGCGCTGAAGCGCGACCTCGCGCTGGCGGGGGCCTCAGGAGGGCAGCCGGGTGCCGCTGCCTCTGGACATTCACCTTCTAAGAAATCTCTCTCTTCGGACGTTTCCGGACGCGACAACGATGGCATCGTGGAGATCGCGGGGGTGAAGGTTCTCTCTCGCCGCGTCCCCTCCCTCCCCGCCCACGAGCTGCGCAATCTGGCCGACACGTTCCGAAGCAAGCTGAAATCCGGCGTGGTGCTCCTGGGCACGGAGCTGGACGGGAAAGTCACCCTGCTGGCCGCCGTGACGGCGGACGTCGTGGGGAGGGTCTCCGCCCACGAGCTGGCGCAGGTCATGGCTCCCGCCGTCGGGGGCAAGGGCGGCGGCAAGCCGGACCTCGCGCAGGCCGGAGGCAAGGACGCAGCGCAGATCGAGCCGGCGCTCGCGCTGGGCGTCGCGAAAGTGCGGGAGAAACTCTCCGCCTGACGGGCTGTATCGAAAGGGTCTATAATCTTCGGGCAATGCCATCTCGCGGGATCGGTGTGACCCGGCTCTCGGTGGCCGCTCTGCTCGCGGTCTCGGGCACGCTGTGTGCCGACGTCCATCTCGTGCGGCAGTCGAACGGCTCGGCGGTGATCTTCAACGACAACGTCGGCAGCGGCTGGCGGGTGAGCGGGGGCGTGCCTTCGGACGGTTATCTGGTCGGGCGGCGGAGCGCGCCGTCGCCCTATGACACCGCGATCGACAGCGAAGCGCGGGCGGCGGGAGTCGACCCGGTGCTCGTCAAGAGCGTCATGCTCGTGGAATCCAACTTCAATCCGCGTGCCGTGTCCCGCAAGGGCGCCCGCGGTCTCATGCAGCTCATGCCGGACACGGCCCGCCGCTTCGGCGTGTCGGACCGGCACGACGCCGGCCAGAGCATCCGGGCGGGCGTTCGGTACCTGGCCGCGCTTCTCGAGCAGTTCAAGGGCGACGTGTCTCTCGCTCTCGCCGGATACAACGCGGGCGAGGGCGCCGTGGCGCGCCATTCCGGTGTGCCGCCGTATCGCGAAACCCACGAATACATCCGGCGCGTCCTCGTCGCGAGGCATGGAGAGATTGGCTCCTCTGCCTCCGTCAGTGGCACCTTCCGCGGCATGCCGACCGGACCCTCGCTCCGGACGGCCTCCGTTCGCGTCTCGAACGCCCACGGGACGCCGATGCTCTCGAATACGGCTGTGGGTGTGACGGGACGCCACGCGCCGACCCTCGGCCGCGTTCGCTGAGGCGGACGGGGGCGGAATGGCGGCGACGCGGGAATCCAAGACGACGAGGGCCTTCCGCCCCGCCCCGTTCTTCGATCACGGGCTCTTTCTCCTCCACCTGAACCGCGGCAAGGAGGAGATGGGGCGTGGGCAGTACGAGACGGCGCGGCGCGAGTTCGAGGAAGCGCGGCGGCTGCGCCCGCGCGACCCCGAGGTCCTGCTCGATCTCTCGATCACGCTCTTCCACCTCGGACAGTTCGCCGACGCCGAGGCGATGACGCGCGACCTTCTCGCCGAGCACGTGGAATCGGTTCCACTCCTGTTCAACCTCGGACTCATCCTGTTCAAGTCGGGGCGAGACCTGGAAGCTCGGGAGCCGCTCGAGAGGGTTCTCGGATTCGCTCCGGCCCACCGCAAGGCCCATCTGACGCTCGGGCTCGTCGCGCAGAAGCGCGGTGCCTGGGATGAGGCCCAGCGGCATTTCAAGATGGCCGGCGCCGAGCTGAAGGACGGCGCCGAAGGGGATGACTCGGTCGCCCGCACGGCGCGCGTCGCGGCGGCGGAGGTGCGGCAAGCGACGGCCCGCCGCCCGTCGCCGAACGACAGCGGGCCCAGCCCGGTGGTGAAGCCGGAGCCGTTGGACTCGCTCACGGCGAGCGGCAAGCTCAGGCTCTCCTCGGGCATCCGGCCGCGGCCGCCAACGGCCGCTCCGGCCGGGGCGGAGCCCGCGGCGCTGGCCAGGCCTCTCGGACCCTTCTCGCCGAAGCCCGGCGGATTCCTTTCGGTCTCCTGCGGGAGGGGCGTTCGCGTGCGGCGAGGCATCGTCGTGGGCCGCTCCGGCGCCCCGGTTCTCGAGGCTTCTTTTGCCTCGATGCCCGACGGTCTCGACCAGATTCTCGTTGGGGCCTCTGGCGACGGCATCCTGCTCGTCGCGGAGGCCGGCCGTGTGCCCTGGCTCAAGGCGCTGGCCGGCGAGACGATCTCGGTGTATCCGGCGAGGCTTCTCGCCTTCGAGAGCGCGCTGGCGTGCCGCGCCGAGGTGACGCCGGACACCGGCGACCGCACGGCACCACCGTTCCTGAAGCTTTCGGGCAGCGGGGCCATCGCTCTCGCCGTTTCATCCGAGCCGGCGCGCTTCGAAGTGGAGCACGGCCAGCCCCTCGCCATCGCCGCGCGCGCGGTCGTGGCCTATGGCGGGGAGGTCGTGCCCGAGCTCCTCGAGGAGGGGGACCCCCTCGCGGGCCTGGGCGCCGGCGCCTCGATTCGGTTCACCGGCGTCGGGTACGTCCTTCTCGACGCGCGCTGAGGGCTCTACGGGCCGGTGTGCCCTCCTCCTTCGCGCGTGAACTCGCTTCGCTCAGACAGCACGCGCGTGCGTCGGAAGGTACATCGGCCCTCCGAAGATCAATGGAACGGATCGGAGAGATCCGGATTCTTCAGGAGCTCCTCGTCCGTCAGGCTCGTCAGGAACTCCACGAGATCGCGCTTCTCGGCTTCGGTGATCGCGAAGCCCTTCACGAGATTGCTCCGCCCTGGCGAGGGAATTCCACCCGCGGCGTAGTGGTCGATCACGGCTCCGAGCGTGGCGAACCGTCCGTCGTGCATGTACGGGGCGGTGACCGCGACGTTTCGGAGGGTCGGCGCGCGAAAGCGGCCGCCGAGACCGTTGTCGTGGAAAGTGGGCTGGGGCGCGGGCCCGCCCTCCCAGGCCACGGGTCCCGAAAAAGTGAAGCCCGCGTGGCACTTCGCGCAGGCGAGGCGGTCCGAAAAGAAAAGCGCCATGCCGCGCCGGGCGGATTCGGAAAGAGCGCCGCGCTCGTCCTTCCACACGAGCCGGTCGTACGGCGAGTCGCCCGATACGATGGTCCTTTCGAAAGACGCGATCGCCTTGCGAATGTTCCCGAGGCTCGCCGGTGCTATCTCGTGGGGGAACGCTTCGGAGAAGAGCTTTGAATAAAGGGGATCGATACGGAGGCGGGACAGCGCGTCCTCTCCTCGCCCGGCGAGCCCCATTTCCACGGGATGATCGGCGAGGAGAGGCACGAGCATCTGGTCCTCGAGGCTTCGGTGACCCGCGTCGGTCCACGTCAAGGACACGCTGTAGGCCACATTTGCCAGGCTCATCGCGCTCCGGGGGTGCGACTCTCCCGTGGACCCCATCGCTCGCGCGCGCGTGTCCGTGAAGGCGCGCGCCTGCTGGTGGCACGAGGCGCAGGCTTGCGTGCCGTTGCCGGACAGGCGGACGTCATAGAAGAGGCGGCGCCCGAGCGCGACCTTCTCCGCCGTGACCGGGTTGCCTTCGGGCACCCGCGGCACGGGAAACCCCGGCGGAAGCCGCCAGGCGAATCCCGCGGCCACGAGGACTAGAAGACCGAGGAGAGGAGGAGGCGTGGCGTTACCAGCGCGGAGCGTTCGGGCCCGTGATCGCCGACGTCTGGGCCGCGAGCTGCTTGCGCTCGGCCACCCATTTCCCGAAGTCCTCGAGGGCAGCGGGATCCACGCCCGTGGGGTCGGCTTGCCGCTTCTCGAGCCACTTCTGCATCGCGAGAACGAGCTCGTCGGCGCGGGCGCGGTCCGTGTTGAAAAGGGTCATGTACGCGGACTTCACCTCTTCGAGACGGTTGAGCCCGAGATAGGCCTCGGCGCGGTACTCGATGGCCGGCGCGTAGGACTTCTCGACCGCGAGCGCCTTGTCATACGCTTCCAGCGCGCTGGTGTAATTGCCGGTCTTGCGGTATGCGTAACCGAGGCTGCCCCACGCCTGGAACATCGTCGGGTCCTTCGCAACGGCCTTCTGGAACTTCTTGATCGAGGACTCGTGCTGGCTCCTGCTTTTCTCGAGCAGCTTTGCCTTCTTCGCGGCGTCGTTTTCGCCGGCCGACTCCTTGTCGTACTTGTCGGCCTTGTTGCGGTACGAAATTCCGTCGTTGTAGAGCTCCACGGCTTCCTGCTCGGGCGTGAGCCTGGGCATCTGGGGGGGAGGAGCCGACATCGCGGAGGAACCGGATGCGGTGGCGATCCCGGGGAAGGCGAAGGCGGCGGCGAGGACGAGGGCGGCGGGTGAGCGCATCGAATTCTCCTGTGGGAGAGAACGATACCGCGACCCTGTCTCAGCGGGCAAGCTGCTCGAGCGAGGCCTGCGTCCCGGCGAGGAGCTTCTCGATCATCGCAGGATCCTCGTGCTCGGCGTAGATCCGGATGATGGGCTCGGTGCCAGAGAGCCGGTGGAGGAGCCAGCCGCGGGACCCGAAGACCAGTTTGATGCCGTCCATGTCGTCCACGGCCGTCACGCGTTCACCGCAGCGCGAGGCGGGGGGATCGGCCTTCAGTCGGTCGAGAAACGCGCGCAGCACGGGCATTGGCAGGTGCAGGTCGCGGCGGCCGTACGCGAGCGCGCCATACGCCGTGTCCTGCCCCGCGACGAGGGTCTCCAGCGAGCCCCCCGAATGCGCGAGGGTCTCGAGGACGAGGAGCGCCGAGAGGATCCCGTCGCGCTCGGGAAGGTGGAACGCGACGCCCAGGCCGCCCGACTCCTCGCCGCCGATCGCCACCTCGCCGGCGAGCATCTTCGCCGCGATGTGCTTGAATCCGATCGGCGTGACGTGAAGCGGCACGCCGAGGCGCGCGGCGACGCGATCGAGAAGCAGCGAAGTCGAGAAGGTCTTCGCGATGCCGCCGCGGATGCGCCCGCGGACCGTGAGGCTCTCGGCGAGAAGCGCGAGCACGCGGTGCGGGGTGACGAACGCGCCGCGCGCGTCCAGCACGCCGAGCCGGTCGCCGTCGCCGTCGCTCGCGAGGACGACGTCGAAACGGCCCGAGGCGAGGGCCTGCCGCGCGGCGCCGAGATTCTCGGGAATGGGCTCGGGGTTGACGCCGCCGAAAGCCGGATCGCGGTTCGCGCGGAGCGAGACGACGGTCGTCGGGTGGCCGGTCCCCACGATCTGCTCGAGGAGCGTCCCCGAGGCGCCGTGAATCGCGTCGAAGAGAACCCGCACGCCCGCCCGGCGTATCGCGTCGAGGTCGACGAGGCCGGCGAGCGCCCTGCGGTAGGGCGCGGCCAGATCGAGGGTCTCGACGGTGCCGCCCTCTCGTGCGGGCAACGGGCGCCCGGCCAGACGGGCGATCGCGTCGTACGTCGCGGGCATCGCGCTGCCGCCGAACCAGGACTTCACCTTCACGCCGTTCCAGAGCGGCGGGTTGTGCGACGCGGTGATGGCGAGTCCGGCCCTCAGGCCGCGCGAGGCGACCTGCCACGAGGCGCAGGGCGTGGGGACGGGCCGGTCGGAGAGAAGGACCCGGAACCCGTACGAAGCGAGGAGGCCGGCGTTCTCGGCCGCGAGCTCCGGCGAGAGAAAGCGCGTGTCGTAAACGACCGGAAGGGTCCACGGGTCGCCCGGCTCGGCGTTTTCCTCGTCGATCGTCCACGCCGCGGCCGCCGTGACGACGCGGCGGACGCTTTCGAACGTGAGGTCGCGGGCGATCAGGCCCCGCCAGCCGTCGGTCCCGAAGACGATGGGAGGCGCCTCCATCAGAGGGTTGATTCTCGGGGAGCGCGCCGGGCGTGTCCAGCGGGCCCGGCGCGGCGCGGGCGGGTCTAGAATCGCGTCCCGGTGTTCGTCAACGTCCCCAACGCGCTCTCGCTGTTCCGGATCTTCCTCGTACCGCTTCTCGTCGTCCTCCTCCTCACGAAGCTCCCGGCGCGCGAGTATCTCGCGCTCGCCGTCTTCCTTCTGGCCGCGATCACCGACTGGCTGGACGGCTATTGGGCCCGCAAGTTCAAGAAAGTCACGACGATGGGGATGCTTCTGGACCCCATCGCGGACAAGCTGCTCGTTTCGGCGGCGCTCATCTCGCTGGTGGACCTGCAGGAGGCCGACGCCTGGGCCGTGTGCATCATCATCGGACGCGAGTTCGCGGTGTCGGGCCTGCGCTCCATCGCGTCGAGCCACGGCCTCACGATCGCCGCCTCGAAGCTCGGGAAGTGGAAGATGGGGAGCCAGATCGTCGGAATCTCGCTCATGATCCTGGGCGGGAAGCTCGATGACATCGGCCTCTGGCGAAAGACGGGCCGGGCGGCTCTCTACGTGATGACGGCGATGGCGCTCATCTCGGGAATCGACTACTTCCGCAGGTTCCTCAAACCGCTGCTCGCCCGGGAGCGCGAGGAGAAGCAATCTCGGACGTCGGCGGCGCCGGCGGGGCCTCAGCGCGCCGAGCCGTAGGCGCGCCTTCGAAAGACCGCCTTGTAGATCGGCCGGCCTGTCTTCAGGTATTTCACCTCGTAGCTCGTGCCCGTCGACCAGGCGCCCGCCTCCTCCGGAGCGAGCTTCTCGAGGAGCGGTTCGTTCGAGAGCACGTCGTCGATCACGCCGAAGTACTCCTCATGGTCCGAGGCGATGCGGAGAAGGGACACGGGCGCGAGGGCGAGCGCGGCGGCCCCGGCCCACGCGGGATCCACGAGACGGCGCTTGTGATGCCGCTTCTTCGGCCAGGGATCCGGGAAGTACACGTGAAGACCCGCAAGGCATCCGGGGGAGAGCCGGTTGAGGACGAATGCCTTCCCGTCGAGCCGCTCGATCCGGACGTTCGAGAGCCCCGCGCGGACAGCCCTGAGGTACGCGATCCGGGCGTACCCGGGCTCGATTTCCAGGCCGAACCAGTTCCGTTCGCCGTGCAGGGCCGCGGCCGCGAGGAGGAAGCGGCCCTTTCCGACGCCGATCTCCATCTCCACGGGAGCGACGCGCGAGAAGACGGCGGAGAAGTCGACGGCGCCCGCATCCTCCGTCTCGCCAGGCAGGAAGATCTTCGGCGGGGGAATCCGGCCCGCGTTCCGCGGGCCGGTGGGCCGCGGCGGGCGGGGTGGGGACTCGGCTCCCGCCCGGCGCAGCGCTCGCCGGATGGAGGGCCTAGACAAGAAGTGCCGTCACGGTGTTCAGGCCTTTCGTGTCTCGGCCGGGGCCGAAGGATGGGTCGCCGGGGTCCGGAGAATACGGATACGCTCGATGGCGCGGGGCGAGGCGCGCTCGACGAGAGACTCGAGGTCCCCCTCTCGGGTCCGGGCTCCGGCCCGCGGGATGCGCCCGAACTTCCGGAGCAGGAAGCCGGCCACGGTCTCGTCGTCCGGGTCGTCGAACGAGGCCCCGAGGTCCCGCTCGAGAGACGCCAGGGGATAACCCCCTTCCACGAGAAGCGACGTCCCGTCGCGCTCGGGGCGGTCGGCGGGCTCGTCGTGCTCGTCGAAGATGTCTCCCACGATCTGCTCGATGAGGTCCTCCAGGGTGACGAGCCCGGCCACGGCGCCGCTTTCGTCGACGACGACCGCCATGTGAAACCGTCGGCGCCGCATCTCACGGAAGAGGTCCTCTGAGCGCTTGAGCTCGGGCACGAAGATCGCGGGGCGCAGGTGGCGAGCCATCTCGAAGGCCTTCTCCTCCGAGTCGGAGACGTCGAACAGGTCCTTGACGTGAAGAATCCCGACGATGTCGTCCGTGTGCTGCCGATAAACCGGATAGCGGCTGTAGCGGTACTCGCGGCACGCTGCGTCGACCTGCTCGAAGCTCGCGGTGACGGGCAGGAGGACCATCCTCGCGCGAGGGACCATCGCCTCCCGCACGGGCGTCTGTCCGAACGCGAGGACCGCGTGAAGAAGCTCGCTCTCCTCGCGCTTGATGCCCCCCTGCTCCCGCGAGAGATTGATGACGCTCTTGACGTCGTCGTCCGTGACGTCCGGGGGCGCGTCGGCGCCGAACGGGCCCAGGATCCAGCGCGCGATGGCCGAGAGGAGGTGCGTCACCGGTGCGAGCAGGCGCACGAAGAGCTCCATCGGGCCGACGAACAGGAGTGCCACGCGCTCGGGCCTGCGCGCGGCGAGCGTCTTGGGCGTGACCTCCGCGACGACGAGCAGCAGCACGGACGTCAGGACCGTCGCGATGAGAACGCCCCACTTCTCGCCGAAGGCCGAGATCGCGAGGCCGGCGCCGATCGAGCCCGCCGCGGCATTCGCGAGCGTGTTGCCGACGAGGAGCGTTCCGAGCGTGCGCGGGAGGTCGTCCCGCAGCCGCTCGAGCCGCTCGGCGCTCCTCTCGCCCGCGCTCTTCATGCGGAAGATGGCCGCGTCGGTGAGAGACGTGACGGCCGTCTCGGCCGACGAGAAGAACGCGGAGGCCGCAGCGCAGAGGACGTAAAAGATGACGAGGAGGGTTTCGTTCATCGCATTCCGCCGCCGTCGAGCGCCCAGCCCGCGCCGCTCCGCGCCACGTCGAGCGGCGTGAGCGACTCGCCCTCGCAGGGACCCGCGACGCAGCGGCCGTCCTCCGGCCTGAAGACGGCGCCGTGGTTGCGGCAGGTTCTGGACAGATGCTCGCGCACGAGGGCGAGCCCGGCCTCCGTTTCGGTGTCGATGAAGGCATCCCCTTCGACTTCGGCGAGGAGGCGGCGCAGTGCCGCGGCGTCGCCCGGGGGAGTCGGAAGAATGCGGGCTTCCGGCGCGGATGCGAACCGGACCGCGTCGACGGCGGCCGAGCGCGGCGCCCCGACGATTCCCCCCACTTCATAGAAAAGCAGCGTTACGTTTTGCCGTGCGCCCTCCGGCGCGGGTTCGTCGACGGTTTCGAAGTGATATGGCGAGACCGCCACCGGCGTCACGTCCATCTCCTCGCGCCACTCGCGGACGAGCGCCTCCTCTGGCGTCTCCCCTGCCTCCACTTTGCCGCCGGGAAGCTCCCACAGGCCCGCCCAGGCCCGGCCCGCGGGCCGGCGTGACATGAGGAGCCGACCCTCGCGCACGAAGATCCCGGCCACCACGAGCCGCGTGCCGCTCATCGGCCTGCATCGCGGCGGAGAGCGGCGGCCGCGTTCCGCGCGAGGCCTTCGGGCGTGGCCCGCCAGATCGCCGAGTCGAAGAAACGCGCGCGAAAGGCGGGCGCGCCGAGGGCGAGGATCTCCTCGGGGTCGAGGGACGCGGCCGGGCCGAAAGGTCCCGCGCCTCGGGCCGCGTTGAAGGGACAGACGTCCTGGCAGTCGTCGCACCCGAAAAGGCGGCCATCGAGAGCGGCCTCCTCTGCCGCCGTGAAGGGCGTCCGTTTCTCGATGGTGAGATACGAGATGCACTTTCGTGCGTCGAGGACGCGAGGCGCGAGGAAAGCGGAAGTGGGGCACGCGTCGAGGCAGGCCGTGCACGTTCCGCACCGGTTCGCGCCCGGGTCGGCGGGTGCCGCGGTCGGCGCGAGAGCCACGTCCGTCAGGACCTCGCCGAGGACCACGTGCGAGCCGAGGCCCGGCACGATCAGGAGCCCGTTCTTGCCGAGGAACCCGAGGCCGGCGCGAACGGCGATCTCCCGTTCGAGAAGAGGCGCGGTGTCGACACAGACGCGGAAACGGGCGCCCTTCGGCGCGAGCGGGCGCAGGTCCTCGATGGCGGCTTTCAGGTGCCGTCGCACGACGCGGTGGTAGTCCTCGCCTCGCGCGAACTGCGCCACGTTTCCGGGTCCGCCGCCGGGAATCGCGCGCGCCACGGCGATGACCGCCCTCGTGAAGGGCAGGACCGTGTCGAAGTGCTGGCGCGCCGCGGCATGGCGCTCGAGATACGCCATCTCTCCGTGATGGGCCTGGTCGAGCCACTGTCGGTAACGGCCGAACGAGGTCGGCTCGGAGGCCGCGAGGACGCCGGCAGCCGCGAATCCGTGGGCGCGCGCCGAGTCGACCGCGGCTCTCGAGAGGCCGGCGGGGTCGTCGGGAAGGGCAGGGGGAGGCCGGCGCGGGACGCGCGAGGCGGCGGGCCGCATGGCTCTTCAGTCTACCAAGCCATTTCGTATCATCCAGGTCATCCGATGGCCTCGCGCGCGCAAGCCTCCCCATATCCGCTCGTGTTCTTCGTCGCCCTCCTGCTTGGGGCGGGGGTCCTTTGCTTCATCGTCCTCAGACCGTTCCTGACCGCGATCGCGTGGGGCGTCATCCTCGCCGTCGCGCTCTGGCCTCTCTGGCGCCGCCTGAAGGCGCGCCTCCCCCGGCGCACGACCTTGGCGGCGGTCGCCTTCTCGATTTGCGCGGGGCTCGTCGTCCTGCTCCCTTCCGTCCTCCTCGGCGCCGCGATCGTGACTCAGGCCTCCTCGGCGGTCACGGTTCTTGCGGAGAAGCTCCGCGCGCGCGAACTGCGTTCCTTCGCCGATGTGATCTCCGTGCCCGGTGTCGGGAAGGCGCTCGCATGGCTCGAGCTTCATACCGGCCTTTCGTCCGACGAGCTTCAGGTGAAGGGAGCCGAGATTGTGACGACGGCCTCGGCGTTTCTCGCCGCCAAGAGCGGGGGCGTCGTGCTGTCTTTCCTCGACGCGGTGCTCACGTTCGTTCTGACGCTTTTCCTGCTCTTTTTTCTCCTGGTCGACGGTGAGAGCATGGCGGAGGCGATCAGCGACCTCCTCCCGATCGAGGACGCCGAGCGCCATCGGATCATCCAGTCTCTCGGCGGGATGATGGAGTCGATCTTCAAGGGCTCGCTCGTGTGCGCCGTGGTGCAGGGCGCCTCGGGCGGGATCGCGTGGGCGATCGCGGGCTTCCCTTCGGTCATCCTCGCGGGCGTCGCGATGGGAGTGCTTTCCCTGCTCCCGATCGGGGGCACGGCCATCGTGTGGCTCCCGGGTCTCATCGTGCTCTTCATCCAGGGGCGCACGGGAATGGCGATCTTCTTCCTGCTCTGGAACCTGACCGTGACGTCGACATTCGCGGACAACTTCCTCAAGCCGCTCCTCATCGGTCGCAAGGACACGGAACTGTCGACCTTGATGGTCTTCCTCGGCGTCTTCGGCGGTCTTCCTGCCTTTGGGCTTCTCGGCGTCTTCATCGGGCCGATGGCGCTGGCCGTCGGGCTGATGCTCGTCCGCGTCCTGCGCTCGCTCGCTCGCGACGCTCGCGTCAACGCAGCAGCTTGACGATGAGGACCTGAAGGATGCCCGCCGTGGCGCCCAGCACGAGGAAGAGCACGAGCCAGGGGATCAGGTAGTCGTAGCGCGCCGCCGTGCTCCTGAGCTTCTCCATGAAACTCTTTCCGCTCATTCCCGCTTAATATAAGCGACGCATGAGCGGAAAGCCTGAGGACGCGGCGAAACGCGACGTCGCGGCCCTGGCCGCCGAGCTCGTGGGGCAGATCGCGTCGCTCTCGGCTTTCTCCGCTTCGGGTCTCGCGCCCGGGGGGGCCGCCAAGGCCCGGCCCGGATCCTCGCCCGGCGCCCCGTCCTATGCGGGTCCGCGGGCCATGCTGGAGAACGCGGAGCGCTTCGTGGCGCCCGTTCTCCCGGCCGGCGCCGCGCTGCGGCCGATCAAGGCCGCGCTGTTGCGCGTCCTCAGAATCGTCACGCGCGACCAGACGACGTTCAACTCTGCCCTCCTCGATGCCCTGCGCGGAACGCTCCTCGAGACGGAGGCTGCCCTGCGCGATCTCGCGCTCGCGCCCGAGGCCGCGGCGCGCTTCGCCGAACAGGCGGTCGCCGACCTGTCCGTGCGCCTCGATCGGGAGGGTCAGGATCTCCTCGCGAGCCAGCGCCGGCTGGACGCGCTCGAGAAGGACCGCGACCGCCGCTTCGAGGCGTTGGCCCGCGAACGAGAACAGGAAGCCGCGGCGCGCCGGGAGGAGCAGAAGCAGCTCGAGGATGCTCGTGAAGGGCTTCGGATGCTCCGCCTCGAATGGTCTTCCCTTCGAAGCAATTTGCAGAACCTCTCTGAAGGACGGGCGCCGACCGGAGGGACCACCGGAACCCAAGCCTCCTCAGCCGTCAGGCCCGACGACCCCCTGCGCGCGGGGCTCTACGCGGACTTCGAGGAGCATTTTCGCGGGAGCGAGGCCGAAATCCGCAAGCGCCAGGCGAAGGACGCCGCGCGGTTCCGCGGTGCGAAAGGTCCCGTGGCCGATCTCGGCTGCGGCCGGGGCGAGTTTCTCGAAGCCGTGAAGGCGGAAGGCCTGGCGGGGATCGGCTGCGACGCGAACCCCGTCATGGCGGCGCGCGCGAAGGAGAAGGGCCTCGCGGTCGACGCCGCCGACCTCTTCGCGTGGCTGAGCGCCCGGCCGGACGCCTCGCTCGCGGGCATCACGGCTTTCCAGGTCATCGAGCACCTGCCGCCGGCCGCGCTGTTCGACCTCGTGGAGCTCGCCGTGCGGAAGCTCGCTCCCGAAGGCCGCCTCCTCTTCGAGACCGTGAACCCGGAGTCGGTGTACGCGATGCGCTGGTTCTGGATGGACCTGACGCACGTGCGGCCGGTGCCCGCGCCGTCGCTCGCGCAGCTCCTCACGGCGTCCGGGCTTCGGGAGGTCACCGTGGACTGGCGCTCTCCCGTGCCGGAGTCGGAAGGCCTGCCTGAAGGCCTCGCGGACGATCCCCGCTTCGCGCCGATCGCGCGCCTTCTCTTCGCCCCGCAGGACTACGCCGTCACGGGCGTGAAGTAGGCTCTCGGTGGCGCGCGTTCTCGTCTGCACCGCGCAGGTGCCGTTCGCGTTCGGCGGCGCGGAGCGACACGCGGAAGGCCTCGTGCGCGAGCTCAAGGCCTTCGGACACGAAGCCGAGCTCGTGCGGCTTCCGTTCAAGTGGTACCCGCGCGCGGAGATCCTGACGTCCGCCCTGGCGTGGCGGCTGCTCGACGTGTCGGAGGCGGACGGAAAGCGCGTCGATCTCGTGATCCCGATGAAGTTCCCGTCCTATCTCGTGAGGCACGAGAACAAGGTCGTCTGGCTCATCCACCAGTTCCGTCAGGCCTACGACCGCTTCGGCACCGAGCAGAGCGACTTCACCTCCTCGCCCGAGGACACGCGCTGGCGCGAGCTGATCGCCGAGGCGGACCGCACGGGCCTCATGGAGGCGCGGAAGGTCTTCACGAACGCGAAAAACACGGCCGACCGGCTCGCGCGGTTCAACGGGATCGAGGCGGAGGCTCTCTACCATCCCCCGCCGCTCGCGGGCCGTTACCGTTGCGAGTCCTCGCGGGGCTTCGCGCTCGTGGCCGGCCGGCTCGACCCCTGGAAGCGCGTGGACCTCGCGATCGGAGCAGCGGCGGCGGGGAAATTCTCCCTCGTCATCGCGGGAGAAGGGCCGGACCGCGCTCGTCTCGAGGCTCTGGCGGCGAAGGGCAGCGGCGCGGTGCGATTCGCCGGCCGCGTGTCCGACGACGAGCTCCTCGGCCTCTACGCGACCTGCGGGGCCGTGATCTTCCCGCCCGCCGACGAAGACTACGGCTACATCGCGCTCGAGGCGTTCCTGTCGAAAAAGCCCGTCGTGACGTGCACGGATTCGGGCGGGCCGCTGGAGTTCGTCGTCGACGGGGAGAACGGCCGCGTCGTCGCGCCGGACGGCGCCGCCCTCGGGACCGCGGTCGCGGACCTCCTCGGGAATCACCGATTGGCTTCGGAATTCGGAGAAAGAGGCTTCGAAAGGGTCAGAGAGATTCGCTGGGAGAATGCCGTGCGGGCTCTCCTCGAAGCCGGTGACATTCGGTGACGGGCGATCCCTCGCGGCGGCTTTCCGTCGGATTCATCGGCCCCCTGCCGCCCACGCGCTCCGGCATCGCGGACTACGACTCCGAGATCCTCTCTTCCCTTTCCAAGAATCTTTCCCTCTCTGTTCATCCCTATGAACCGGAGGCGGCTACTGACGCCCTAATCGCACACCACGACGTTCTCCTCTTCCAGATCGGCAACGACCCGCTTCACGCTCCGTCGGTCGAGGCGCTGCTCGACCCGCGGCGCCGGACGCCTGCGGTAGTCATGCTCCACGACTTCGTGCTCCACCATCTCTTTGCGGCAGCGTACCTCGCTTGCGGGCGCGAGGACGACTACGCGCGCGAGCTCGAACGGGCGCACGGGGCGCGCGGCCGGGCGCTCGCCGAGCGCGGGCGCCGCGGCCGGCGAACGCAACCCGTGTGGGATCTCGACCCATGGGCGTATCCGATGTCCGGGGGCGTGATCCGCGCGGCAAGTGCGGTCCTCGCGCATTCGGAGTTCGTGCGGAACGCCGTCCTCGACGAGAGCCCGCTGACGCGCACCGCCGTCGTTCCGCATCACGTGGTCCCCGCTCGGCGCACGCCGCGCGCGGAGGCGTGTCGCGCGCGCGGCCTGCCGGAAGGGCGGCCGATCGCGGTCACGCTCGGCGTCGTGACTCCGGCCAAGCGCATCGGGAAGATCGTTGAGGCGCTTGCCTCGCTGCCTCGCTCCTCGCGGCCATTCCTCTTCGTGGGCGGCGCCGTGGGCGGCGACGACCCGCTCCACCGCCTCGTGGAGATTCACGGCCTCGAGGACGACGTCGCTTTCGGCGGCTACCTTTCCGAGGAGGACTTCTGGCGCGCGGCCTCCGCGGCGACCTTTGCCGTGAATCTCCGCCATCCGACGATGGGAGAGACCTCGGGAGCCGTCTGCCGCCTCGCGGGAAACGGCGTGCCGCTCGTCGTCTCCGACACCGGGTGGTTCCGCGAGCTGCCCGACTCGTTCGCGGCGAAGGTCTCGGTGGGCGAGGACGAGGTGGCCCGGCTCGCGGAGGAGATGACGCGGCTCGCCTTCGATCGAGACCTCAGCCGCAGAAGGTCGCGGGCGGCGGCCGAGTGGGGCGCCGAACGGCGGCCGGACCGGGTCGCCCGCGCGTACGCGGAGGTGCTCGGGGCGGCCGTGGAAGAAGAGACGCGTTCGCGCCCCGACGGTGCGATTCCGGAGGGCCGTGGGTGTGCGGTGCGGACCGGTTCCCGGCTTTCGGTCGGTTTCATCGGTCCGTTCCCGCCCACTCGCTCGGGCATCGCCGACTACGACGCCGAGATTTTCTCTTCACTTTCAGAGAATTCTTCTCTCTTCGCCGTTTCCTACGAGCCGGGCGATGCGAAAGAGGCGCTCCGGGCCGGCCACGACGTGCTGCTCTTCGAGATCGGGAACGATCCGCTTCATGCCCCCTCGGTCGAGGCGCTTTTCGATCCCGCGCGCCGCACGCCGGCCGTGGTGGTTCTCCACGAATTCGTTCTCCATCACCTCTTCGCGGCGGCTTACCTCACGCGCGGCCGCGCCGAGGACTACGCGCGCGAGCTCGAACGGGCGCACGGCGCGCGGGGAAGGGCGTTCGCCGAGACGCGGCGCGGTTCTCTCGTCCCTGTGTGGGACCTCGACCCGTGGGCCTTCCCGATGTCCGGCGGGGTGATCCGATCGGCCGAGGCGGTCGTGGCCCACTCAGCGCTCGTGACCGGCGCTGTACTCCGCGAGAGCCCGGGGACCCGCGCCGTGACGATCCCGCAGCACGTGGCCCTCGCCCGCCGCACGCCGCCCCTGGAGGCGCGCGACGCGCTCGGCCTTCCGAGCGACCGGCCTGTCGGCATTACGCTCGGAATCGTGTCGCCCGCCAAGCGCATCGGGAAGATCCTCGAGGCTCTCGCGTCCCTCCCGACGGAGCGCCGGCCTTTCTTCTTCATCGGCGGAGCGGTCGCCGAGGACGACGGGCTGAGATCCTTCGTGCGGAAAAACGGCCTCGAGGCGGACGTGAGATTCGGGGGCTATCTTTCCGAGGAAGACCTCCGGCGCGCGGCCTCCGCGGCGACGTTCGCGGTCAACCTGCGTTATCCCACGATGGGGGAGACGTCCCATGCCGTGTGCCGCCTCGCGGGCTTCGGGCTTCCTCTCGTCGTCAGCGACACCGGTTGGTTCCGCGAGCTGCCCGCGTCGTTCGCCGACAAGATCCCGGTCGGCGGAGACGAGGTCGGGCGTCTCGCGCGCGCGATGGAGCGCCTCGCGTTCGAGACGGACCTCGCGCTCGAGCGCGGGTGCGCGGCGGCCGCATGGGCGGTGCCCCGCCGGCCCGAGCGCATCGCGGAGGCGTATCGGGATCTGCTCGAGGAGGCGGCGGCGGGCTGGTCGCGGCCCCGGGGCGCACTCGGGCGCGTCGCGGAAGCGCTCACCCGTCTGGGAGCCGGCCTGCCTGGACTTCACGCCGCGAAAAGCCGCGTGCCGGACGCCATGCTCATCGCGGAAGTCGCGGCGCGCGCGGCGGGAATCCTGCCGAAGGCGGGGAAGGGAAGAGAATTTTCTTAGAAGGAGAATATTCGGTGCCGCAGTTCGCACGGCCCCACGTCGCGAGGTTCGGCGTGCCACAGGGCGCCTTTACCTTCTAAGAAGAATCTTCTCTTCTTCCTGCGAACAGGCGGCGCAGGTTAGCCCGCAGCAGCTCGGCCGTCGGCAGCTTGAGGGCAGCTTCAATCCCCTTTCTCAGGGAATCCACGTCGACCCCCGCCTCGTCATCGCCGAAGCGATCGAGCTTGGCCTTCGCGACGGCTAGGAGTCGCTTTCCCGGTGCCGCATTTCCGCGCCCGATGTGGACGCAGCCCGCGGCGAGCTGGATGAGCGCCTGCAGGAAGAGCTTGTCGTCGCCCGCGCTCTCCTTCCACAGCAGCTCCCACGTCTCGTGGGCCTCGAAGAAGCGACCCTTCCGGAATTTCTGGAGGCCTAACCTGAAGCGAGGTGAAGCGGCGCCGCCGAATCTCGCGGGCAAGGGTTGCGGGAGACTGGACGGCGCCGCGAGGTAGCCGCGTTCCCAAAGCTCGCCGGCGAGGAGGTCGGGGTCGGTCACGACGAAGCCGCGGATGCCCAGCGCCCGCGCCGCTTCGACGAGATCGAGCCGGTCATCGGCGTAGAGCGTCTCGCTCGGGCGCGCCCCCGCGCGCCCGAGCGCCGCGTGAAAGTGCGCGGGTTCAGGCTTGGCCGCACCGACCTCGAACGAGAGGGCCCGCAGAGGAACGAGGCGGGACAGCTCCGGCGCGACGTCGAGGACCCCGTCCCAGTGAAGGGCGTTCGTGTTCGAGATGAGCACGGGCGTGACGTCGGAAGCGAGACGACCCAGGGCGGCGAGAGCGGAGGGAACCGGGGTGAAGATGTCGCGCCACGCCGGCATCCAGATGTCGTCGCCGAGGCGTGGAAGACCGGCCGCATTCTCCGCGGCCCGAAAAAAGGCCTGAGCCGTCAACCGTCCGAGATCGAACTCCCGCTCGAGCGGGCCGACGAGGTGTGGGCTCAGAACCCCTGTCGGGACGCCTGTCGCCTCCTCGATCCGGCGCAACGTGATTCCGTGATCGAACCGGACGAGGACGTTTCCGAGGTCGACGAGGAGGGTGCGCAGCCGGCTGCCTCCTCAGGGGCGCGCGAGCTGGCCGGTCAGGAGGTAGGGATCGCCCGTGCGCAGATCAATCACCGTTGCGTAACAGAGAGCGCGCGCGCCATTCGACTGGTTGACGAAGACGTTGAGTCGCCATGGGCCGCCCTCCGGCGGCGAGGCGGAGGCGAAGTCGTCATGGAAGATGTCGTTGAGCTGGTGGAGCGAATAGGGAGGGACGCTCAGGAGCACGACCTTGAAGGGAATCCCGGAGGCGTCCCAAAGGCGCACGCCGGCCTCGAGCGGGATCCCGGTGGGATTCATGACGACGGCGTTCGTCCGGTGGTTCTCGTCGTTGGGAATTCCCGTGACGTAGAGATCTCCCGCTATCGAATTGTCGAACCCGACGGAATTTCGAAAGGGCTGGCCGGGCGAGAACTGGCCGTACGTGCCCGGCACGGCGCCCGCCACGTTGTACGTGTTGCTCGTGACGTGCACCGGCGTCAAGGGGGAGCTCTTCACCTCGAGAAGGCCGGAACTCGACTCGAACGCGAAGGTCGAGAGTACGATGTCGGGAAGGGTCACCGAAGCCAACGGTCCGAGGTTGCCTGGGATGTGGTACACGGGGCGCGCCGTCCCGTCGCTGTCCGCTTCCCCGTAGAAGATGTCCACGACCGCGGTGACGGCGGGATCCGGATTGAAGATCGTGACATCGGTGCGGAAGACGCCGGTGGCACCGACGATGTGCACGGCCGGAAGAAACGAGTCCGTCGACGAGATCGTGTCCGCCCGGGCGGACGCCGGCGCGACGGCGAGGCCGGCGAGCAGGGCCGCGGCGCCAAGTGACGGGAGTTTCATCTTCGCCTCCGCCGCACATTGTGCAAGGCGGAGGCCGGAAAGAAAAACGCCCCGGCGTCACCGGGGCGATTCGAAACGGATCGAGGGAACCGCTTACTTCTTGGCGGGGGCGGAGGTCGTCGTGGTCGTGGACGTCGTGGTGGTGGTGGTTGCCGTGGTCGCCGTGGCGGCGTCGGGGGCGGTGCTCGTCGTCGTCGTGGACGTCGTCTTGGAGGTTTCCTCGACGACCTTCGGGGCCTCGGTCTTCATTTCGGGTTTCTTCTCCTCGGGCTTGTTGCAGGCCACGAGGGAGGTCGCGAGGGCGACGAGGGCGAGGGCGGACGTGAACTTCTTCATTTCGGTTTGCTCCTTGCTGGTTGATCGGTCGGGTGGTTGGCGGCCTCTACTGAGGAAAACTCAGACCTGAGAGGTTTTTTTTGGGAACACCATCAGCCGTACAGACGGATGGTTCCGCCTCGAGCTTCGCGGCAGAGCATACCCGAATCGGGGCTTGTGTCAAGCCCATGAACGAGTTGAGCCATGAAAGGCAGGGCGGCGGGGCCTGCTAGACTGCGCGACCCGGCCATGTTCGACTCCCTCTCGAATCGTCTCCAGCGCGTTTTCAAGGAACTTCGCGGCGAGGGCCACCTCACCGAGTTTCATGTCGACGAGGCTCTCAAGGAGATTCGGACGGCTCTCCTCGAGGCCGACGTCAACCTCCAGGTCGTCAAGGACTTCACGGTTCGCGTGAGGGAGAAGGCCGTCGGTCAGGAGGTCCTGACCTCGTTCTCCCCGGCTCAGCAGGTCATCAAGATCGTCCGGGACGAGCTCACGCGAGTCCTCGGTGGCGAACAGGCGCCTCTCGCGCTCAAGAAGCGACCTTCCGTGATTCTACTCGTGGGTCTTCAGGGCTCGGGCAAGACGACGACAGCGGCAAAGCTGGCGCTCTACCTGAAGACCTCGTTTCGCAAGCAGGTGCTGCTCGTGCCCGCGGACGTGCAGCGCCCGGCGGCGACCGAGCAGCTCCGGACGCTCGCCAGGGAGAACGGCCTCATGGCGTTCGACCCGAAGGGCGAGCCTGACGCCGTCGTTCGCGCGAAGTCGGCGGTGAAGGACGCCAAGCTCCTGGGATACGACGTCGCGATCGTGGACACGGCGGGGCGCCTGCACATCGACGAAGTCCTGATGGACGAGGTGGCCCGGATCCGCGAGGCGACGGAGCCCGACGAGATCCTCTTCGTGGCCGATGCGATGACCGGCCAGGACGCCGTGCGCTCGGCCGAGGCCTTCGCCGCGAAGCTGCCGCTCACCGGCGTCATT